>JAPYUI010000062.1 GCA_029936175.1 Kiritimatiellia bacterium
GCCGCGTGCCCGGTGAAGGTAAACCAGGATCAATACATCGGGGTCGGCAGGTTTTTCGAGCGTCTCCAGCCGGGCAATCTCGGCTTCGATCCCGCCGTTCATCATTTTCCAGAGGGCAAAATCCCGGTAGGCCTTGTCGCTGCGTGAGATCAACGCGATCTTGAACGCGCTCTTGAGTAACAGGTCCACGTTCCGGGCTTGGTCGTTGAGAATCGCGATGCCGATCTTGGTGTTCAGTTTCTTGGTGATGGCCAGGATAATCCCTTCCCGGGTGGACTCGTTGGATTCGTTTCGCAGCAGGTTGAGAACGACCCGTTCCCCGTTCTCCAGTTCAAAAATCAGGGCTGCGATGCCGATCTTGGTTTTGAGGTGGCGGGTGGTCCGGAAGCGGTCGATCAGGTCGATGATCTCATCCGACATGCCCGGCACGAGGCCGGCCTTGATCTTGTCGATCAGTTCCTGCGCACTGACCGTGACCTCGGGGTCATCACCGCTCGCGGCCTTTTCGAGGGCTGGCAGGGCCTCGTCCATGAGTTCCCAGAGCGCACGGGAGGCCTTCTTCCTGATGCGGAAACTGGAGTTGCCGAGTTCCTGAATCCAGGTGTCGACCTTTTTTTGCCGTTCAGGATCAAGCGAAACGGTCTCTTTTACTGCCGGGGGCTCCGCAGGTTGATCCGCCGCCTGGGGGCCAGGGTCATTTTTATCTTGCTGCTGTGCCGGGAGGCATAGGGCCGTTGAAGTGATTAATCCACCGAGCAGCCAACCTTTTATCCATTCATGCATGCTAAAGAATCTCCTGACCGGCATACCTTTCTAAGCTTTAGCCGGTTTGTCAAACTTTCAAAGGGGGCACGCCCCGTAAAGGGCCATCAGGCCCGGCATCCCGCCGAGAGAGACGGGGTGTCCTGGTGCTTGTACGGTATGAAATATTCGCGATGGCCCAGCCGCTCCGGCTTAGTCGTCTCGCCCGAGGCAATGCGCACAATGAGCGACCCCAGGTCATCGGCGGCTTCATCCAGGGTTTTCGCCCCACTCAGGATGGCCCCGGCATTGAAATCCATGTCCTCTTCCATGCGGTCGTAGGTGCGGCTGTTTCCCGTGACCTTTAGCAATGGGGCAATGGGGCTTCCGATAACGCTGCCTCTTCCGGTGACAAAGAGGAGGAGTTGGCATCCGGCCGCGAGCAAATCCATCAGGCCTTCCGAGTCATTTGGGTTGGTGTAGCCGAATTGCATGAAATGCGGATCCGGCACACTGTCCAGCAGCCAGAGTCCGGGACGGGGAGGGGACTCCGCGACCTTAATCACCCCCTGGATCGGTCGCGAACCGCTTTTGGCCACGGCCCCCATGCTCTTTTCCTCGATGGTTGTCAGTCCCCCGGCAAAGTTTCCGGGTGAGGTGCTGTATTGGCGTACACTTCGGCAATAGGCCTCGGCCTTCTCGTAGGTACTGCGCAGGGCCTGGACCGCGTCAGGATCCGACCCGCGGGCGAGCAACCAGTGCTTGAGGCCGATGGCCTCGACGATTTCCTCAAAGATAGCGGTTCCACCGGCATCGACCAGGTGGTCAAAAAACCGGCCAACCACGGGATTTCCCGCCAATCCGGAGCTCGCATCGCTGCCCCCGCATTCGCACCCGACGATCAGGTCGGCCAGGCCCATTGGCCCGCGTTGGACCTCGGTCCGGATCTGTTCGCGAAGCTTGTGAACGATGGCCTTGCCCTTCTCGGTGCTGCTGCGGGTTCCGCCCTCGTCCTGGATAAAGAAATGTTGCGCGGGGCGTCCTGATTTTCCTGCTATTTCTGCGATGCGTGCAGGCTGGGTGTACTCACAGCCCAATCCCACGCTGAGTACGGCGCCGACATTGGGATGGCGCGCAAGGCTCAGCATCAAGCGGATGGCATAGGGGTTGTCGTAACAGCCCGGGAAGCCGATCACGTGCACATCCTCCTCATCGCGGCCGATGGCATGGGCGACAAAGCTGGCGCATTCGACCGTATAAATCACCAGGACGAGGTTGCGGATACCCTTTCGGCCGTCCGGGCGTAGATAGCCTTGCCAGGAATCAGACATATACAGGCTCCGTAGGTGCACCACTTTCGCCATCAAGGGTCTGGGATCGTTCGTCGTAGTCACTGCGCAGGTTGTGCAGATGCACCCAGTGGCCCGCGGGAATATTCATGCTGGCGTACCCGATGCGGATGCCGTACTTGAGCACGGGCGCCCCTTTCGGTATCGCAACCAGGCTGACCTTATGCCCTTCGCGAATCGTCTCGACAACCGTGACTTCGCCGGCTTTTGCCCCGAGGACCCGGGTCGATCCCGGTTCAAGCGGATCCAGGGCCGTGGCCACATTGTCGTCCGGATGGATGATATACCCACGCATAGGTACAGCCTAGCAGAGAATAGGCCCGGGGCAAGGACTGCCCGCCCCAGGGTCTTTTGGATTCCCGCTGAAATCGGTTGATGCGCCAAAATATGTGGGTATTATGTACACATGAGCGTTTATTTTGCGACTGCCCTGGCATCCGTGTTCGTCGTGACCATCCTTGTCGGAGGCATGGTGCTCGGTGTTTTTCTGCGGGGCAAGCCCATTCGTCATTGTGGCAGCGCCTCGATAAATGGTGAGGGCGAGTGTTCGGCCTGCGGAGCCCGTGAGTCCTGTACGCGCAGGTTATCGAAGGCCTCCCGCACCTGAAGCCCGTACGACGCTTTTTCCCGGGAAACCAACGGCTTCTCGTTTTCCCTGGTTAGGATGGCCTCAAAAAGGAATCGTCCTTGCCGGTTTTGAGAATGCCGACGGGCCAGGTGGCGCACAATGCCATCTAAACCGTCCTTTTGGTCCTGTTTTTATCCTTTATGCGAGGTTGGCATACTTGATGCATTGCTTGTGGTTTATCATGAACACAACGTCAAAGAATCCATCCGAGGTTGCCGAACCTGTGGGTGAGAATAGAACCCTTCCGTACCTGATGACCCATGAGCAGGACGCTCATGCCCTGGATACTGCGGCGAATCATGCGGCGTGGCTGCAACGCTTGAACGCGATTCTCCAGGCGTGACCGCCGGTTGATATGCTCGCCGTCAGGGGGATTCCCCATGCTGGCGGACGGTTAAACAGGATTTAGGATTTCCATCTCCGTTTGCATCGGATAGATGGGGCCATGGCCGACGACGACGAGCACACCCTTTATTTGCTTGATGCGATGGCGCTGATTTACCGGGCGCACTTCGCGTTGATCCGCAGTCCCATCTTTACGTCCGATGGTGTCAACACCAGTGCTCTTTTCGGTTTTGCCAACACGCTCCTCGACCTGATCGAGAAGCGCAAGCCCACCCACCTTGCCGTGGCCTTTGACACCCGTGAGCCGACCGAGCGGCACAAGATCTTTCCTGCATACAAGGAGCAGCGGGACGCCCTGCCTGAAGATATCGCCGCCGCACTCCCGGTCGTGAAGCGCCTGGTCAAAGCCTTCAACATCCCGGTCCTGGCGTACCCGGGCTATGAGGCCGACGATGTCATCGGCACCCTGGCCAGCCAGGCGTCCAAGGCGGGTTACACCACCTTCATGGTCACCCCCGACAAGGATTTCGCCCAACTGGTGGACGAGCATACGTATATGTATAAACCGGGTCGACAGGGTGGGGCGCCCGAGATTCTCGGGGTCGAAGAAATCAATACCAACTGGGGTGTGGATGCCCCGAGCCAGGTCGTCGACATCCTCGGGCTGTGGGGGGATGCCTCAGACAATATCCCCGGTGTTCCCGGTGTCGGGGAGAAGACCGCGAAGAAGTTAATAGCCCAGTATGGCAGCGTCGAGGAACTGTACAGGCATACCGATGAGCTTAAGGGTAAGCAACGGGAAAAGGTGGAGGCGAATGAGGACCAGGCCTACCTGTCTAAACAGTTGGTCACCATCAACCGTGAGGTTCCGGTCGTGGAAAAGCTGAGCGACTTGATCCTGGGCGAGCGCAACCGGGATCAACTCGAGGGCCTGATGATCGAGTTCGAGCTCAACCAGCTGGGCAAGCGATTACTCGGGAAAGATTTCCAGGCGGGACGCGGTGATCCCCGGAAAAAAGTGGTTGCGCAGGAGGCGACCGGGGCGGTCCAGTTAGAACTGGTTTCTGCTGAATATAGGACCATCGAGAATACCCCACATGACTACCGTGTGGTGGGCAGCGAGGGTGATCGCGCTGAGTTGGTGAGGTCCTTTGCCGGCCAGGCCTTTTGTTTCGACACCGAAACGACGGGCCTCGACACCACCACCTGTGATCTCATCGGGATTGCATTCAGTCGAGAGGCGGGCGTCGGGTTTTATGTGGTGATCGACAGTCCGCAGGCCCTGGAGGATGTTCGCCCGCTGTTTGAGGACGCGGAGACGTTAAAGATAGGCCACAACCTGAAGTTCGACCTGTCGGTGCTGCGGTGGCATGGGTTGCGGGTGAGGGGCCCCTTATTCGACACCATGATCGCGCATTTCCTGGTTGAGGCGGATCAACGACACAGCATGGATTTCATGGCTGAAGCCTACCTGGGTTATCGCCCCGTGCCGATCACCGACCTGATTGGTGACAAGGGCGCCGAACAACTCAGCCTCCTGGAGGTCGACGTCGAGAAGCAGGTGGACTATGCCGCCGAGGATGCAGACATCACGCTGCAGCTATATCAAAAGCTGGTTCCACTGCTGGAGGAACGCGGCCAGGAACGGGTCTTCTACGAGGTGGAGATGCCGGTCTTGCCGGTGCTGGTCGAAATGGAGCACGAGGGAGTCGCTCTCGATACGGCCGCCTTGGCGGTCTTCTCGGTTGAGCTGGGGCGGATGATCCAGGAATACGAGGCGGAAATATTTGCCTTGGCGGGCACCGCATTCAACCTCAATTCTCCCAAGCAGCTGGGCGAGGTCCTGTTTGGACAGATGAAGTTGCTGGAGAAGCCGAAGAAGACGCGAACCGGGCAGTATTCCACCAGCGAACAGGTGTTAACGGGTCTCGCGTCGCATCACGAAATCGTCCGCAAGATCCTGGAATACCGGGAAGCCACGAAACTCAAGAGCACCTATGTTGATGCCCTCCCCGGAACCCTGCTGGCGAAGAGCGGACGGGTGCACACGACCTACACCCAGACCGGGGCGATTACGGGTCGCCTCTCGTCCAACAATCCAAACCTTCAGAATATTCCGATTCGCTCGGAGTTGGGCCAGGAAATCCGGAAGGGTTTCGTGTCCCGTGAGGGTTTCGTCCTGATGGCGGCGGATTACTCGCAGATTGAGTTGCGGGTGATGGCATCGATCAGTGAGGACCCCGGGATGATCGAGGCCTTCGAGCAGGGTCGGGATATTCATTCGGCCACGGCCGCGAAGGTGTTTGGGGTAAAACTGGAGGACGTCAGCATCGAAATGCGACGGAAATCGAAAATGGTTAACTTCGGGATTATCTACGGGATTACGGCCTTCGGCCTTTCCCAACGCCTGGGCATCCCGCGGAAGGAAGCCTCCGGCATCATCCAGTCCTATCTCGAGCAATATCCCGGCGTGAAACGGTACATGGACGACACGGTTTCTTTTTGTGAAAAGCATGGCTATGTGGAAACCCTGTGCGGCCGCCGGCGTTATTTGCGCGATATCAACTCTCGGAACAAGACGATTCAAAATGCCGCTCGGCGGAATGCGATGAATTCCCCGATCCAGGGCACGGCTGCAGACATGATCAAGATTGCAATGACCCGGGTGCAGGCCGCGCTCGAAGCGGGGGGATTTAAGACCCGCATGCTCCTCCAGGTGCATGACGAACTGGTATTTGACCTTTGTCCCGCGGAAGGGCCGTCCGTGGAGGACTTGGTCCAGCGATGTATGCAGGAAGCCTTGACCCTCAAGGTCCCGATCGTGGTTGATATCGGGACGGGTGCGAACTGGCTGGAAGCGCATTAATCGTCCGCCCCTTCAGTCCCTGGGGAGGGTGCGTAGCCCCTGTATATCGGCCTAATGGATCGATATTCAACGCCTCAGCCCCGGCACCATGCGCCCGGTGTCGGCGCGTCCGGTTGCTGAGAATCCGGCGTCTAACCCGTCAAAATAGGATTGAACCATCGTAAATTAACCTATAGCAAGCCCTTCAATTTAACCTAAAGGATGACCGATGAATAAGTATTTGTTTGGAGCCGCGCTTGGCGCAAGTGTGTTTATGCTTTGTTTCGACGCACTGGCTGAGGTTGATTATGCAAAGGATATTCAGCCCATTTTTGACAATAGCTGCGTGAAGTGCCACAAAGCTCCCTATGAAAAAGCCGGTCGTCTCCGGAAGCCGAAGGCGGGCCTGCGAATGGATACCTACGATTTCGTGATGAAAGGGAGTGAGGATGGCGTGGTGGTGAAGCCGGGCAACCCGGAGGACAGTTCCACCTATAAATTGACGACGCTCGCGCGCGATCACGAGGACGCGATGCCGCCGGAAGACAAAGCCGACCCCCTGACCGCTGCACAAAAGAAGTTATTGTACGATTGGATCAAAGAGGGCGCGAAAAACAGCAAGTAAGGTGTTTGTTGCTTAATTTTAGTGCATCCCACATGGTTTTCTTTATGGTCCGTACCGGTTGGGTTTTTTAATACGAAGAGGCTCCCTATGAGAAGATTCCTGGTTCCCATTGTAGCATCCGCTTTAGCTGCGGTGCCCCCTGCCTTTGCGGTGGATTTTGTGAAGGACGTCTATCCCATTTTCCAGAAACGTTGCTTCGATTGCCATATCGACCAAGCCAAGCACCCGAAGGGTAAGAAGCCGAAGGGTGAACTTCGCCTGGACACGCCCGAGATGATCCTCAAGGGGGGTGAAGAAGGAAAAGTCCTCATAGCGGGTGACCCGGAAAAGAGCACCCTCTACAAGCTTGTATCGCTCCCCGAAGATGACGACGACATCATGCCCCCGAAGGGCGATGCCCTGACCAAGGAGCAGCAGCAGGCGATTTACAACTGGATCAAGGAGGGCGGGAAAATGGAGGGCTGGAAGCCCGAGATGGCGAAGGCCCTGGATGGCGGCAAGGCCGAACCCAAGAAACTGGACCTGGTCGACCAACTCGCCAAGGGGCTTTCTCCCCTGGATGCGAAAGCCACGGCCCCGGTGTCCAAGCTGGGAGGCCTGGTCATGCCGCTGGCCAATAACAATTCGTTGCTCCAGGTGAACCTCAGCTTGACCGGAGAGGAGATTGGCGACGCCCAGGTGGCGCAGTTGACCCCGCTTAAGTCCCACCTGACCTGGTTGAACCTCGCGGGCACGAAGGTGAGTGATGACGGGCTCAAGTCCTTGAGTGGACTGAAAAACCTCACGCGTCTTCACCTCGAAAAGACAGCGGTAAGTGATGCGGGCATCCAGCACCTGAGCGGCCTGGACAACCTCGAATATTTAAACCTCTATGGCACCAAGGTGACCAATGCGGGGTTGAATGAACTGGCCAAGATGAAAAGCCTGAAGAAGCTGTACTTGTGGCAGACCGGTGCAGACAAGGCTGGAGTGGACGCGCTTAAAAAGTCGCATCCCGCGCTTTACGTAAACATCGGCTGGGAGAAACCCCCTGTTGTTGAGCAAAAGAAAGAGGACGCCAAGAAGCCTGAGGCGACCAAGGCCGAACCGGCCAACAAGAATCCGGCCGAGGTGAAATTTGCGGACCTTGCGAAATTATTTGACAAGGGCAGTTGCTGCTTCAAGGCGCATGCAGGTGGCAAGGATTGCGGGCACGGCTGCTGCAAGGAAGCGCTGGCCAAGGGAAAGGTTTGCCTGAAATGCAATCCCGGGGCCAAGGGTAAGCAGAAGAGTTGACCTGCTCAAATGCAGGATTCATCCTGCCTGGGTTTGTCGTCCTTACCGATGCAGCGGTCCTTACCGTGGCAGCGGTCCTTAGGGGGAGGCTGGCCATGCCGCCGGGTTGGGCCGATTGGCGCTCAAGTGACACAATTCGCGGTTGAATGCGGCATCATCGTACCTTATCTTAGCCGGCATCATGGAAAAGGGTAGTCATACGTCTAAAGATGATCCGGGCCGGTTTCTTTGCGAGACCGTTTCCCGTCTCCTGCCCATGTACCGGGATGATGCGGAAGATTCTCCGGAGAACATTCTCAGTTCCTATCCCAGCTCCAGCCGGATTATCGATGGGCTGGAAATCCTGATTGACCTGGTCCTGCCCGGCCGCCTGTCTTCGGATTCCATTGCCATGGAGGATTTCGAAGTTTTTCTCATGCGCCGCCTGAGCCACGCCTGGCGTATTCTTCGCCCCGAGCTGGAGCGCGCGGTTCCTTTTCGTTGGCACGGGGAGGCGGCCCGGGTAGAGGGTGCGCCGGAACCCACCGATCCTGGCCGGGCCTCACATGATATCATTCATGCATTCATGAATCGGTTCCCGCACATCCGGGAGATGATTATCGGCGACATCATCGCCGCGTACAATGGAGATCCCGCCGCCCTGAACTACGCCGAGGTACAACTGGCTTACCCCGGCCTGCTGGCGGTCGCCTCCTACCGGATCGCCCATGAACTCTACGCGCTGGACGTGCCGATTGTACCCCGGGTGATGAGCGAGTGGACCCACTCCCACACCGGGGTCGATATACATCCGGGTGCGCGGATAGGTCGCGGCTTGTTCATCGACCATGCCACGGGTGTGGTCATCGGCGAAACCACCGAGATTGGGGATAATGTCAAACTCTACCAGGGGGTTACCCTTGGGGCCAGAAGCTTCCCCCTGGATGCCAACGGGCATCCGATAAAGCATATTAAGCGGCATCCCACGGTGGAAGATGACGTGGTCATCTACGCAGGGGCAACCATCCTGGGCGGCGAGACCGTGATCGGCGAACGAACCACCATCGGCGCAAATGTTTTCCTGCATGAAAGTGTTCCCCCGGACAGTCTTGTAACGAATCAGCACCCCGAATTAAAGATCAAGGCGGCCAATGGCAGCTGAGCAGATTGGCGAAATGGCACTACGCTGCGAAGGTCTTCCAGGTGCTGCCGGGTATACCCGGGCCTTGCCGGGCGATGTCGACTCGGGCCTCCACCCGGATCGTTAAGATGCTGCACCTGCAACTCGATCGCCTTATCCTGGGTCCGCCCGGCAGGTTGCGGACCCTTCGTGCCGGGGTCTTTGTCTACGCGCTTTTAAGCCTGGTCGCACACCTGATGTCTGGGTATATGCTGTACCCGATACCGGAGCCACATTACGATGACCATGAAGGGGTCATTAAGCTCACCACCGGTGGTGGCACGCAGATCTCCGCCATCATGAAGGAGCATCCGCGGGCCCGCTACACGATTCTTTTCAGTCACGGGAATGCTGAAGACGTCGGCGCGGTTCAATCACTGATGGTGGATCTTCGTGATGCCGGCTACAGCGTACTCGCTTACGACTATCACGGGTACGGTACGAGTGCGGGACGACCCTCAGAGTCGCGTGTATACATGGATATTCGAGCGGCGTATCTTTATCTTACGGAAAGCCTCCAGATTCCGGAAGAGTCGATCATCCTCTACGGGCGGAGTCTCGGATGCGGCCCCACGATTGAACTGGCCACGGAGCAGCATCCGGCCGCGGTCATTCTCGAGTCGCCTTTTGTCTCCGCATATCGCGTAATGACCCGGATTCCCCTGTTCCCATTCGACAAGTACAGGAACATCAAAAAAATTCACCGTGTCTCGTCCCCGATACTCTTCATTTACGGGGAAAGGGATCGCGTAATTTCGCCGGGCCACAGCAAAAAGTTGCACCGGAAGGCCCGGGCTGAACCGAAGGAATTACTTATGATCGAGGGCGTAGGGCATAATGACCTGCATGCGCTTGCGGGTCATGCGGTTGTCGAGGGCATCGTACGCTTTATACATAGGGTGGAAAACCCCGAGGAATCACCTTGAGTCGGTATCCGGGTTTCGTCCTGGTGCCAGGCCTTGGATCAATCCTTGGAATCGCAGGATGGACCCATGAACCTGGACGGGTCCAGTTCATGGGATTTGGCGCAAAAACCTGTTAATTTCGCTGGACTATGGCAGAAGCCTGAACTAAGTATCCCCGCTCGTTTTTGGGTCGGTGGACTTGTTTCCGCTGCCGGGCGACAGACAATTTATTGGTAAATAAGAGGTTAGATGGTTCCGAAATGGCAAAATCCGGGAAAACAAAAAAAGCGGCCACCAAACGTTTCAAACGTACGGCCACGGGTAAATTGAAGTTTAATCGCCCGGGTAAACGCCATCTGGCTCAATCCAAGAACCGCAAGCGCATGCGCAAACTCTCCAAGGCCGGGATCGTCTCGTCTGGTGACATGAAACGCATGAAAAGGGCCACGGGCGTCTGCTAGACCCCGGGAAACCCGCAAATATACTTATAATCTGGAGATTTCTCATGCCACGCGCAACAAATGCCCCCGCATCACGCAAACGCCGCAAACGCAGGCTCAAGATGGCCCGCGGTTTCCGCGGCGGGCGCAGTAAGCTTTTTCGCACCGCTACCGAGGCGGTAGATCATGCCATGGCGAATGCCTATACGCATCGCAAACAGAAGAAGCGTATGTTCCGCCGTTTGTGGATTGCCCGAATATCAGCCGCAGCACGCGAACACGGCTTGTCCTATAGCCGTTTCATCAACGGCTTGAGCAAAACGGGGATCGAATTAAACCGCAAGATGGTCTCTGAGATCGCGATTCATGATCCCAAGGGTTTTGAAGAGTTGGTGGACCGGGCAAAGGCTGCCATCAGCTGATTTACCGCCAGCGGCCTGCGCTCTATTCTGTGCCGTTATCTCCGCTCCACGAAACCGCATTGAGGCCTCCTTGTGCCCGCTTGCTTCCGGTCAAACCGCATTATTTAGCTGCAAACCTTGACATTCCTATACTTTCAGTAAATACTGAAAGTATAGGAAATAAGCATAGGTTCAGCATGAACGATACAAATGAAAAAATCATCCTCGCCGGGGGCAGTGGTTTTCTCGGCCAGTCCCTGGCCGAACATTTTGTGGCAAGGGGGTGTGAGGTGGTGGTGCTCAGTCGCCGCCCGGCACCGGACCAGTCCCAAATTCGCAGGGCTCTATGGGACGCCAAGGGCCCGGGAGACTGGGTGCGGGAGCTGGATGGGGCCCATGCCGTGATCAACTTGACGGGGCGTAGTGTCGATTGCCGGTACAATGCAGCCAACCGGCAGGAGATTCTGCATTCCCGGCTGGATGCAACGCGCGTACTTGGCGAGGCGATTCATGGATGTGCCAAGCGACCAGCGGTCTGGTTGAACGCAGCATCTGCGACGATTTATGCCGACACACGTGGCGATACACCCGCTAATGACGAAGAGCAGGGGGTGATCGGGGAGGGTTTTTCCGTCGATGTCTGCCGGGCCTGGGAGAAGACCTTCTGGGACGCTGAAGTCCCCGGGCTTCGCAAGGTCCTCATGCGTATCGCCATCGTACTGGGGGAGGCGGGTGCGATGGGCCCCATGAAGAGAATGGCGCGCTTAGGGCTTGGCGGAAAAATGGGGAGCGGTGAGCAGTTTATGAGCTGGCTTCATGTTGATGACTTCGTACGTATGGTGGATTTTCTCATCGAAAACCAGGGCGCGAGGGGCACCTACAACCTTGCCAGCCCTTTCCCCGTGTCCAACCGGGTATTCATGCGCAGCCTGCGCGCGGCCCTGGGAAGGCCCCTCGGTCTTCCCTCACCTGGCTGGCTCCTCAAGCTGGGTGCACGGTTCATCCGGACGGAAACCGAACTCATCCTGAAGAGTCGAAAGGTGGCTCCCAAGCGCTTTGAGGACGCAGGCTTTTCATGGAAGTATCCACGGGTTGACCAGGCACTGGATGCGCTGGTTTAAGCCGGATCCACGGTCAAATGGTTGTGCCATGGCTCAGCCTGCCCCGGACGATATCCCCGCTCCCGGGGTAATACTTTAAAGTGAGAGCAGTGCTCGCTCATGCCGGTCAAATCCTCCCGCTGAGGGGCGGCAGTCATTTCCTCCAGTGCGGTATACCATTGCTAATCGGCGGTCTACTGTCTATATTCCCGCTCAATCGAGATGAGTCCGGCAAAGAAAAAAGCGAAGGGAGCCCGGTCCGCGCGGAAGAAGATGCCCGCAGCGAAAAAGGCCCCCGCAGGGAAACACCCCGGGGACCCGGCGACTTCGCCGGCGGACCCGGTTCCCCCTGGAACGGGTGACCTGCAGCAGCGGGTGCCTGGCGGATTCTTCAATGCACACCAGCAGTCGGTGGTCGCCTCCGCCTTCGCCCTCGCTTCGATGGGCGTGATTGTTTTTATCGTGCTCACGGGCTTCCGTTACGTCGTGCAGTTTTTCAATACCTTCTCAAGCGTCTTCATGCCCTTGATGGTTGCGGGCTTGATCGCCTTGATCTTGAAACCGTATTACGCATTCATAGTCCAGCGCCTGCGGATGCCACCCATCCTCAGCGTGCTGGTCGTTTTTGTCACGGTGCTCTTGCCTTTCACGGCATTTATCTGGTTTTTCGGAGCCTTGGCCGTGGGGGAGATCGGTGCCCTTGCCCAGCAACTGCCCGTCCTGATCGATCAAATGCGCGAGTGGCTGGAGATGACCCGCAAGGATGCGCATCTGCGAGACTTCCTCGTGAAATATGAAATTGTTGAACGGGCGAAGACCTTGGTTACAAGCAGGGCCGACCTGATCGCCGAGGGCTTGCAGCGCCTGGCCTGGGGAACCGTGAGTGCCGGGGCGTCCGCATTTGGAACCATCATCGGTTTCTTCAACTGGTTTGTCATGCCCATCTACCTGGTATTCATGATCATGGCCAAGCCTTTCCACAAGGAAGACATCGAAGGTCTGTTCCCCTTCCTGAACGAATCCACACGTCGGAACGTGATCTATCTCGGCGAGGAATTCATCAAGATTATTGTGGCCTTTTTCCGTGGGCAGTTGCTTATCGCCTTAGCCCAAGGTGTGCTTTATGCGCTCGGCTTCTCCCTGGTGGGCCTCAATTACGGATTTGTGCTTGGCATGATGCTGGGCTTCCTGAATATCATTCCCTACCTCGGAAGCATGATCGGGCTTGCCATTGCTCTGCCGTTGGCTTTTTTCCAACCGGAGGGTGGCGCATTGACCCTCGGTTTGGTCTTCGCTGTTTTCCTGGTCGTGCAGAATATCGAGGGGTACATCCTGACCCCGAAGATCATGGGTGATAAAACCGGGTTGCATCCGATGGCGATCATGGTCGCCCTCTTCTTCTGGGGGACCGCCCTGGGTGGAATCGTGGGCATGATTCTCGCCATACCGCTGACCGCATTTCTCGTGGTGGTTTGGCGGTTGTTGAAACAGGAATACATACAGGAAGTGCTCTAGACGGCATGCAGGATGCCGTTCGAGAACTTGTTGATCGTGGCCTGCAGATTCCTGCCCCTTCCACCGTGTACGTGGCGCCGGAGGTGGCCTGCGACTGCATCGCAGATGATGTGATCCTGCACCCTGGCTCCCGGATTTCGGGTGAGGAAACGAGCATTGGGCCCGGCAGTGAACTCGGTTCCGAAGGCCCGGTCGTCCTCGATAATTGTCAATTGGGTGCCGGGGTTTCGCTGAAGGGCGGTTTTTTTTCCCACGCTGTATTTCTCGATGACGTGCAGATAGGTCCCTGCGCACATGTGAGGTCGGGCACCCTCATGGAGGAGGAGGCGAGCGCGGCGCATGGGGTAGGTTTCAAGCAGACGATCCTTCTCCCCTTCGTTACCGCAGGCAGTTTGATTAATTTGTGTGACTGCATTATGGCCGGTGGTGTGGATCGTAGTCATCATAGTGAGATCGGATCATCCTACGTTCATTTCAACTTCACCCCGCATGGTGACAAGGCAACTGCTTCTCTCATTGGGGATGTCCCGCGAGGGGTGATGCTGGACCAGGAACCTATTTTCCTGGGCGGGCAGGGCGGCCTGGTCGGCCCGGTCCAGGTGGAATACGGGACCGTACTTGCGGCGGGTTCTGTGCATCGGCATGATATCACGACCCCGCACCATCTGGTCATGAGTCCTCCGAACCGGCAGTTGGATCAACCGTATGACATGACCGTGTACCCGCGGATGGAACGACGGGTGATCAAAACCCTGCTTTATATAGGGAATTTACTGGCCTTGAAAGCCTGGTACCTGCATGTGCGAAAACCTTTCATGTCGGCAGACCGTTTCGGCCAGGCCTGTTACGATGGCGCCTTGAAGGCGCTGGGCCTCGTCATCGCTGAACGGATTCAACGCCTGGGGCAATTGGCGGCCAAGGCGGAGTTGTCCCTCGCGGGCCTGCTCTCCGCTGATGCCGCAGCGGTTGACATTGCCGCTCACGAGGCCTTGGCCGCGAACTGGCCAGCAATGGAAACCCAATTGGTGGAGCTGGACCACGGCATCCCAGGTGCGGGTCCCCCGGCACCCCTTGCAGAAGCACTCGGGTCGAGCGACCAGGGCTATATTGAAACGATTCGAACACTGAGCCAAGACGTGCGGTGCTCAGGTACCGCTTGGCTGCAGGACCTGGTCAACGCCAGTGCCGCCCTTTGGCAAAGCAAGGTATAGTCTGGACAAGACCACATGGGACATATTTTTGGAACAGACGGCGTGCGCGGTGTCGCGAACATCGCGCCGATGACGGTGGAAGACGTGCTGCGCATCGGCCGCGCGACTGCGTACGTATGCAAAAGACACGGCGCAGAGGGTATTCGCCAAAAGATCGTGATAGGGAAGGATACCCGGGTGAGTGGGTACATGCTGGAAAATGCCCTGACCGCTGGCATTTGCTCCATGGGTGTCGATGTGTTGTTGCTTGGGCCGCTTCCGACACCGGGTATCGCCTTTATCACGCAGTCCATGCGTGCGGATGCCGGGCTCGTGCTGTCGGCCTCGCACAATCCGTACATGGACAACGGAATCAAGATCTTTTCGCGCTCGGGAAACAAGCTGCCTGACGCGGAAGAAGCGGAGATAGAGGAATTAATCAGCTCGGGTCGTATCCGCGATATTCGTCCGACAGCGGATGAGGTGGGGCGCGCCAAGCGCATTGACGATGCCATAGGGCGTTACATTGTGTTCTGCAAGAGTTCCTTCCCCGACGACTTGTCCCTCGACGGTCTACGCATTGTCATCGACTGCTCCAATGGCGCGACCTACAAGGTGGCCCCGGTCATCTTTTACGAGCTGGGCGCGGAAGTTTTTGCCATCCATAACAAGCCGGACGGCATCAATATCAATGCGAACTGCGGTTCACAGCACACGGAAGACCTTCGGGCGAAGGTCCTGGAGACGCAGGCTGACCTGGGCCTGGCATTTGATGGGGATGGGGATCGCCTGATTGCGGTGGATGAAACGGGCCAGGAACTCAGCGGGGACCACATCGTCGCGATCACGGCTGCGTTCATGAAGCGTTCAGGCACCTTGGCGGGTAATCGCGTGGTCACCACCGTGATGAGTAATTTTGGTCTGCAACAATTCCTGAAGAACGAGGGAATCCAGCATGAGGAAAGTGCCGTGGGTGACCGTCACGTGCTGGAAAAAATGAAGGAGACCGATGCCGTGCTGGGCGGTGAAGCGTCCGGGCATATCATTCACCTCGACCACCACACGACCGGGGATGGGATCATCGCCGCGCTGCAACTCCTGGTGGCCCGGGTGCGGACCGGTGAACGCATGTCCGTGCTCGCTTCCGGGATGACGCTCACCCCGCAGACGATTATCAATGTCAATGTCACCGACAAGCCTCCGCTGGAAGGCTTGGAGGATCTTCAGCAGGCCATGGCGCAAGCGGATGAAGAACTGGGCGGGGAGGGGCGTCAACTGGTACGCTACTCCGGCACCCAGTCGATGTGCCGGATCATGGTGGAAGGCCCGACCGAGGAAATGACGAACCGTCTGGCCAATGAACTTGCAGACATCGTTAAACGATGTATTGGATGACGCTGTGTATTGGAAACGTGTCTGGATTTTGCTGCTAGTTGCTTCGATATTTCCGGGGAGGGGGCTATGTGCCCTGCCGGTCCATGTCGACCTTGGGTTTTTCACCGCCCTTTACGAAACCCTCGAAGGAATGAAGCGAACGACCGCCTTCGGTCCACTTTACGAGTCATTGGAAGGACCGGATGGGGAACGTTTCCAGGCGCTGCGCCCGTTTTACAGCCGGGTGGACATTCCCAAGCAGGCATTGGTGCAGCGGGAATTCCTTTGGCCCCTGGGGACGACACGGGTGCGGGGAGGTAAATCCACCTGGCGTTTCCTCAGCATCTACGGATGGAACGACGATGTGAATGATCCCCAGGCGCGCTCGCGGCTGTGGGCTTTCCCTTTTTATTTTCAGGGTCGCGATGATGAGGGGAAGATGTCCTATGGCCTGTTTCCGGTCTATGGTGCGATGAAAGGTTTCTTGAGCCGGGATGAGGTGAACTGGGTGCTGTTCCCGCTGTACGCGACGCATGCGGCGGGCAATGTCCGCACCGTGAACATACTCTGGCCCTTCTACTCGCGAACCCGGGGAGGCCGGGAGGATCGACTCCGGCTCTTTCCCCTCTACGGACATTCCCGGCGGGAAGGCGTAATGGAGAAGCGATTTGTGCTCTGGCCTTTCTGGACGGACGTGCGTTATACCCAACCTGGGGCTTCAGGCAGCGGCTTTGTCCTTTTCCCGATTTATGGAAAATTGCGCATGGAAAACCAGGAGACCACCTGGATCCTTCCGCCCTTGTTTCGTTTTTCGAAAGGCGGCGGCAACACGCTGGTGTATGGGCCCTGGCCGTTTTACCAGTCCAGCACGGGTACGGTTGACAAGAAATACTACTTTCCGCTCACCGGTTCGAAGACCGTGGGGAATACCACGAGCAGCTTTTTCCTGTGGCCCATCACATCCGGGGAGACCGTGCAGCATGAGGGTCATGTCGTCAAACGCATGCGGGTCCTCCCATTCTGGCATCAAATCACCTGGACCCCCAAGACCGCGGGTGGGCTCGACCGGAAGTATTTCAAGTTCTGGCCGCTTGTCCGTTATGAACGGGACGGTGAGCTGGTGAAATGCCATGCGCCCGCCCTCTGGCCCCTGCGTGACACCGGGCCCATTCAGCGCAATTTTGCTCCATTCTGGCGACTGGTAAATTACGCGGAAGCAGGCGACCGTGCCGACCTGGAAATAGGTTGGGGGCTGTTTCGCCACCAGCGCCGCGGGGACGCGTCGTATTGCTCACTTTTTCCATTGTGGAATGCGGAGAAGGATCCCGCGCGGGGCGAAGAATCCTGGAGCGTATTGAAAGGCCTGTTGGGACGTAAACAAACGGGAGATATGGATCGCTGGCAATTGCTTTATCTGCTGAAATGGTAAGCGAAGAAGTGCATGAGAATTACCCGCGAGCCTGAACTTTACGATCCGCCCTCGACCGCCACGCGGCGGCTGGGTCGCCAGGTCTTGATCCAGTGGAAGGCGGTCGGTCGTGCGGCGATGTTCACGGGGATGGGCTTTCTTTACTTTAGGTACATGTTCTCCCATCGGAATCGCCACGAGGTTTTCTACCAGATGTTCATCACCGGCATTCGCAGTCTCGGGGTCCTTACCGTCGTGGCCCTGTTCACCGGCATGATTTTTGCCCTGCAAACGGGCCTTGAACTCGCCCGTTACGGGCAGGAGGTCCACGTCGGCGGCGCGGTTACCGTGGTCATGTTACGTGAAATGGGGCCCTTCATGGCGGGCATGATCCTCACCGCCAGCGTGGGAAGTTCGGTCGGGGCCCAACTGGGCACCATGACCGTGTCAGAGGAAGTCGCCGCCCTTGAAATCATGTCCATTGATCCCATCCGGTTCCTGGTTATGCCGCGCCTGGTCGCCTTCACGATCATGGTTCCGCTCTGCACCTTTTATACCGACATCATCGCCGTCCTCGGCGGGGGCCTGGTCGGCTATACCCAGTTCGGCATTCCACCCTATTTGTATTATGATAACGCCCTGATTTACGCGGAAACCAAGGATCTCTGGATCGGGATCCTCAAGGCCTTTGTCTTCGGGGTCATCATTTGCTCCACCGCGTGCTACCAGGGCTTCTCCACAACCGGCGGTGCGGTCGGTGTTGGCAAATCCACCCGCAACACGGTGGTTATTTCCTTCCTGCTTACCCTGATCGTTGGTTACATTATTACCCGGTTGTTCTACGCATGATTCGCTTCGACAATGTCATCAAGAAGTTCGGCCATCGCCTGGTCCTGGACCGGTTTAACCTTCACGTGAAAAAGGGTGAAACCATGGTGCTGGTCGGCACCTCGGGAGCGGGCAAGAGCGTTACGCTCAAGCACATGGTCAAGCTGTTGAAACCTACCCAGGGAGAGGTCCTTATTGAAGGCGAAGCAATTAGCGCCACCGTTGGAAAAGATCTCCAGCGCTTGCGCGGGGATTTCGGCTTCCTTTTCCAGAGTTCAGCCCTGCTGCAATGGATGTCCGTGGGGGAGAACATCGCCTTGCCACTGCGGGAACACACCTCGTTTAGCGACGAGGAGATCGAGGAAAAGGTCCGTTCCGTGCTGGCGCAGGTGGGCCTGGAAGACGCGATCTGGAAATTGCCCGCGGAAATTTCCGGCGGCATGAAAAAGCGTGCGGGTCTCGCCCGGGCGATTGTCACGGAACCCAAAATCATTCTCTATGACGAACCGACCTCCGGCCTGGACCCGGTCACCAGTCGGACCATCGACGAATTGATCATGCACTTGAAAAGGGACCTGGGGGTTACCAGCGTGGTGGTCACGCATGATATGATCTCCGCCCTCACCGTGGGCGATCGAATTGCCATGTTGCACCAGGGGCGGGTTGTCGAGGTGTCCACACCCGCGGAATTCCTGCATTCAAAGCACCCTGAAGTGCGTGGTTTCCTTGATGCCCAGTATATTTCAAGCGATTTTCTCAAGTAAAGGAGCTCCCATGAAACGACCCCGTAGACACGATATTACCGCCGAAGCCATTGTCGGCGCGTTTATGTTTATCATCATCTTCCTTTTGGCTGCGTTCACGATTCTTATCGGCAAGAATTCATTCTTCAAGGAATCGGTTCCGCTGACGGTGCGCTTCAGCGATGTCGGGGGCCTGAAGGTCGGCGAAAGCGTTTATATGCGCGGCATGAAGATCGGGTCGGTTGGCGGACTGGAGATGATTGAGAATGAACCCGGGGTCAATGCCATCCTGGAGCTTGAGAAGCCTATCCGCCTGCGGGAGAATTATCGCTTCGAAGTGCAGGCGGCCTCAATGCTTGGCGGCATGAAATTGATGGTGATCGAGGGGACCCCGGACAGGGAATGGTTGACGTCCCTGAACAACCTGCGCGGGGATCCGCCGGCGGATATTCTCGACCAGGCAACCAAGGCCCTGGAATATATCCGCAACGCACTGGACGAGGGCGGCATCATGCAGAACCTGTCGACGGCCATGGGAGACCTCCAGGAAATCACCAGGAAACTCAATGCGGGAACCGGCACGGTCGCACGACTGCTAAACGATGACACCCTCTACAACCAGGCCGATACCCTCATGGGCAGCCTGCAAAGTGCGAGCGATGACCTCGGTGCGGTGGCCAAGCGGATTAACGACGGGAAGGGGACCCTCGGAAAGCTCCTCAGCGAGGAGTCGCCGCTTTATGCTGACCTTGAAAGCTCTGTCGCCAACCTGAAGTCGATTTCCACGCGCCTGGAGGAAGGCAAGGGGACCCTCGGAAAGCTCCTTAGCGAAGAGGAGAAGGTTTATAACAATATGCTCGAGGCATCGGAGTCCATCAAGAAAATGAGCGCTGACTTTGCCGCCCTCGGCGAGAAAATCAATACGGGCCAGGGTACGGTGGGCAAATTGATGAATGACGAGGAGCTCTATGACGAAATCAAGAAGTTGGTGGAGAACGCCAGCAACGTGATGGGGGATGCCCAGGCCACCATCGATGATTTCCGCGAGACCTCCCCCTTGACCACCTTCAGCAGCATCCTCTTCGGTGCCTTTTAGGCCGGGTCGCTTTTCGGTGTACGAAAAAGCGGATTTGATCCAAGATTGTCCCCTTATGAGGCGTCTATTCTAGAATATGGAGCTACTATCATGAAAATACTCGCCGGTTTCCTGTGCCTCTTCCTGTTTGCCGGGGCTGCCTCCGCCGACCCCTACGCCGCGAGTCGGACCAAGGTCCTAAAACTCAACAAGAGTCGAAACTACAAGGAAGCTTACGACCTGCTCCGGACTTTTGTGTTCAAGCCGGATGTCGATCCCGCCCTGCTGGCCCGACAGGATTTCGATGAAGGTCTCAACGCGCTGCAACAACTCCGGCGTCAAAGCGAACTGGACGGCTTCCTGGAGGAGGTGGTGGAGGCCCATTCCGACCATTGGCAGGTGCTGCTGAGAATCGCCCAGGCCTACCCATCCCTTCCCCAGCAGGGGTTCATCATAGCGGGCGAATTCAAGCGGGGGCATCACCGCGGCGGGGGGCGTTACGTGAACACGCGGGAACGCGACCGCATCCGGTCCCTGCAACTGTTCAAGCTGGCCGCAGATGCCGTCGACCCCGGGGCGGACAAGGCGCGTGTCGCTGAACTGTATTTCCAGTTTGGCCGGGCCCTCGCGCAGTGGCGCAGCTACGGGAATGCCTGGCGCATGCAGTACCTCAGCGACCTTTCCGCCCTGCCGGATTACACCGAGGGCCACTACTACGGCTACGGGCGTGAAAACAAGGGAGCCCCGGTGGATGCCGAGGGAAAGCCGGTGTATTACGGGGAACCCGACGCATGGAAGAACGCCGCAAACGATGGAGAGCGCTGGCGCTGGGCCCTGGCCGAGGCGGTGCGCTGGAGCCCCGCGCTGGCCCCCCGCCTCAAGCGCGAACGGGCGGATTTCCTCTTCAACCAGTTCGGGGTGCAGACCATGGTGCAGTACGGCTGGTACTTCTCGGGCCGGCAGGTCATGGATGATGACAAGGTGAATGAAAGCGGCACCTACGCCCTGCACACCTTGAAGGATACGGAAACCCTCGCCCGGTTGGCGACAGGCATCAAGCGTTTTGACCTTCCCGATGAACACAATTTCGTAAGGCTCTACAGCGAGCTGAAAGCCCACGATCAACTCGGCAGGATTTACCTGAACCGGCGCCAGTATCCCGAGGCGGCAAAATCCTTCAGGCGGGTGGGGAACCGCTTTACGAAGCAGGTCGAGCAGATCGAGGAGAACTGGGGGCAGATCCAACCCACCATCACCCAACCGGCCGGCAAGGGGCCGGAACTGCAATACCGTTTCCGCAATGGCACCGGCGTGCAGTTCAGTGCCCAGCACCTCAAGGTGGAGCTCCTGCTCAAGGATGTCCGCACCCATATAGAGAGCAAGCCCAAGCAATTGGACTGGCGGAAGGTCAACGTGGGGAATATCGGCTACCGTATCGTCCAGCAGAATGAGTCCAGGTACCTCGGGGCACGCGCAGCGTCCTGGAAGGTGAAACTGAAGCCGCTGCCCGACCATTTCGATCGACAGGTCACGATTTCCACGCCGCTCCAGCAACCCGGGGCCTACCTGGTCACCGCCCGGATGAGCGACGGGAACGAGAGCAAGATCGTTCTCTGGGTGAGCGACACCGTCATCGTGAAAAAGCGCATTGCCTCCAACCGGG
>JAPYUI010000063.1:0-5602 GCA_029936175.1 Kiritimatiellia bacterium
CGTTTCCGCCCGCCCGGTAATTCTCGGGAAGGTTGGGGATCATCCAGCGTGCCGGGCCACCTTCTTCCGGCGAGCGTATGGGTGCCTCGGCCAGGTTGTACGGCCGCGTATAGTGGCAGAGGGAATGCCAGTCGACGCCATCACGGGTCGTGCCCTCCCATTCCCCATTGCGGAGGGAGCTGATCCCGGTATTGTATCCCGGTTGGGCCATCGACCACCAGGGCCGCGCCGGGGCGGTCTGGCCCAGGTGGGGCAGGGGCACCTTGTGGAAGATTTTGCCGTTCTGCTGGATCTGCCAACCCTCGATCTGCAGGCAGGTGACCCTCCCGCGGTCATCCATGGTGCGGCCCGGGATCATGCCCAGGCGGAAATAGGGTGCGGTCCCGCTGACCCGTACCCCGACCGTGTCCTTCGGTCGGGCGACGTAGAGGCCCTTGACCGGATGGGTTTGCGAGGTTTTCCGGTTGGCCGTGTCGGGGAACAGGCCGGGGTTGAAGTTGCCCGCCCACGCATAGTCGATGCTGAGCTCGCCGTCGAAGGTGTTATCCCGGGGCGTCGGACTGCCGGTTTCGGTTTCCCGGGCAAAGGGATTGGGATTCACCATGCCGAAGGCGAGATCGATGACGACGTTGGTGAGGAAGTAACTCAGGGGCCGACCATCCGCGGTCCGGTAGAACACGAGGTTGGTCATCGAGGACTCGATATCCGGCTGGGCGGTCTTCACGGTGCTGAGCAAATCGTCGAAGGCTCCATTTGGACCATCTTCCTGGTAGAGTTCCCAGAGGCCGTTTCGTGCGCGGGTGGCAACCTCGGTCACATAGGGCATGGATTTTGCCCCAATGATACCCCGGGTCTCGTCGAGGAAGGGGGCCTGGTCGTGCGGTTGAGCGTATTCGACCATGTTCACCATCATTTGATACGCCGCTGCCAGGCCATTGTTCGGGTTGCCTCGGTTATTGTCGCCGCACTGGCCGTTCAGGGACGTGATAAAACTGATCGGCGTGCCCTTATTCGGGTAGGCCCCGGGATAGTAGGCCCGGTAATAGCGCGGATCTTCGAGTCGCTGTGCCAGGGCGCGCCAGGTCGGACCGTCTATGCCTTCGCGCTGAAAGGCCACGATATCCAACTTGGGGAGACCGAGCGGATCGCGTTCATCTTCCCATCCATACAGGGTCACCGCGTTTCCGTAGGTTCGCCGCATGGCGGTCATCGCCGCCAGGCCGCGTTCGCTCTGCCGGGTTTCCACCTTGGGATCCAGCAGGCTGTAGACTTCCGACAGCGTGTTGAACCGCTGGTCGGATTGCTGGGCCGCATCGTGGATCAAGCCCTCGATGGTGGTGCGGCGACCTTCCCCCCCGGCCCAGGGGCGCATCCCGGTAAAGGTCCGCCAGTCGACCATTGAGGTATCGCTTGCGTAGGGCCGCGCCCCATCGGGTCGCCAGTCGAACCAGTAGCCGTGGTAGGTGACGGCCGCATCGTTGCTGCCCGGATCGTTTTTCGTCCCGTCAAGGGTGCGGATGTCATTCGGGTGCGGGTACATCCCCTTGGCCTCGATCTGTGCCCGCAAGTTTACACTGCCGTCGATGCGCTTGTCCCGGGTGTTGACGGTCTGTCCGAACACGGCGCCGTCGGGCATGTACGGGTTTTCGGAATCGGAGAGGCCGGTCAGGGCGGAAATGTCAGACCGCTCGAAGAGGCGATCCGAGCTTCTCAGGTTGACCTTGGTATTTTCCACGTCGACCCAGTACGCATAGCGACCGACAATTTCATTGTGCACCTCGTGCCCGTTCGGGTCCGTGTAAACCGGACCTTTGTCCGCCCGCTGGTAGATCGGAAGCCACTGTACGTGGATCGGCCTGTCCGTCGCCAGCTCCCCTTCCTTGTATTGAAACTTGTACGCGTTGTTTTTTCGCGGAATGACCTTCTGGTTTTCCTCGACCGTGGATATATCCTTGACCGCCATCGATTCGTCCGGTGACCCGGTCAGGTAAAGCTGACCGGGATGAAAGGGGTTGTTCGAGGTGTTGATGTTGAACACGCGCGCGGGATTGTAATCCGTATTCCCGTCGTACACCCGGTCGTAATGCCGGCTGCGGTACCGGATGCCGGGCGCGTACCAGCGCCGGGAGAACAGGTTGATCAATTGCGGATTGGCCGGCTGCCAATCGTCCTTGCGCTCCTTTTCATATTCCGCCGCGAAAGGATTCCGGCAAAAGGAGTTTGGATCGGAGAAGGCCGATTCACCCTGCTGGTATCCGCGGTTTGGCGGATGCTCGTACCTGCGGACTTCCAGCATGCCGGGCGATGCGGTCATGCTTGCTGTACGCATGCCGTCCTTGTTGTACTCGATCTCCCCTCCGTCCATCAGCTTGGCCATCACTTCCTGGGTGGCCATGTCGATGAGCATCTCGCTGCGGTGGGCCTCGAGGAAGGAGCGGGCCCGATTCCGGTCCTGGCGGACCACCGTCATCAGGCTGATGAGCACGATCGTGATCAGGAACACGAACAACAGCACGGTAATCAGGATGACGCCCGACCTGCGGGGCCGCCGGGCCGGAGGACTGAGGCTGTCATGGATCCAGGTTTGCATGGTTGCTTGAGCCGGTGCCCTTCGCACCGGGCATCCCGGCCTTGGCGAAGAGGCAACTTTCCAAGCCCTTATAAAAAATAGATGGCGATGATTATTCGGGGCGATGCCAAGCCATAAAACTAGGTTCTTGCCGGATTTAATCTACCTGAATGTAGCTCAAATCGATCATAAATTCAACTTTGTGCTATTGGGTTGAGCCGGTGCTTTAAAGTCGCTAGGTCTTTGACATGGCGCATGCTCCCGAGAGGCCCTGGCTGCAATCCTTCCTTGCCCGCGAAGCGCTTCCCGCGGCCTTTGCCGAGGTGGTGGAGCGGCATTACGTCCCTTTCGGACGCACCCTGGCCGAATGGCAGGGGCAGAAGGGCGGACCTTTTCTCCTCGGGGTCAACGGTGCGCAGGGGACGGGCAAATCGACCCTGGCGGCATGGATCCAAGCCTACCTGGGGCATGAAGCCGGGCTTTCCTGCGCCATTCTCTCGATGGATGATCTGTACCTGACCCGTGCCGCGCGGGCAGCTCTCGCCGGGCAGGTGCATCCCCTCCTGGAAACCCGCGGCGTACCGGGGACGCACGATGTCGCGCTCGGGGTCGAAACGATCGATGGTTTACTCGGTGGTGAACCGGTTCGCCTTCCCCGTTTCGATAAGGCCCTCGACGACCGGTCGACCGAATGGTTTCCGGTGGAGGGTCCGGTCGACGTGATCCTGTTCGAGGGCTGGTGCCTGGCCGCTTTGCCGGAACCGGAGGGGCAATTGGCCCAACCCATCAATGCCCTGGAACGCGAGGAAGATCCTGACGGGATCTGGCGCGGGTATGTAAATGCCCAGCTCGCAGGTCCTTATCGAGCGCTCTTTGAACGGATAGATCGCCTCGCCATGTTGAAGGCTCCCGACTTTGCCTGTGTCCATGCCTGGCGTGCCGAACAGGAGGCGAAGCTCCGGCAGCGCGTAGACCGCGAGGGCATCGACGGCAGCGGTCTCATGGACGCATCCCGGCTCCGTCGATTCATGATGCATTACGAACGGCTCACCCACTGGATGCTGGAGGAGATGCCCGAACGCGCAGATATCGTGTGGGCACTCAGGCCGGATCATACGATTGGGCATCCAAGGGCCTGCTAAGGGTTGTCTTTGAGACCACTTTTTGCTTAGCTGCGCCCCGTACCTCGTTTCTCCCATGAAAAAGATCAAGCGCATCATGTGCACCCTGCTGATAGGTGCCGGAATCACGGTCTACTTCGTGTACCAGCAGGCAAAAAGTGGCCTCACGATCAACATATCCGCTGGACAGATCAACGCCACGCTCGCCCAAAAATTCCCGGTTGAAAAGGAATACCTGTTTCTCAAGACGACACTTCACCAGCCGAAGGTTCACCTGAATGGAACCCTGGATCGCATGGAGATCGATATGAAAGCCTCGGTTACGACACCGCCTCCGCTGGGGCTTAAGATCGGCAACAAGGAGATCGATTTCGGCAAGGAAAGCAAGCATGACGCCATGGTCAAGGTCGCCGGCCAGGTTGACTACGACCCGGAAAAGGGCACCTTTTACTTCAAGGATGCCGAGATCCTGGAGGTCGAAGCCAATGCGACCGATGCCCCGGGGGCCTTCCAGGAAAAAGCCCTGGTGGTTATCAGCTTCGTCGCCAAGCAGGTGCTCAACCGCCTGCCCGTATATACCCTGGACGAAAGCCAGATCGGTCCGCGTACCGCGCGGTTGCTCCTGGATGAGGTGACCGTCTCCGACGGAAAGATGCGTGTAACGCTCAAGGTGCCCGAGTAAACCTATCGGGGGCCGATGCTTCGGCTCAGTTCCGATTCTTCTTTTTCCCTGGCCGTTGTTTCGTGGTGGGCTTCTTTTCGTCCCAGGGGATACGGCGATCGAAGAGGGTCCCGAAGGGCTGGTAGTTATGGTAGGGCACGGCCTCCTTCTTCCACGCGGCAACCGCCGCATCGTAGAGGCCCCGCATCCTTTCCAGCTGGGGCTTCTGCTCGGGATTCAAGGCGGCGTTGTGCAGCTCGTGGGGATCCCTGGCCAGGTGGAACAGTTCTTCCACCGGTGTAAAGTCGTCCGCGCCGTAGTGCCAGTAGACGTATTTGAAATCCTTGGTGATGACACCCAGGCTGTGGCAGGCCTTCGGACCCCAGACGTTGATCAGGGGCAGGGACGCGTGAATGGCCGCCTGGGGGTCGTCGTAGAGCGGCATCAGGTTCTTGCCGTCCATGTTTGCCGGAACGGGCAGTCCCGCCAGGGTCAGCAGGGTGGGGGCGAAGTCCACGTTGCCGGTCAAGGCCCCGGAGCGGAGGCGCTTGCCGCTGTTCGCATGCCGGGGATCGAATACGATCAGGGGAACGCGGGTGGACTCCTCGTAGGGCAGGACCTTCGACCCGTAGCCGTGCGAACCGCAGAGGAAGCCGTTGTCCGAGGTGAAGATCACCACGGTGTTGTTCGCGACCCCGTTGGCCTTCAACGCGTCCCGGATCATCCCCACGGCCACGTCGACGCCGTAAATCTGCTGGTGGTAGCGCCGCATGACGTTGTCGTAATCCTTGTCATAGTTCCAGCTCTCGAAGCGCTCGTATTGCCGGCCCTGCTTGCTCTGGCGCGAGAGGTGTTCACCCGCCTGGCGTCCGTAATTCACCGGCTTGGTGAAGGTCTTGTTCGCGTAGACATCATCGAAGCGTGGATCCGGTGTAACCGGCCGGTGCGAGGCCTTGAAGCTGATCGACAGGCAGAACGGCTTGCCCGTGTCCCTGGACGCCCGGATGAAATCCCGGCCAAAGGCGCCATAGCTCAGGGTGGAGTGCGGATAGTCTTTCGCGTAGGCCGCCATGGATTTGTTTTTCGCGGTGGTATAGGTGGTCTGGCCCGGCCCTCCGCCCCAGCGGTCGAATGCATCCTCCGGCAGAACCCCTTTCGTCCCGGGTGCCTCTGCCACCTCAAATCCAAACTTGCCCGCGAAGGCGGTCCGGTAACCTGCCTTCCGCAGCAGGACCGGGTAGGATTTTTCCC
>JAPYUI010000063.1:5702-21599 GCA_029936175.1 Kiritimatiellia bacterium
GGGTAGGATTTTTCCCAGTGCGTGCGCAGCATGGCACCGTGTTCAAAGTTACAGCCGGTTTTGTACTCGTACATCCCCGTCATGACATTTGCCCGGCTGGCCATGCAGATCGCGGTCGTATCGTAGTGATTATCGAAAACCATGCCGTCCGCCGCGAGCCGGTCCAGGTGCGGGGTCTGGGCATCCGGGTTGCCGTAGCAGCCCATGGTGATCGTGGCCTGGTCATCCGTAAGCAGGAAGACCAGGTTTGGGCGTCCCGCAGCAAGGCTGCTGCAGGCGAGGAGGGCCATCATGACTAGTCGTTTTTTCATACGGTTCCTTCTTATGGACCGCCAAGCACCTGGAAGCGCGCCTCGGATCCGGGCAGGGGGATGAATTCAACCCGCAGGCTTTCCACCTCGCGCCGGGCCGCGTCGATCTCAAAACGCAGGGTCACGCGGCCTGCAGGAAGGACCAGCGTTTCGCCCAGCGGCGTATCGCTACCGTTCACCTGGAGTTGCAAGCCCTTCGTGCTGTTCACCTTGAGCCCGACTTTTCCCGCTTTCTGCACGTTGACGGAGGCTTGCAGGGGACCCGGGAACTCCTGGAGGGGCAGGTGCCCCGATACCTGGCTGTAGACCGGGATCCAGGCCCCTTTATCCTGGCGTCGCCAGGTGCGGATCACCGGGGCGTCGCTGCTCGCGTAGGGCCCGGGGCGACCCAGGCGGGAGACGAAATGGGTCAGGTCGAGGAAGGCCTGGCGATCCTTCAGTTGGTCGCCGAGGTTCGGCGGCATCAGGGAGGGCATCGGGGTCAGTTTCCGGATGCGCTCGCGAGGGATGCGTATTTCCGCTCCGCCCTGGGCGGCATCGTGGATCACGATTTCACGTTCGCTGCGGAAGCCCATGACCCCGCTGAGGAAGCCCCCGTCATTGAGCACGACCGCATAGTTCTCGTAATGTTCCGCGATCGCCTTGTTGGGCTCGAGAATGGATTCAACGATGTATTCCGTTGTCGCTGCGGAACCCGCGGCCGCGAGATCCGGCCCGATTCTCGGGCCGGAGCCATTGATGCCATGGCATAGCATGCAGGCGAGCAAGGGTTCCCGGAAAAGGGCTTCCCCCCGGACGGGATCCCCTTGGGATTCCACGTCCGAGACCAGTCGGGCACGTGGCTCCTTTTGCAGTTTGCGGCTTAGCGAATTGGGGGTGTTCGATTGAAGCCTCCGTCCGAGCCTGACCGGCAGGGGTCCGACCCGGCGTACGTATGCTGCGACAGAGCGGAGAATCTCCGGGTGTACGGTAACCGGTTCCAGGGCCACGCCCAGGGTGCTCGCGCCCTGGGCCTTTCGGATAAACGCCTGGAGCAGCTCAAGCGGATCGTTGTGCACAGGGTCGACTTCGAACAGGCGGGCGGCCTGCCCGGCCGCCTGCTCCAGGTTTCCCGCCGCGAGACCATGTACGGCGAGGTAGCGCTCGTCCATGGCCCGGCTCGGCCCGGCCATTTGCACCAGGCGCTTCATCAAGGCCTCGTGGCCGATCTCGCCGCATGCGATGGCGGCCGCCCTGCGCAGTTCGGCGCCGCGCGTCCGGTCGCTCACCAGGGCCCAGAGTTGTTCATCCATGCCGGGGGAGCGCCAGGCCCCGAGGGTCTGGGCGGCCCGGGTTGCCAGGTGCTCGTCTGCGTGGTCCAGGTACTTCACCAGGGCCGTGATCTGCTTGCCCGGGGTCTTCTCCTGCTGCCGCCCGGCATCGACCAGGATGTCAAACAGGACGTCGGAGAGTTCCGGTGCAAAGGCAGGCGCATGCTTTTCAAGTGCGCTGGAAATCATGCGTAATTGCCTGCCGGAAGGTTTTGCCTGCACCAATTCCTTCATGTGGCGAATAGCCATGGGGGATCCCGCCCGATCCCGGAGTAAGGTCTCGAGTTGCTTCTCCGTGTTGCGTCCGGCCTTCTGATTCAACGCCTGCTCGTGCTCCGGCCGGGAAAATACCAGGGTTCCGTCCTGCAGGGCGGGTTCCCATAGCGGGCGCAGCGCGGCAATCGTCTGGGGAAGGGCGATCTCGATGAAGCGATCCTGCGGATGGTCCACGGCAAGCAGGGCCGCGGGCATGGCCCGGGCGTCGAGGATATAGCCCGCGGACAGGATGGCCTCCAGGCGCACCCGCGGGTACGGGTCGTTGGCGGCATGGGCAATCAGGTCCACCGGGTTGGACACGTGGCCGTGCCAGTAGCGGATCACCCGGGTGGCTGCCGCGCGCGCGCGCCCATCCTTGAGCCTCAAGGCTTTCAGCAAGAGCGCTTCATCCGGCCGGAGAACCTGTTGCAGGGTCCACAAGCCCTCGATGACATGGTGATCGTGTTCGGGTTCGGCGGGGTCCAGGCGGGCCGCCCACCGCCTGACCGCCTGGGCTACGGAATCGGGTGCGGCCCGGTCACTCAATTCCTGGCGTGCGTAATGGCGCGTCCAGGTATCCGGGCTTTTCAGGTGCTCGAGCAGTGCGGGAATCGGTGCGCCGGCGATCGTCGGTTTCTTCACCAGGGGCCGTTCCTTGTGGGTGATTCGCCAGATCCGGCCGTGCTGGTTGTCCCGTCGCGCGTCCCGGAAATCGTGCTGGGCATGATTGATAATCGGGTTGTACCAGTCCGCCACGTATACCGCACCGTCCGGGCCCACCTTGCAGTCGACCGGGCGAAAATTCGGATGGGCCGAGGTGATCAGGGCTTCGTGGACGTTAGCACTGAAGCCCGAGGCATCATCGGCGAAGGAGTAGGGGACGATCTTCCGGCTCTTGAATCGGCCGGTGATAAACTGCCCGCGCATCTCCTCCGGGAAATGCGTGCCCGTGATGAGGTCGCCCCCGCATTGCTTCTCCGTGCTCAAGAGGGAGGGCAGACGGATCTTTTTACTCGCGTCGTTCCCCGTGCCCGGGGTGACGTAGAGTACCCGCGGGTTATCCATCAAGAAACTTTGCCCCCAGCGGTCGAAGGCGTGGCCCCAGGGATTCCCTACGCCGATGTTGGCGAAGACGCGCAATTCCTGGCTGAGCGGATTGTACTGGTAAATCCCCCCGTTAAAGTTACGTACCAGGCCGTACTGGGTCTCTACATTCGTGTGCAGAAAAATCCCCTCCTGGAAATAGATCCAGCCACCGGGACCGCGCCGCCAGGCACTGATCGAGTGGTGACTGTCCTCGATCCCGAAGCCGGTGAGCGCGACCTCGCGGAGATCCGCCCGGCCATCGCCGTCGGTATCTTTCAGGAAAAGTACATCCGGTGCCTGGGCCACGTATACGCCGCCGTTGGCGATCTCGATGCCGGTCGGGATGTAGAGCTTGTCCGCAAATACCGTCGACCTGTCCGCAACCCCATCGCCGTCGCTATCCTCGAGGATGATGATCTGGTCATTCGGCATGGTGCCGGGCTTGAGCTGCGGGTAGGCCCAGGAGCAGGCGGCGTACAAGCGCCCACGTGCATCCCAGCCGAGGTGGACGGGATTGGCCAACATGGGTTCCTGGGCGAACAGGTTGACCTGGAAGCCCTTTTTCAGGGTGAAGTTGGCCCGTTCGACCTCCGGGTCGTGGTTGTGCATCAGGCTGGTCTTTGCCCCTTCCAGGTTCTTGGTCTTGATGCCGCTGACATCAACCGCCCGGGCATGGAGGGCCAGGCCGGCGGTGAGCAGGAGGATTGCGCGTACATTCATGGCAAGGTCCTTTCCGGGTCCGGGAGGAGTTTCCATGAATGTATGCGTGTCTCCGGAATGAGGGCCGGTAACGCGGCTTCGTGTTCGAGCGTGAGTTGGTTGAAGGCCAGCACTTCTTCCGGAAGTGCCCGCCCGCTGTTTGACTTCTTCCGCTCGCCAACGATGTGCACCTGGTTCAGGGCCTTCCAGGAGAAGGTGAACTGGGCATTCTTGTCCACGATTGCGGTGCGGAGTTTTTCCACTTTCGGATCCGCAGGGAGCTCCAGGGTCACCCCCCGGGTCCAGTCTTCGTGTGTTGCCGTCGTCACCCGCTTGTCATCGAGGTACAGGGCGTGATACCCGGGTGCGAGATCCCGGGCGATCAGTGCATCTCCGGCAAAGCCGGTGGGTTGCCATGGCTGGTCGGGAAAGACCTGGCTCATCATCCGTTGACTGATCCATCGGTATCCTGCCTCGTTCAGGTGAATCCCGTTCGTGGTCAACTGCTGGTCTGCCGGAAGCACCGAGGTAAACAGGTCCATAAAGCCGATGCTTTCGTCCGCGGCCAGTTGCTTCATGGCCAGGGTGTACAGGGCGCGTTCCTTCACCTGCGTTGAAAAACGGGGGGTCCGGTGACCGAGGTCCTGGCCACGAATGGGCGATACCAGGATCAACCGGGGCGGGGTACGGGTGTTATAGCGCTGTTCCTTGTAATGGTGTACGCGTTTTTCGAGGCCGGCTTTAAAGGCTTCGATACCCGCCGGGCCCGCGAAGGCCTCGCTCATGCCGAAGCTCAGGAGGATGACATCGGTCTTGTGGGTCGCCAGCGTCTCATCTTCCCTGGGGAAGTTGGTAGGGCGCTCCCGAAGGCTCACCGTGTCACCCGCCCAACCGAGGTTGCGGACGGAGATCCCCGGGCATTTCTGTGCCAGCAGGGTTTCGAAATAGCCGTACTTACGCAGTTGATCAGCGAAGGTATTCCCCACGATGGCGACGTGATCGCCCGGCTGGATCAAGGGTTCGGCTGCAGTCGAGGCGGCGAGTATCCATCCGGTCATGCACAGCCGGGTTCCGATATTTACTCCCATAACAGTATTTTCATCCCTACCAGGTAAAGCAGTGGCGCAGGTCGGTCTTCGCCCTATGCTTCTGCTTCAGCCGTACATGTTTAGCAGGTCGAGGCCTCAGGTCGACATGAAAAAGGGCCCGACTTCCCGGGACCCCGTTCCCCGGCATCCCCGTCGGTCGCTCACTTTTTCTTCGGGGTCCGCGGTTTCTTCCTGGGCAGGTGCAGCAGCATGTCGGTACGTTCCTGCAGTAAAGGTGGCCGACAAGGTAAGGGCCCTGCCTGCACGTCCCTGTGCAGCGCAGGATTCCGGCGGACTCCAACCTTTTGGCGAAGACCGTTGCGCAGGCTTGCACAGCCGCGCCTACCTGTAGTTTGATAGGCCCATGCACGTAATTGATTCCCATACCGAGGGCGAACCGACGCGGGTGATTGTCGATGGAGGGCCGGACCTGGGTTCGGGCCCGCTGGACGAACGCCTCGAGCGCTTTCGAAACGCGTTTGACCCGGTTCGAACGGCGACGATTCACGAGCCCCGCGGATCCGATGTACTGGTCGGGGCCCTGCTCTGCGAACCCGTCGACCCGGCCTGTGCCGCGGGCGTCATCTTCTTCAACAACGTCGGCTATCTCGGCATGTGTGGACATGGGAGCATGGGTGTTGGGGTGAGCCTGGCCCATCTCGGTCGAATCGGTCCGGGGCGACATCGCCTGGAGACGCCGGTTGGGGAAGTACGTTTTGAGTTGAACGGCCCCAACGAGGTGACGATCGAGAATGTACCGAGTTACCGTTACCGGGAAGCGGTTTCCGTCGAGGTCGAAGGGTTGGGAACGGTCACCGGCGACATCGCCTGGGGTGGAAACTGGTTTTTTATCGCGCAGGATTCCCCGTTTCCGCTTAGCAGGGAATATACGCCCCAGCTTACCGAGGCCGCGGAACGGGTGAAGTCCGCATTGCTGGCCCAGGAGATTAGCGGCGCGGATGGGGGTACAATTGATCACATCGATTTCTTTGGCCCACCGGAATCGCCGGATGCCCATAGCCGTAACTTTGTGCTTTGTCCGGGCGGGGCCTATGACCGTTCGCCCTGTGGAACCGGGACCAGTGCCAAGCTGGCCTGCCTGGCCGCCGCGGGGAAATGGGCACCCGGTGAAACCTGGATCCAGGAGAGCGTGATCGGTAGCCGCTTTGAGGCGGAATACCGGTTGGATGATGCGGGGCAGGCCATTGTCCGCGTGACCGGCCGGGCCTATATTACAGGTGAAACGATGTTGGTCCAACAGGAGGGCGATCCCTTTGCGAACGGGATTGGGTGAACGGGGCATTTCTTGCCCTTCGCGGGGGTGCACCAGCATCATGGACGAGGATACACAGCAGAAGCGAGCGCAACGCAGGTGACGGACGATAAGACCATAATCATTACCGGTGCCGGCATCATCGGGCTTGCCTGCGCGCACTACCTGGCCCGGTCGGGCTTCAAGGTCACGGTCATCGATAAAGGCCGCCTCGCCGGTGCCTGTTCGCACGGCAACTGCGGCTACATTTGTCCGAGTCATGTCCTTCCCCTGACCGAACCCGGTGCGGTGAAGCTGGCCTTGAAGTCACTCTTTCAGCCCGATGCACCTTTCCGGGTAAAACCCCGCTTCAGTCCCGCCCTCTGGACCTGGATGCTGCAGTTTGCGCGGCGTTGCAATCATCGCCAGATGCTGGAAGCGGGTGCCGGTCTCAAGGCTCTCCTCGACCTGTCGATGAGCGAGTACCGCAGCCTGGTCGCAGAAGCAGGTATGGATTGTGAATGGAAAGAAAAGGGCCTGCTTTACGTGCTCCGCAGCGACAAGGGGATGAGTAGCTTTGCCGCACATGACCGCTTGCTGACAGAGCATTTCGGCGTGCGCGCGCGTCGCATCGAAGGCGATGCACTGCCGGGGCTCGATTCCGCGCTTAAGCCCGGTCTCGCCGGCGGGTTCCTGTATGAGGGTGACACGCATCTCCGGCCGGATGTACTCGCCCGGAATTGGGTCGAACGATTGAAAGAGCAGGGGGTGGTGTTCCTGGAGCACTGTGCCCTGCATACGATCCGGAAGGCGGACGGCCGGATCACGGGCCTGGTCACCGGCCAGGGCGACTTACAGGCCGACCAGTATGTCTTTGCCACCGGTGCCTGGATGGCGAAGCTGGCTCCCGGGCTCGAATGCAGGGTGCCGATCGAATGCGGGAAGGGTTATTCGCTTACCATGACCCGGCCTGCGCGCTGCCCGGAGTATCCCATGCTGTTTCCCGAGCACCGGGTGGGGGTTACCCCCTTTGACCAGGGTTATCGCCTGGGTTCCATGATGGAATTTTCCGGGTACGACACCTCGATACCGGCCAGACGAATTAAGCAGCTCCGCACATCCGCTGCGCCCTACCTGGTCGAGCCGTTTACCGATACGGTCGAGGAGGAATGGTTCGGCTGGCGACCGATGACGTGGGACAGTCTGCCGATCATTGGCCGTACCCCGAGCCTGGCCAATGCCTTTCTCGCCACCGGGCACAACATGCTCGGCCTGAGCCTGGCCCCGGCGACCGGGCGCCTGATCGCGGAGATGATTCGGGGCCAGGATCCGTCCATCGATGTACATGCGTTTCGGCCGGAACGTTTTGCGTAATGGCCCCTGCCCGTGGGTGGCGCATTCTCCCGGCGCGCGCGCGGCTAGCTTCGCTTGAACCGAACGATCCGTGTATCCTCCTCCATTCCTGTCGGGGTCGCAAGGGGGCCATACAGTTCCGGTCGTCGACTTTTAATCCAGCGTCTGCCCGTGCACATTTCCTGCTCAGCCGCTTTCAGTTCCGCCACGACCAGGTCGTCATCGGCTGAATCGCTCTCGGCAAGAATGTCGCCATAACAATCGAGGATCATCGCGTTACCCGTTCGCACCTCGTCGTCATCCACGCCGATGCCGTTGCTGTACACGATGAACAGGCCGTTGTCATGGGCCCGCGCCGGCAGCCACTTGAGCAGCCATTCGCGTCCCTTCGGGCCGCGGATCTCCGCCGCAATGGCCTCCGGATCTTGCGCACGATTTTTCCACAGGGCCGGCTCGATCGCCCCCATGCAACGCGGGCTCGGGGTGTCGCATCCACCCGTCTGGTGGGGCGCGAGCAAAACCTCGGCTCCCTGCAATGCCGTCATCCGTACGTTCTCGCCGATATTGTTGTCGTAGCAGGTCAGCACGCCCATGCGTGTGCCCTGCGGCGTGTCAAAAACGGTGGTTGTATCACCTGAAGCCATGTGCTCACTGATGAAGCAATGCAGCTTGCGGTGACAGGCGAAGCGTCCATCCGGCAGGGCCACGACGTAGCTGTTGTACAGCTCGCCACCGGGTCCGCGCTCGATCAGGCCGGCCCCGATGATCATGCCGCTGCGGGTTGCATGCGCGACCAGGGCCTGGGAGGAGGGGCCGTCGGGAACCGGTTCCGCGAGCGCATCGATGGCCTCGCGGGAGAGGTGGCGCACGTGCCAATAGCCGGTGATGCACATCTCAGGGAAGACCAGCAGGTCGACCTTCCGGGTCTCGGCCCGATCGATAAAGGCCGCAATACGGGCAAGGTTCTTTTCCTTGTCCCCCGGAGCGTGGTTGAATTGTACGGATGCAGCATGAAGGTCTTTCATGGGGATATCATAAGGATTTCATGAACACGGTCGAACGGAAGATCAAAAAAACTTTGCGTTGACCGGGAAAGTCGCTTAGGTGGCCGTTATGCGGCTGTATTTACGAGTCACCGAGGGTCCGGAACACGGGCGCGAGGCGATGATCGAGGCGGGGGAATCCCTGATCGTCGGTCGGGCCTCGGAAGCCGGCATGTTCCTCGGTGGCGATGCAGAACTTTCACGCCTGCATTTTTCCATCATTCCGCATGAAGGTGCCTTTGCGGTGAAGGACCTGAACTCAGCCAACGGCACCGAGTTAAACGGCGAGGAGATCCAGTGGGCCCCGTTGAAGGATGGTGACCGGATTCTGGCAGGCTTGACGGGGTTTACCGTGCTCGTCGAGGGGATCCTGGGTGCCTCGAATCCTGCATTGGACCAGACGGTTCAGCTTGAGCAACCCGCCGCCCCGACCGCCATTCAGCGCAAGCAAAAAGATTTGGATGTCGGTCCCGCCATTCGAGCGGTTATCCTCGTGGTGATCAGCGGTCCACACAAAGGGGATCAGCACGTGATCGATCGCGGTACCGCCGCGGTCATCGGCAGGGCTGAAGAAGCAACGATTCGACTGGATGAGGACGATGAGTTGTCCAAGGTGCATTTCTCGGTCGCCTTCAAGGGGGAACACCTGACGCTCAAGGATCTCGGCAGTGTCAATGGCACCAAGGTGAACAAGGAACGGGTGGAGAAGACCCGCTTGCACAGCGGTGATGTCATCGAGGCCGGTTCGTCCAAGATCCACCTGCAGTACCAGCGCAATCCGCTGGATGATGACTTCGAGGAAGACGATGCTGCCAACGCCGGGGATTTTCGCCACCTGACCGATACGCATATCATTGCCTTCGATACGCCTGAAGAAGACACGTAGCCGCGTACCTCCACGATAGGCTTATTTTATTCCTGCGATCACCTCCGGAATTCGCTTCGCCAATAAGTCGGCCACGCGGGCGTGGCCTTTATCGTTCGGGTGCGTCCCGTCGAGCAGGTACGCATCGACTTCCGTATCCGGGAGGATCCATAGGTCGATCAGGGGCGTTCCGGTCTCTGCGGCCAGTCCTTTCATGGCCTCCGCGTATGTCCGAATCCGTTCGTTCCGCCAGGGTTCATGGGGCGAACCGATTCGGTTTGGCGTCACCAGGATAATCCGTGTGCCCGCTTCTTTAATCTTGTCCATCAGGTAGGCCAGGTTTGCCCGGTACTTTGCCACCGGGATTCGCGACGGCCCGTCCGGCGAGTCCCCGTCAACCCACCCGTCATTGGAGCCGAATTGAATGATAACCAGGTCGGGTTGATGCTCGATGACCGCGCTGCGGAAGCGATCGCGGGCATGGGGTACCTTGAACAGGTCGTGGTCTTTCACATGACCGGTATGGCTTCCGCCCATCCCCGCATTGATCACGGTCGCCCGGATTCCCCGGTCCTTGAGCAGGCCGGGCAATCGATCGGCATAAACGGCCTCAACCGCGGGGCGACGATCCGTGGTGGAGTCGCCGAAGGCCACGATGGTGATATCGACGGGTCGGGGTAAGAGGTACCATCCGAGGCCCGAGAGGATCAGGATAACGGGAAGGATCCGTAGGCATTTGCCGTTGCCTGTTTGCAATGAACTTGACATAAGCGTGGTCAGTCTTGGGATACTTTTACCGGAAATGCAAATCGTGAACCTGTCGAATAACCATGAGCGATAGCGGCCTGTCCAGGAAGCGGATCATCGGCATAAAAGCCTGGTTGATGCTCGGCCTGCTTTCCGGCCTGCTCACGATGTTTGTCATGGGACGCTTCGACAATATCGATTACCGGAATTCCGATAACCTTAATATTCTACGGTTGAAGCACAGCGGGGAATTCGATGCGCTCGATATGTTGTTCGTTGGCAGCTCGCTCGTGTACAACAGCATCGATCCGGAGATTTTTTCCGCGCGGGGCATCTCGATCTACAACCTGGGAAGTCCCAGCGCCGGCCCTTTGTTTTACCGCTTGATCACGGAGGATTACCTCGCGGCGGTGAAAGCGCCGCCGAAGCGGATCCTGATGCACATCGATCGGGTGACGTTTTCCCCGGTGGTGGATAACTGGCGGGAGTATCGAGTACATCGCTACCTGAACACGCCGCTGTCGAACGAGGCACTGGTCCTGCGTTTTGGGACCTATGCTGATTATCCGAAACTGTTCTACAACAGTGCCGAGATGGGCCTGCGCAACCTGGTGCGCTGGATCACCGGGTATTACGCATCCGCCGATCGTCCGGATTTGAACCGTGGTTTCCAGGTAAGTTCCGAGGTCATGGACCAGGAGGTGATCAAGAAACAGGAGCCTTACATGCTGCCGCTTCGGAAGGCCGTATTTGACCCGGCGAAGGCGGGTTATCTCCTGGCCTACCTCGAGGACCTGCGTGCACGTGGGTTTGATGTCGCATTGTTCGAGTTGCCGACCAATTTGTTGCCGACCTATTTCAGCGAGGCGTACGAGGCCGACTACACGAGGTTTAAAACCGTGTTGGGACGGGAGGGTTTTGTGGTTATACCGAATGACCTGGAGCTGGCCTCCGAGTTTTACCGGAACATCGATCACCTGAATGCGCGCGGGGCGAAGGTGCTAAGCCGGGCCTTGCTGGATACCTTGGTGAACTTGTAGCCCCGGCGCTAAAACTGGAAGTAGATAAACTCGGCCGGATTATCCAGGCGCAGCAGGCACAGGGCCAGCAAACCCCCGAACACCAGCGCATTCACCGGACGCGGCTTGAAGTCCTTGGCCATGTCCTGGGCCGTTTTCCCCAGGAGCACGATCAGCAGGCAGGCGAGGAGGAAGAGGGGCGTCCAGAAGTCCCCACCGAGTCGCGGAAGGACTTCGCCGAAGCGCACCGTGGACATCGAGGGGACCTGAAGCCCCGCCAGGAACTCGGGCAGGATGATGCCGTTCCGCCCGATCATTCCGTTGAGGTAGTCCTTCAGCGCGGCCATATTCCCCGAGCGGGCGACCACGAGGCTCAAGGTGATGAAATGAAAATTCACGAACCAGGCCCAGCCCCTGGGGAGTTTCCTCATCTTCTTCTTTTTACGCCACTGGTTTACACAGATGGCAAGGCCATGCACGCCGCCGAACAGGATGAAGGTCCAGCTCGCCCCATGCCACAAGCCGCTGAGCAGCATGGCAATCAGGGTTGCGATCATCGCTTTTTTGAAGGTGACCTTCCGGTATGAGCGCAGAATCGGGGTGTAAATGTAGGCCATGATGAAGTTCGAGAGCGTGATGTGCCAGCGGGTCCAGAAGGCGATGACGGTGGTGCTCTGCAGGGGGCTCCGGAAGTTGTGCGGAAGGTGGATGTTCAACATGAGCGCTGCACCCATGCCCATGTCCACGTAGCCACTGAAGTCAAAGTAGAGTTGAAAGGTGTACGCATACATACCGGCCCAGGCCTCAAGCAGGGTTGGGGCGGCTTCATACAGCGGGTTTACCCACTGGCCCAGGGGGTCGGCGATGAGGAGTTTCTTCGCGATCCCGATGGTGAACAAGACCAGGCCCTGGGTGAGGTGGGCGGGCCTGAAGGGCTTCGCGTCCGCGAACTGGGGCATCATTTCCTTGTGATGTACGATCGGCCCGGCAATCAATTGCGGGAAGAAGCCTACGAACAAGCCGTAGTCGATGAAGTGGTATTCCTCCGCGAGCCCTTCGTAGGCGTCTACGAGAAAGGCCATTTGCTGGAGGGTGAAGAAGCTGATGCCCAGCGGAAGGATGATATGCAGGAGGCCGATGTCGGTATGGAAGACCGCGTTGATATTCCCGATGAAAAAGTCGAAGTACTTGAAGGTGCCGAGCAGGGCGAGATTGGCCAGGATCCCGAGGATGAACCAAAGCTTTTTCTTCTGCCGGTCTGCTTGTCGGCAGAGTCGTCTGCCCACGGTGAAATTGAAGACGATGGAGCCGAGGACCAGGGGGAGATAGGTGACATTCCACCAGCTGTAAAAAAACAGGGAGCAAAGCAGGAGCGCAGCCCGGGCGGCGACCGGGTGGATCAAGCTCCGGCAAAGGAAGTATATCGCTATCGTCGCCGGCAGGAAGTAAAAGATGAAGGTGGCGGAGTGAAAGAGCATCGGGGTTTTGCTGGCAGGGTATCGGGAACTCAGGCCGAGGTCTTTTGCTGGGTCAGGTCCAGCATGTCGCCTACGTTTTTCAAGCCCTGAAGTTCACCGAGGGCGAAACGGATGGCAAATTCGGACTCGAGGGCGGTGACCAGGTTGATGTGGTTCAGCGAATCCCAATCCTCGAGGTCGTCGGCTACGGTTTCCCGCGTGATAGCGAGTTGCTCGTCATCGAAAATATCCCGGAAAACACCTTCGACCCGGCTAAACATTTCTTCATATTCCATAGGGTACTACCTTGATGTTCTGGTTCAGGGTCGCGTGCTCGCCTTCCAGGTCGTAGACCCAGGTAGCCCCGTCGTCTCCCTTGTCCAGGTGGTGAAACCCGAGATCCGCGTAGAGGTTTTCGACCCGTTGGTTTTTAGCACTTTCCCTGTATTCACCAATGATTTTTTTCAGGCCACGTGCCTGTGCCTGCTCGATGAGGGCATCCCGCATGGCGAACTCCATGCCGCGCTTAAGCACACGGCAGCTCATGAGCCAGAGGAAAACATGCAGTTCATCGCGCACGATCCGGCCTGCGACCACGCTGACCAGGCCGTTGTCGCCAAAGGTGTCCTTCAGCCTTCCGTAGAGGGTGAGGGCGTCCGTATCGATGGCGATAGCCGCTATTTCCTCGCGGTTAAAACGCTGGGTCGTGAGGTTGAACTGGTTGGTCTTGTTGGTGAGCTGGGTGATGCGGTCCAGGTAGACGTCCTGCCAGTGATCGATTTCCGCCACCATGTCCAGCGAAGCCAGGTACGTATCGAGGTCTGTGAACGCCTCCGCGAGTTCGCTCCGTGCCTGGTTGGCCTGGTAGTAGGCACCACGTTGCGTGTCTTCCTCGGACAGGCTGCTGACCTCGAAGTAGCCATTGCGGTCGAGGTGATCAATATAGGTAGCGATGTCATCACCGGCATCGGGCACGTCGACCATGGGGAGTTGGGTGGATACCAGGTCGCGTTCCATTGCATTGTCATCGAGGAAGACAAAGGCATCGGGCGAAAGATTCAGCTGCTGGCTGATCGCGAGAATGTTTTCGTGCTTGGGGTCCCAGTTGGCCAGGAAGGCGGCAAAGTCTTCCTGTGTAAGTACCGTGTCGGGATGCGTGAAGCCTTCCCGGGCATTGGCTTCATCATTTTTCGATGCGACCGCGAGGGCGATACCTCGCTCGGAAAGTGCCTTGGCGTAGGCCTGGAGATCGCGATGGGCCTCGCCGAGGGCGTCGTCCTCGCCGAGGTGGATGCCGTCCAATCCATCTTCACCGATCACCCCCCCCCAGCAGGTGTTGTCGAGGTCGAGGACCAGGCCTTTCTTGCTCTGGCCAAAGATCCCGCGGATGATGCCCGCAAGGTGAAATCCGAGATGGACCATGCCTTCGTAACTCACCGCGTACTTGTAGGCATACCAGAGCTTGCGGTCGATCCACCGGTCCAGGCCGATTCTCGAGGACAGGTAATGGATATCCTGGATGACCAGTTCCGGAAGCCCTTGTGCGTGTTCAGCGAAACGTTGATTCATGGCCCGAACAAAGTGGGTCTGCCCCTCGGGCAGGATGCCGTCGAGGTTTCCGAGGGGGCGTTCGCCGGGGAAATCAAAGTTGTTCTGGACGATGGGGCAGGCATAGGCCTTGAGCCCCGACCAGATCTGCTCCCAGCGTTGCGATTCCGCGTCGATGCCGGCCTGCCGGTTCAGGTTCTTCACCGTGGTGTGCAGGTAAATCAATTCGGGCTTGAATGCGGCCAATGCCGGATTCTCGAAGGCCGCCTCCTCGAAGTACAGGCCGAACGCGGAGGTGTAGAACGTGGCCCTGAAGCCCGCGTGAAGCAGAAACAGCTCCAGCAGGTTTTGAAATTCATCGGTGGTCGATCCACCGAGGATGGCGATGCGTTTCACCGGAAATCCTGCGGCTTGCTCGTTCAGGAGTCGCGTCAACTTCTTCCGCGTGCGAAGGATCGATGCGGTGTCGAGCGGGTGGGCTAAGATCTTGTCCAAGTCTTCCATGGCTGGCCAGGTTTCGGTTTAGTACCCAAAATCACCGGTGTAAAGGGGTTTCAAGTGGTCGACCGGCATTCCTGGCCTCGCCGGGCTCCCTCCGCTCCCGCTTGACCTACCTCCGGCAATGGATCATAAGCGGTCCATGCGAAATGGGCTAAGGGTCTTGCTGTTTTTTTATTTGAGCGCGGGAGCGGTGCAGGCCGGGCCGAAGGCGAATATCCTGTTTATCACCATCGACGATTTGAATGACTGGATCGGGTGCCTGGGCGGTCATCCACAGGCGAAAACCCCGAACATCGATGCCCTGGCCCGGCGCGGGGTCCTGTTCACCAATGCGCATTGCCAGGCGCCGATATGCAACCCCTCGCGCGTCAGTTTCATGACCGGGCTCCGCCCCTCCAGCTCCGGCATCTACCTGAACAACCATCATTTCCGAAAGAGCCCGGTCACGCGAAACGCGGTTACCTTGCCGCAGCACCTCAAGGCCCATGGCTATACGACCTACGGCGTCGGCAAGCTGTTTCACGGGAGCTATATCGATCGCCCGTCCTTCAGCACCTACGGCCCGAATCCCGGGCAGGGCCCCCTGGCCAATCCACGGGTCACGGAAAATCCCTCCAGGAGCAAGTTGTGGGATTGGGGGCGCTTTCCCCCGAGCAAGGAAGAGGCCCATGATTTCCAGGATGCGGAGTGGGCGATAGAGGTCCTGCAGGCCGACCGGGAAAGCCCCTTCTTTCTCGGCGTGGGTTTTTATCGCCCGCACGTGCCCTTTTACGCCCCACCGGAATGGTTCGAGGCCTTTCCCCTGGACGAGGTCCAGTTGCCCCGGGTACGGGCCGATGACCGGGACGACATCCCGCCATTCGCCCTGGAGCTCACCCATAACGCGCTGCCTCCGTCGCAGGCTTGGTTCGTGGAAAGCGGGCAATGGAAAAAGACCGTTCAGGCGTACCTGGCGTGCACCTATTTCGTGGATCACTGCGTGGGCCGGGTGGTGGATGCCCTGGCAGCGGGTGCGCATGCGGACGACACCTGGATCGTCCTGTTGACGGATCACGGGTTCTTCCTGGGGGAGAAGGCGCGATGGGCCAAGCAGTCGCTCTGGGAGCGGGCGGCTAAAACACCGCTGATCATCGTGCCGCCCAAGGCTGCCGGTGCGGGCTATGCCCGGGGTCGCCGGTGTTCACGCCCGGTCGAGTTGCTCAGCCTGTACCCGACCCTGACCGCGCTCTGCGGGGTGCCGGCGAGGAAGGGGGTGGAAGGACGTTCCATCGAGCGCCTCCTGAAAAATCCGGAGGCCGACTGGCCCTACCCGGCCATCACGACCTACCGGCAAAACAACCACGCGGTGCGCTCCGAGCATTAT
>JAPYUI010000064.1:0-7384 GCA_029936175.1 Kiritimatiellia bacterium
CCGGGCTTCAGTAATCCTTGCCGTTCAGGCTGTCGATCACGGATTGCTGCCAGGTCGTCAGGGCCTTCTTCATTCCCGCTGCGCGTTCGGCCTGCTCCCGGACGAGATCGGATGTTTCCCCCATGTCATCGTTCAGGTGGTACAGCTCCCAGCTCACCTTTCCCTTTTTTACCATGCGATGAAGCTTGTAGTCCCCGCTGATCCAGGCCGCATGCCCGGGCAGGACTTTCGATTCGTATTGTTTCTTGATCCTGCCAGCATCCAGGCGCAGTCGCCCCGGTTGCTCAGGTTCCGCACCGGCCGCTTGCGCCTTGAGTAGTTCAGCCATCCACTCATTGCTCGGCGTGCGTATCCCGTTGCCAGGGTAACTCCAGAAGCCCATTCCCTTCGCGCGGCGCTCCTGTTTGCCATCGAGCAGGGCGACCAGGCTGATGCCATCCATGGGGATGTCAGATCGTTTAACTCCCACGAGCTCAAGCAGGGTCGGAAAGATGTCGGTCGTATTACATCGCATCCGGGCGACCATCGGTTTTTTGATTCGTGCGGGCCATTCCAGGAGGGCCGGCACACGCAGTCCGCCCTCGTACACCGAACCTTTCTTTCCCCGTCCGCCGGTCGACTCGGCTTTCAGTCCGCCGTTGTCACTGCAGTACCAGAGAAGGGTGTTATCCCGAATGCCCAGGGGGCCCAGGGCATCGCGGAGTTTGCCAAAGGCGGTATCCATGCCGGATATTTCTCCGTAGAAATTTTGCTGGGCATCCGGGTATTTCGCGTACTTGGCCGCTTCTTTTTTCGAAGCGATATGCGGTCCGTGGGGGGAACCGAACCAGACCACGGCCAGGAAAGGCTTGTCCGCCTTAACCATTCGTTCCATGAATGCCAGCGCATCGTCGACCGGGATGAGCGAGCTTTCACCGACCCGCTTTTCCGCTATCCCCCGGTTGCTCAGTATCGGGTCGTTCTCGTAAAAATTCGGTGCGGAAATCCACTCGTCGAAGCCCGAGGCCCCGGGGTTGACCGGGCTTCCCTTGCGCACGGATCCGAGGTGCCACTTGCCGAAATGGCCGGTCGCGTACCCGGCCGTTTTCAGCACCTCCGCGAGCGTGACTTCCTGTGGCCGGATCGGATGCCCCCACTTGAACACGCCCATGCGATTGGGATGCCGACCGGTCAGGACGCTGGCGCGCGTGGGTGAGCAAACCGGCGCGGCCGCATAAAAATGGTCAAAGCGTACCCCGGCCCTGCTCATGGCGTCAAAGTGCGGGGTCTGGATGACCGAGTGCCCGGTATAGCCCATGTCCCCGTAGCCCTGGTCATCGGCCATGGCCAGGATGATGTTGGGCCGGTCGGCCGCATAGGTGGCAAGGGCGATCCCGGCGAAAAGGATGGACGTGTATACCGTGTTTCGTTTCATTTGAAATCCGTCTTGCCGTCCGGCCGTGGGATCACCCCGCTAGTTCTTCGCGGGCCGGCCGGTTTTCATCAGTCTCGGCCCTGGTTTGTCCCCCACGGGCATCATGGACTTTGGCTTGAGCCGATCGCGCTTTGCTCCCACCTGCCAACGGATGGCCAGGTTCTGGACCAGCTCGGGCTTCTGGTCCGCCAGGTCATGCATCTCTGTCCCATCCTCATCGATATGGTACAGCTCCCATTTTCCCCTTCGGTGACTCACAATCTTCCACGGGCCTTTCCGCAGGGCCCGGTTCTCGCCGAACTGGAAGTACAGTTCCTCATGCGGCTCGCGCTCCTCGCCCTGGAAGATGGGAACCAGGGACCGTCCCTGCAGGGGCTCCAGGTCGATACCGGGCCACTCCGCAGGATATTCCGTGCCCGCCACGTCAATGCAGGTTGCCATGAAATCGATGAGGTGCGCGGGTTGTCGCGTAATCGATCCGCTCTTTGTTTTCAATCCTGCAGGCCAATGGGCGATCATCGGACTCGAAATCCCGCCTTCGTGCTGGTTCTGCTTGTGCAGGCGAAACGGGACGTTGCCCACGTGGGACCAACCCGTGTCATAGCACCAGTAGGACTTCGCATCCCAGGGGTCGAACTCCTTGCCGCGGGTCCGGTCGAAGGGGCAGGCCCCGTTATCCGCACAGAGGATGATCAGGGTATTCTCGTACAGGCCTTTTTCCTTCAGGTAGGCCACCAGTTTTCCCGTCACCTGGTCCACCCGGTCCACCATGCCGGCAAAGGCTGTCATCCGCCGCGCATCCCATGCGCGCTCCTCCTCGGTCAGGTCCGCCCATGCGGGGACCAGCTCGGGCCGCGGGGCCGGCTTCCATTCTGCGGGCACGAGGCCCATGTCCACCTGGCGCTTTTGGCGTTGTTTGCGGATGATATCCCAGCCGACATCGTAGCGCCCCTCGTACTTGCGGTAATCCTCCTCCAGCACGTGCAGGGGGTAATGGGGCGCATTGTGCGCGATATAGAGGAGGAAAGGTTGATCCGGTTTCTCCTCCAGCATCTCCCCGATGAATCGCTTGGCATAGGTGATATTGGCTTCCGTCGTGTAAAAGTCCTTGCCGAAATCATTCCATGGCTTTCCGTTGAGCCGGAAGGTCTTGTCCCCGGTAAAAAAGTTTGTCGCGCCGGAGAGATGCCCGAAGTAGCGGCCGAAGCCTCGATCCGTTGGTTCCTTGCTCAAGTGCCACTTGCCCACCATGGCCGTGGAATAGCCCGCCTTGCCCAGTACTTCCGCAATCGTTACCCCGCGATTCAGGGATGTGCTCCCCGCCTGGTTGCAGTACAGCCCGGTCAACAGGGACACACGCGAAGAATGGCACTTGGCTGTGTTGTAAAACCGCGCAAAGCGCAAACCATTCGCCGCGAGCCTATCGATATTCGGCGTTTCGATTTCACTTCCGTAGCATCCAAAGTCTGCGTAGCCGAGGTCGTCGACCATCATGAGTACGATGTTGGGACGAGGGGCACCATGAAGGGGAAGCCCCGCGAAGAGCACGATAGAAAGGACGTAGCGTATTCTCATGTGGAGGGGTATAACTGAAGGAATGAGGCTTGTCAAAAACCGCAAAAGAATTAAGGCGTGAATAAGTACCGGGTTGAACGGTTCCGGGTTCCGGAAGGGTATCGATTGCCATCGCCCGCGTGCCCGGGGCGAAAGGTAATCCGTACCGGATCCGGTCGAAGACGCTTCCCCGGTCAAGGGCAGGCACCCGCCGTATAGTCTACCCGGCGGATCGGGTATCTGCGGGTCTCAACACCCGCTTTTCCCCCTGTTTTAGTTTACTTTACGCGGTTTGCGCGTATTGAATACTCCGAGATCCTCTGTGTGGTGGCAGGGTGCTGGTTGATTCGAGAGGCAAAGCGAGTGCTAACACGATTTGTAGATAACGCAACGGAATTGATTAAGGGGACGCCCCTGATGCGCCTGGGCCGTTTTGGCGCGGACCTGCCCGTGAATCTGATCGGTAAAATCGAGGCGTTCTCCCCCGGTTGGTCGGTGAAAGACCGCATCGGTTTGAACATGATCGAGGAAGCAGAACGCAGTGGTGCGCTCAAGCCGGGCGGGATTATCGTTGAGCCGACCTCGGGCAACACCGGCATCGGCCTGGCCACGGTTGCCGCGGTCAAGGGCTATCGTTGCATGCTCACCATGCCCTCTTCGATGAGTGTCGAGCGACGAAAAGTCATGCAGGCCCTCGGGGTTGAGCTGGTCTTGACCGACGGCTTTGAGGGCATGCCGGGCGCGATCAAGGAAGCGTATGAGCTGCTTGAAGCCCTCGAAGGGGCCTATATGCCCCAGCAATTTAAGAATCCGTCGAATCCGGAAGTGCATTACGCCTCCACCGGCCCGGAAATATGGGAGACCACGGAAGGCAGGGTGGATGTCCTCGTCTCCGGGGTGGGCACGGGCGGTACCATCACCGGAACCGGTAAGTACCTGAAAGAAAAGAACCCGGACATCAAGATTGTCGCGGTGGAGCCGGAGGAATCCCCGGTCTTGAGTGGCGGCGTGATGGGGCCGCACATGATTCAGGGCATCGGTGCGGGCTTTGTGCCCGATATCCTGGATATGGCTTTGATTGATGAGGTGGTCCAGGTCAATGGTTTTGAAGCGATAGAAGCCGCCAAGGAATTTGCGCTCAAGGAAGGCTTTATTGCCGGTATTTCCTCCGGGGCCGCACTCGCGGCCTGTCGCATCCTGGCGGAGAACGGGGCCTATGCGGGTAAAGATATCGTTGCGATTATGCCGGATATCGGTGAGCGCTATGTGTCTACGCTCTTGTTTTATCACGACTAGGTTGTCATCCTGAAAGATTCATGCAACGTAAATTAACATTTGAACATCGCAGTGAAGACGAGGAGATCAAGGACGGGGGGCTGTCGCTGGACTTTGATGAGATCGCTCGTCGTGGGGCGATGTCAAAGGAAGAGAAGAGCATCGCCAAGTGGTTTGGGATCTACGCCTCTCGCCATCCCGGAAACCACATGTCCCGAATCGTGCTTCCCGCAGGTGAGATTACCTCGGCCCAGGCCCGTGTAGTCGCCAAGGTTTCCGAGTTGTATGCGCAGGGCCGCCTTTCGGTGACCACCCGCCAGGCGCTCCAGTTGCACTGGTTGAAAACGCCGAGCCTGCCCGACATGATGCGGGACCTGGCTGCGGAGAGCTTGAGTTGCTTTCACGGTTGCGGAGACGTAACCCGGAACGTGGTGTGCTGCCCGTGGGCGGAGACCTGTGAGTTTCGGCGATTTAATGTGCGGACCGTGGCCAAGGAGACCGCTCAATTCCTGACGGATGCGCGGGACCTCGACAACCTGCCGCGCAAGTTCAAGGTGACCTTTTCCGGTTGCCCGGCGGGTTGTGCCCAGCCTTACATCAATTGTATCGGGGCCATCGCGGTGCAGCGTAAAGGGGCCGATGGCAAGGACGAGCTTGGGTTTAAACTGGTGATCGGTGGGGGCATGGGCTGGAAAGCCTTTGTGGCTCAAGAGTTGTACAGTTTCGTTCCGCGCAAGAAGGTTGCCCGGGTCAGCCGGGGCATTGCCATTTTGTTTCGGGATCACGGAAACCGCCGCGACCGCACGCTTTCCCGCCTGAAGTTTGTCGTGAACCGGTACGGGATCGATAAGTGTCGGGAAATTATCAACGAGGCGCTGGAGGCCGATGGCGTCGACACCTCCGACCTGGAAACGGAGCTGTTTGAGGAGACGGGTGTTTCCTTCCCCGATCGACCGCTCGCGGTGAAGGACCCGGTCGGCACCGATGGCCTGGGCTTGGTCACGATTATCGTTCCCAAGGGGGAATTGAGTCACCTGCAGTTTAAACGCCTGGCTGAGATCTCGGAGATCTTCGGAAACAAGCGCCTGTACACGACCCAGCGCCAGAATATCGAGATTCATGGTGTACGCCTGGACAAGGTGGCGGCGTGCAAGGCGGCGATCGAGGAGGCCGGCTTTGATACCGAGGGCGCAGAAGGCCTCCGCGACATCGTGCCCTGTGTAGGGACAACCTATTGCCCCAAGGCTGTCTCCAAGACGCGCGATATGCACGACCTGCTCATGGACCTGGTTAAGCAGTCGAAGTACGATGCGATATGGGACCGGGTCACGGTGAACATTACGGGTTGCCCGAACTCCTGTTCACCCTATCGCATCACGGATATCGGGCTGCGCGGCATGCGAATCCGTGAAGGCCTCGGCTCGGCCGAGGGGTATGAAATTCGCGTGGGTGGGACGCAGGAAGCGTTTGGCCGCATCGTTGGCGAATTTAAGAGTGACGATTGTCCGGTGGTGGTTGAAAAGTTATTGGATACGTACATGGAGGTGCGCGAGGGCAACGAGACCCTGGCGCAGTGTATTCAACGTATAGGATGGGAAGCATGAACCCGTTCAAAGAATCGGTTAAAGGGCTGAATATCGAGTACGAGAAGGCGCCCCGCCCCTCCGAGTTCTCGAAGTTCACCGGTCTTCTCGATACCGAGCTGGATTTTAAAACCCTGTACAAGGATATCCCCTGCCAGGCGGCCTGCCCCGCCAAGACGAATGTCCCGGCCTACATCCAGGCGATCGCGGAAGGCGACCCGGACAGGGCCTTCAAGATCAACCAGGAAGACAACGTCTTTCCCGGTTCCCTTGGCCGCATCTGCACCCGTCCCTGTGAGCCTGCGTGTCGGCACAACTGGACGAACGTGAATGGGCCGGTTCAGATATGCCATCTCAAGCGCTCGGGAACGGATTTTAAAAAGAAAATCGCTGAACCACTAAGACCCTGGTTTGAAGAATCCACGGGTAAGCGCATCGCGGTTGTGGGCGGTGGCCCGGCAGGCCTGACATCCGCGCGTGAGCTCAAGCGCTACGGGCACGAGGTGACCATTTACGAGATGCACGACTATCTCGGGGGCATGCTGATGATGGGCATTCCCAAGTTTCGCCTTCCACGCGATATCGTGCAGGCCGAAGTGAAGGCCATTGTCGACAGTGGCATCCAGGTGAAGCTGAATACGCCGGTCGATGCGGAAAAGATGCAGGACTTGATCGATGCGTATGATGTGGTGCTGGTCACCGTAGGCGCCATGAAACCCTCCGGTCTTTCCCTTCCCGGTTTGGATGAGGGAATGGAATACGCCGGCCTGGACTTCATGGAAAAGTATAATTTTGACGAGGTTGGCGACCTGGAAGGCCAGAGCGTGGTTATCGTTGGTGGTGGATTTACCGCGGTAGACTGTGCGCGATCCTGCGCACGAGCTGCCCGCCAACTGGTTGGCGAAGAGGGGAACGTGGCCATCGTGTACCGTCGCACCGAGGGGCAGATGTCGGCCAACTGGGAAGAGATGGCGGCGATGTACGACGAGAATATCACGGTGGAAACCCTGGCCTCTCCGGTGCGGGGTACGGTAGAGGGTGGCCAGTTGAAAAGCGTGACCTTCCGTCGCAACATGCTGGGTGATCCGGCCCCGGGGTATACAAAGCCTCCTATTTCGGAAATCCCCAACAGCGAATATGATGTTCCGTGCGACCTCCTGATTGTAGCGATTGGCCAGGTGCGGACCCTGGAGATCCTGCCGGAGGGCTTGCGCCTGACGGATGGGCACCATACGACCAATGAAAAAGTTTTCGTTGCCGGGGACTTCGGCGATGCCACGGCGGACGTGATTAATGCGGTTGAGGATGGCAAGCAGGCCGCGGCAGATATCGACCGGTTTCTTACCGGCGAAGTTCGGATGAAAAAGCATGTCGCGGTGGAGTTTATTGACACCAATGGCGAGACCGGTCGCGTGCGCGATCACGACTGCCAGGTGCCGGATCCAATGCCGCATCTCCTCCTGGGCGAGCGGGATGGCCTCAAGGAGGTTGAGTTGGGCCTGGGAGCGGATGCCACCATGACCGCGGCGACCCGTTGTTACTTCTGTCACTACAAGTT
>JAPYUI010000064.1:7484-17596 GCA_029936175.1 Kiritimatiellia bacterium
CCTGCTCGACATCGGAGTTCGAAGAAGCCAGCGAGGTTTTTTCGAAAACGGCCGGTACAAGCGAAAGCTTCGACAAGCGCTGGATCTGATGCTCGTCGGGCCTTGGCGGATGGCGTGTGTTCATGCAGGATAGGCCATGGCCGATCCGACGCGTTACACCCTTGTTCAGTTGACGCTGGCCGACCTTGTCTGTCGGGTGTTCAACGTTAAGCATGGAGTGCGGCGTTAAAGGGTATGCCCCTGCAGGTGCCGATGATTCCCTTGAAGCGGTAGAGGGTTTACATCGATCTGCATATGGTGCCGGAGTTTAGGATTATCCAGCGTTGTTCAGGAGTGCGATGGCACCCGTGAAACAGGCGATGCCGCTGGCCAGGCTGAGTGTTGCCGACAGGACACCGAATGCCATAGCGATCACCAGCAGGCTGCCGGCGATGCTGAGACCCAGGGCGCATATATTTTCGACCTTTGTTTTCATTTAGAACTATAAATGAGTACGTGGTGCTCCCGGGTCATCTGACAGAAAATGTGGGAGAGTCGGGTGCAGGGCTTCCCGCTTGGTTGCCGGGGGTATCGGAATGCGACGATGCGCTCGTCAGGCATCGCCTGGGCAAGTCTGGTTCGGATTATTCGCCCTTGTTCTTGCCGGTTGCTCGAGAGAGACGCTCATACATCGCTGCGATGTCAGCATCCTGGCGAAGGCTCCGGAAGGCCTTCTTTGAAACCCAGGCGTAGGAGGTTTCGGCATCGGCGAGGCTGACGGCATGGCGCAAGGTATTCTTTGCATCATCGGTTGCCTGGATCATGGCGAGGCTTTTCGCGAGTTTGAAGTGTGGAGGAGCGTCGTCTGGGTGCTCGCGGGTAACCTTTATAAGTTGTTCAATCGCCGGGGCCCATTGTTGTTGATGCATCAGGCATTCGGCATACATCCGTGCGGCTTCGACATGCGAAGGGTATTTGTCCACGAACTTTTGAAAGTGCTTAGACGCAATCGGATAGGCGTCCTCCTCATAATTCAGCGCCGCAAGATTGTAACGTGCTTTTGGATACTGTGGGTCGAGTTGAAGAGCCTTGTCGAACTGTTCCAGGGCGGCAGGGAATTCCTTTTTCCCCCGATACGCGACCCCGAGGTTGTTGTGGATGCCCGCGCTGATGTGTCCCGATTCAATGGAGCGGGTAAATGAACTGATCGCCTCGCCCCAGGATTTTTTTTGCAAGTGAATCAGTCCAATGAACTGATGCAACTCGTCTAGCGAAGGCAGAATCGCCAGGGCGTCGTTGTAATGGGTGATGGCGGTATTGAAACGCTCCTCCTCGTAGGCTTTTTCCGCACGCACAAGGTACATGCCAGCTTGCTTCACCCAATACGCGTTCAACTCAATTTTCGCTTCCGGAACTTGGTCGGCTTCGATTGCCGCCAATTCGTCGAGCATATATTCCGGCAGGCGATTTGCGGCCAGGGCGAGGCCGACGCCGGTCGAGAGTTCGATGTCCGTATTCAATTCCTCTTCGTAATGCTGGACGGTTTCGATAACGCTGTTCATTCTCACCTGCTGGGAGATGACGATACCCAGCAAGGTCGCGATGATGAAGGTTCCCGCCCAGAAGCCGAGATTGGAGATGATGCGACGGGCCTTGAGATCAGAGGCCTCGACTTCCCAGCTATTCTTGCGGGAGGAACCGCGTTTCGATCTTACTTCAGGGGGCTCCGGCAGCTTTTCTTCGTTCATTGAAAGGTCAGTTTGTTTCCTGACGCTCTCTTAGTATGCGTCTCGTCCGGTCGACGAGTTCTTTCTCGTAGATTTTGCCCAATTCGCTGCTGCGAATTTTGTTAAAGGCCGGTTGTTGGTAGACTTTGAAGGATCGCGCTGGATTCGTGAAGGCCTCCCCTTTTTCGAGGTAGCGAATGGCATCGTCCACCCGGCCAAGCAGGGCGGAGAGGGCTGAAGCCTCGAAATAAAGATCTCCGCTGTCCGGTGCTTCACTCAAGGCTTTTTTGATGCTGTCCAATGCGGCGGCCAGGTTGCCTTCGCGTGCCAGCAGATACGCCCATTCTTTCAAGGCCTGGGGGTCGTCCGGTTCGAGTTTTAAATAATCTTCAAGCGAGGTCCGCGCCTGCGCATGGTCTTTCATTCGGATGTAGCAGAGGGCACTGTAGTAGCGGGTTTTCGCATAGGTCGGGTCGATCTCCTGAGCGGTTTCAAAGAGCTCAAGGGCTTTAGGGACGTAATCGAGATAAAGGTAGGTCAGTCCGAGTTTGCTCAATACGGAGGGTTGTGACGGATCGCCTTGCACCGCGCGTTCCAGTGCAATTTGTGCGCGTCGGTAATCTTTCATGTCCAGGTAGACGGAGCCGAGTTCGGCCCAGACTTTGAACAGGTAGGGTGCCAGATTCAACGCATCTTTATAGTGCACAACCGCTTGCTCGTATTTTCTCTTCTGCACCGCGCGTTTAGAATCTTTGATGATCTGCGCATCGTTTTCAAAAACCGTCGACCTGCCTTCCTGGAGGGCTTCGCGCGCAAGTCGGGCGTGCCAGAGGGCTTTGCGAATGGCATCGGTGTTCACGATGTTCTGGCCTTCTTCTTCCTTTATCGGATCCGGAAGCATGTCGCCGGTGAGCATACGTTCCAGATCTGCCAGGTCTGGATCTATTTTTGTATTGGCGGTTATGACTTGCTTTCGTATTGCTTTTCGGGCCTTGGCGATCTTGTAGTTGAAGGGTTGTCCGGAAACGATCCAAGCGATGCCGAGCAGCAAACCCATTCCGACCAGCACCAGGAGAAGGGTGCGTACGTTGGCCAGGAAATACCGGTTGCCCATGCGGTTGCCCTGGCCCTGCCGGGGTTTCTTGGGGGAGGCGTAGCTCCGCTTGGGACGCGGCATATCATCGAGTTCCTGCTCGTGATAAAGGTATCCGGCCACCTCCTCCTCGCGGTGTTTTTTATCCGTCTTCTGTTCGACATCTAGAATTCTATTGATCATTTGCGTGCTCTGACTGGCGTGGTGGCGGTTGTGGGGAGGTCTGGCCACCCTCGGTGATATACGTATTTTTCCCCAACTCCGCTAATATACGCTAATTACATGATTTGTTTACCGGTTAATCCGTTAGTCCGTCAAGATTTTGACAAGGCGGCGGCTATAGGTTATTGAATGGACGGTACTTGCGTATCATATCGTGGGCTAAGTTTGTTACCCTTAACCCTCGATTACGGAAGAAATGCTCGGCAATACGGACGAATTTACAGCAATACAGGCGATGAAAAACGTAGGCAAGGGATCGATCGGGTTGATGGCGATGGTGTTAATGATCGCCAATCTCATCGTGGGGGCGAAGCTGTATAATTCAGAAGAAGCCCTGGCAGAGCGCGTGCAGGCGTTCAGCCAGTTGGAACTCTTCATGAAGGTCGTCGAGCATGTGCGCGAGTATTATGTCGATGGTGAGAAGGTGGATTACGACACCTTGATCATCGACGGTGCGCTCAACGGCATGTTGGAATCGCTGGATCCCCACAGCCAGTTCATGGATAAAGACATGTACGATGACATGAAGGAGGATACCACGGGGCAATTTGGCGGTATCGGTATCGTCATCAGCGTGGAGGATGGCATCCTGACGGTCGTTGCTCCGATGGAGGGAACGCCCGGATTTGATGCGGGTATCCGGACCGATGATAGAATCATCGAGATCGATGGGGTCTCAACCGAGGGGCTCGCCCTGAGCGAAGCGGTCAACCGGCTTCGCGGTATCCCGGGTTCGCACGTGACGATGAAGGTGTTGCGCCCGGAGAATTCGGACATCATGGAGGTCTCCATCACGCGTTCCATTATTAACGTGGCGAGTGTCAAAGACGCGAACGTGAATGAAGAGGGCATCGGGTACATCCGGATTATTTCGTTTGATCAGCGCTCGGCTGATCTGCTCCAAAAGGGTCTCGAAGACATGATCGACAAAGGCATGAAGGGCTTGGTGCTCGACCTGCGCAATAATCCGGGCGGCCTGCTCACCGCGGCCATCGAAGTCTCCCAGAAGTTCCTGGATAAAAAGGATCCGGTGGTCTTTACCCAGGGCCGGGATTTGGCCAGCCGGAAAACCTACCGTGCCCGCGGCGCCCACCACTACAAAGATTTTCCACTGGTAATCCTGATCAACAGCGGATCGGCCAGTGCCTCCGAAATCGTTGCCGGTGCGCTTCAGGATCACAAGCGAGCAATTCTGGTAGGTCAACGCAGTTTTGGAAAAGGCTCCGTCCAAAGCGTCCTCCCTATGGATGGTGGCTCCGCTATTCGCTTGACCACGGCCAGGTATTACACGCCGAGCGAGCGGGTCATCCACAAGCGCGGGATCTTGCCGGATATCGTGGTCGATATCGATCCAGTGGACTGGCAACGCATCCTGCAGGCGCGTACACGTCCCTACTCCGATACCGGGAAAGAGAGCCAGGACGTGGAAGATCCTCAACTTGACCGCGCCATCGACGTGGTGAAGGGCATCATGCTTTTCCAGGCCCGGAAGCAAGGTCAGCTCAAGCAGATGGCGCAGCGCCGCTCGGCGACCGCCGAGCTTTGAGGCCGGACATGAAGGTCCTGGGTATTGAAACCTCCTGTGATGAAACCGCGGCTGCCGTCGTTTGCGCTGGCCGGGAGGTGTGTTCCAACGTCGTGCTCACGCAGGTTGCGCAGCATCGCCCCTTTGGCGGGGTTGTTCCGGAGATTGCCTGCCGCGCGCACCTGGAAGCCTTGCCAGGCGTGATCGATATGGCCCTCGAGGAGGCCGGGAGTACCTGGGATGACATTGATGCAATCGCAGTAACGAGCGGTCCAGGACTTGCGAGTTCACTTTTGATCGGGGTGTCCGCGGCCAAGGGTCTCGCCCGCTCCCTGAATAAACCACTGCTTCCGGTGAACCACCTGGAAGGTCATGTGTACTCCGTTTTTCTGGACAGCGATGTTTCGGTTGCCGACGCCAGTCCACTCTTGATGCTCCTGGTTACCGGGGGGCATACCTGCCTGATCCTGGTGGAGGCCCTGGGGGTGTATCGCCTGCTCGCCAGTACCTGTGACGATGCCGCCGGGGAAGCGCTCGACAAGGGTGCCAAGTTGATGGGCCTGGGATATCCGGGCGGTCCGGAAGTGGAGCTGGCTGCGAAGGGAGGTAACCCTGGGGCCATTGATTTTCCCAGGGGCTTCAAGCACCATGAAAAAGACGCGCTCGGGTTCAGTTTCAGCGGGTTGAAAACGTCCTTGCGTTATTACCTGGAGAATCACCCGGATCTCCTGTCCCAAGGAGGCCTTCCGGACCTCGCCGCCAGTTATCAGGAAGCGGTGATAGATGCCCTGGTCATGCAGCTGGAGCGCGCATTAAGGCAGCACGAGGTCCGCACCTTTGCCTGCGTGGGCGGCGTGGCCAGGAACCAGCGTTTGCGCCAGCGGCTGGATGCGCTTTCGGTGAAAACCGGGCTGCCGCTCATGCTGACGAGCTTGCCGTATTGCACCGATAATGCCGCCATGATCGCCGCAATCGCCGGGGCACGCCCGCACGAGCCCGCCGGCATGGAGCTGGATGTAAAACCCTCCTGGTCGCTATAGGCAGGGTTTTCGCGCTAAGCATCCTGTTTCCAAGTGGTTGAATTGCTGGCCCAGTCCCGCATTGAACTTACAGGAGCTTTTGGGTATAATTCTTTTTTATGCGAGCGGTTGCTTTGTTGGTTCTACTGGCCTGGGTGCTTTCTGCTCCGATTCAGGCCGCCTTGATGGAGGGAGGAGGCAACCAGGAGACGGTGGGGGATGCGTTGATCGATCGCTTCTTCAACGATGGCACCAACGGGGCAATCTTCCTCGCCGATGAACCGTTCAGCATATCTGGTTTCGTGACCGAATGGGCCTTTTTTGACGATGATGGCGCCGGTCGCCATGTCTCACCCATGCTCTTTGAGAAAGTCGGATCAGATCACATCATTCGCGGTATCGGAAACCCCCGTACGAGTGATGGTTCGGGGGTGCAGCGATTCGGGTTTGATTTGAATAATGGAACCTCGGCGGTAAAGCCGGGTTGGTTTTTCGGCTGGGTGGATCGTGGCGGTCCCACCTACAATATCTACAACAATGGCGTAGCCGATTTTAGTTCGCCAAGTGGTGATGGCACCGGGGTCGTTTACTTTGGGAGCGGTTCCATCACGGTCGGCCTCAACAAGGGAGCGGGCACCCCGCTGAATCGCGACTACTCCGTGCAGTTCACGGTGGAGAAGCTGGCGGTGCCCGAGCCGTCTGTCGCCGTCTTCATGTTTTTCGGTTTTGCACTCATTCGTATCGGTCGGCATTTTTCCGCGTCGAATGCCGTGCAGGAAGACGTCCCCTCTCCTGGTCCCTTGTCGAGCTAAGGCTTCAGCCCCAGGTCCGGTATACCGGCGGCTGCCTATTGCTCTTTAATCTTGATGTTGCGGAACCAGAGGGGCTGACCGTGGTCCTGCAAGCCAATCCAGCCCTCCAGAGGGCGGTCCTTCACCGCGGACTGGTCGAGCTGGAGGTCCTGTATTTTTTCACCGTTCATTTCGACCTGCAGGTGCGTGCCTTTGCAGTTCACAATAACCCGGTTCCATTCACCTGCGGGTTTGTTCATGTTCTTGCTCGGGCCGGAGGTACGGATGACGCCGCCCCCGTCGTGATGGCCCAGCTTGCCCTTCTTGTTGTGCGAGTCAAGAATCTGGAGCTCGATACCGCGTGCGGTGGGGTCGACCTTGTCTTTGCACCGGAAATAGATCCCGCTGTTGCCTTTAGGCGGAAGCTTGAATTCCAGGTCGAGGATAAAATCCTTATAGGGCTTTTTCAGCCAGAGGTAAGAGCCATAGCGGCTCCAGCCCTTTTCGCCTTCCCTCGGATAGAGGCCGATCGAGCCATCGGCTTCCATTTTCCAGGCACCCTCGGTGTCGAAGTCCGAAAGTTTGCTGAACGCGGTGAATCCATCTTTTGCCTGGGCAGAAAATACGAGGGCCAGGCTGAGTACGAGCATGTGCAGGACAGGTTTCATAAGAGTCTCCAGTTTTACCGTTAAACCAGTTCACTGATCGGACGGCCTTTGTCCAGCAGATAATGCGGTCGACCTGAAGGATCGGTAATCGTGGTCGATCCCGGGTCGATGTCCAGGTTGTGGTAAAGCGTTGCCAGCACGTCCTGGTAGTGGACCGGCCGGGAGACGACCTCCCCTGCGATTTTGTCGGTGGCACCGATGACCTGTCCGGTGCGCATGCCGCCGCCTGCCATCAGGCCCATGGATACCCGTGGCCAGTGATCGCGCCCGCCCTTGTCGTTGACCTTGGGTGTGCGGCCGAATTCGCCCCAGGCGAGTACGGTGACATCGTCCAGCATCCCACGCTCATCGAGGTCCGTGACCAGGGCGTGCAGGGCGAAGTCCATCAGGGGGCCCAGATGCTGCATGCGCGGGAAATTATCCGAGTGGGTGTCGAAATCGCTGAGGGACACGCTCACGACCCGGACGCCGGCCTCGACCAGGCGTCGCGCGAGCAGGAGCTTTTGCACCGCCTGTGGCCCCTCGCTGGTGCTGAATTGTTTCCCGCTCAATTTCATGCGCGGGGTGAAGCGCTCGAGGACACGCGGGTCCTCCCGGGAAAGATCCATCGCTTCGGCAAAGGTGCCCGAGGTCAGGATGCTGTAGGCCTGCTGGGTAAACCGGTCCATCGCCTGCATGGACCCGCTCTGGTCGATATCGCGGCGGACCTGGTCGAAGCGCTTGAGCAGGTCGAGGCGATTGTCCAAACGTCCGACATTAACACCTTCAGGCAGGCGCAGATTGGTCGTATGGTATCGACCCCGCCGGGCGAGTTCGCCCTTCATGCCCTCTTCAAGTTCGCGCTTGAAGCGATCGGAGATGTCCGGGCGGAAGGCCTTGTAAGCAGGACCCAGGAAGCCCGGTCGTGCGCTGTTTCGCACGAGGGGCCTTCCCTGCATGATGTCGACAAAAGCGGGCGCCTGGTCAGTGGGCGAACCCAGTAAATGGTTGATCACACAACCCATGGCAGGATAGCCGCCCAGATTGCGTAGCGCGTCCTCCTTGAAACCCGATTGGCACTGGAAGGCGTGATGCTTGCCATCAGCACCGACCAGCGAGCGCAGGAAAACAAACTTATCCGCGATCGAGGCGGTCCTCGGCATGAGCTCTGACAGGTGGATGCCGGGGACCTTCGTGGGGATCGGCTTGAAGGGTCCGCGTATTTCCGCGGGGGCTTCCGGCTTGGGGTCAATCAAGTCCATTTGTGGCGGGCCGCCATCGAGGTGGATGTGGATGATCGCCTTGTTCGAGCGACGGGTGCCCGCAACCGCTTCCGCGCGGAGGATATCCGGGAGGGAGAAGCCCGCCAGGCCGAGCCCGCCCGCCTGGAGAAAGCGCCTGCGGCTGAGGCCATCGCAGTGGGTTACGCGTGATCCGGTAAAGCGAAGCATGGAATAAGTATATCCCTGACCGGGGCCAATTGACAATCCCGCAATGGCTCGGCTCCGTATTTTGGGGCATTATAGGTGGACCCGGGGATTGAACTCAGGTGGAGATACCCCGCATAATTTCCCCTATTCCTGGAGATGTACATCCATTCATGGTTGATCATGTGCCTGCCCACCGCTGCACGCTTCCGGCAGGTTCTCCGTGATTTGGATGGCGATTAAGCGTAGGACTTTTGGATGTTGAAAGCATGTTACCCGTATTACCTGGCGAACGAGGCGGTTGCCGCGAACCGGGACCTGGAGGTCAGGGACAAGTATACCGGCGAGGTCGCAACCCGGGTGGCGATGGCGGATCCGGTTGCGATTGAGCAGGGCATTGCGGCGGCGGTTGAAGCGGCGGAACCCATGCGGAAGATGCCCGCCTATCAACGGCAGGCGATATTGGTCCACTGCGTAAAGCGTTTCGAGGAGCGTTTCGACGAACTCGCGGATGTCCTGTGCATCGAGGCGGGCAAGCCGATCAAGGATGCGCGTGGCGAGGTGTCACGGTTGATTGATACCTTTCGCATAGCCGGTGAAGAAGCGGTTCGGATCTACGGGGAGGTCCTGCCGATGGACATCAGTCCGCGTGCGGAAGGCTATTCGGGAAAATGGAAGCGCGTGCCGATCGGCCCCTGTTCATTTATCTCCCCCTTCAATTTTCCCCTCAACCTGGCGGCACACAAGGTGGCGCCCGCCCTTGCGATCGGTTGCCCTTTCGTGCTCAAGCCAGCCAGCCTGACCCCGATCGGGGCCCTGCTAATTGGCGAGGTCCTCGCGGAGACGGATCTTCCGGAAGGCGCCTTCTCCATCCTTCCCTGCCGCCGCGACGGTGCGGACCTGTTCACGACGGATGAACGGATCAAGCTCTTGAGCTTTACCGGTTCACCGGGCGTGGGCTGGGATCTCAAGGCGCGGGCGGGGAAGAAAAAAGTGGTCCTGGAGTTGGGCGGAAACGCCGCGGTGGTGGTGGACGAGGATACGGATCTCGCGGATGCGGTTGAGCGGATTATCATCGGGGCCTTCTACCAGTCAGGCCAGAGTTGCATCGGGGTTCAGCGCATCCTCGTCCATGCATCGCTGTACACGCCTTTCAAGGAAAAGCTGGTGGCCGCGACCCGGGCACTCAAGGCAGGGGATCCCAAGGATCCCGAAACGTTTATCGGGCCGATGATCTCCGAGAAAGAAGCCACGCGCCTGGAGGCCTGGGTCCAGTCGGCCGTGGCGGCCGGGGCCACCCTGCTCTGCGGGGGAAAACGCGAGGGGAGCATGCTGGAGGCCACCCTGCTCGAGCAGGTCCCCGCGGAGCAGGACCTGGCCTGCCGGGAGGCTTTTGGCCCGGTGGCCGTGCTCTCCTCCTTTCGCGATTTTGACGCGGCCCTGGCCCAGGTAAACGATTCTGTCTTCGGGCTCCAGGCCGGTGTTTTCACCCGCGATATCTACCGGGCTGAGCGCGCCTGGGAGGAACTGGACGTCGGCGGGGTAGTGATCGGCGATGTGCCGAGCTGGCGGGTGGACCACATGCCCTACGGCGGGGTCAAGGACAGCGGCCTGGGCCGGGAAGGCATTCGCTTTGCCATCGCGGACATGAGCGAGATCCGGCTGCTGGTTCTGCGGACGCC
>JAPYUI010000064.1:17696-19021 GCA_029936175.1 Kiritimatiellia bacterium
ACGCCTTGATCCGTGGCTACGAACGATGCCAGGCCTGTGAGGCCATCAAGACGGTTGCCCAGACGCTCGCTGACCGCAACCGCTGAAATGATGCGCCCGGGTTCCATGGGTCGTCACCCGGGATAGCCCCGCGCGTGATACGGAAGGATAAATGATCAGATCCAGATTGAACCCTTCGCGGGAGAGCGTTACGTTTGGGGGCTTGGGGCCGTGGAGCCCTGGGAACAGTCACATGACGGTCGATCATTCAGAACTTGGAGTCCTGTTCGTGGATATCGCGGACAGCACGGGCCTGTATAAGCGTCACGGGGATGAACTCGCCCACGAAGCGATCAACGAGTGTATCTCGATGATGTCGCGCACCGTCATTAAGGCGGATGGCAAGGTGATCGACCAGATCGGGGACGAGTTGATGTGCACCTTCCCCGACATCATGGGCATGGCACGCGTCTCCCAGGAGCTGATTGCGTCGGTTGGCATGTTGCGCGTGGGAGAACCCCAGGAATTTCTCAAGGTGCGTGTCGGCTTCTATTACGGTTCCGTCATGCAGGAAAGCGGTCGCATTTTCGGGGACACGGTACATACGGCCAAGCGCATGGTTGACCAGGCCAAGGCCATGCAGGTGATTACCACCAGGAAAATGGTCGACCAGGTCACCGTTGGTCCGGATTATTTCTCTCGCTTCGTGGATCACGTGTTGATCAAGGGGCGCAACGAGGAGGAAGAGGTCCATGAACTATTGTGGAATGACGAGGGCTTGACCATCTCCCGGACCGGGCGCGTCGTGAAACTTTCGGAACGCAAGGCCTGCGTGCTGACCTTGCGATACAATCAAACCGAACGGCGGATGGAGGGTACCGACACGGTACTGACCTTCGGGCGCACTCCGCAATGCGACATCTACCTGCTGCATCCCGGCATCTCCCGCCAGCACGGGCGCCTGGAATACCGCCGGGGACAGTTTTACCTGGTGGACCAGAGCACCAACGGATCGTTCCTGGGAAAGGACGGGAAGATCCGGACGCATGTCCGCCGTGAAGAAATGAAGCTGGAAGGCGCGGGGTTCATCCGTTTCGATGCGGACATGGACTCTGATTTGCCCGCGATCGATTTTGTTGTCGAGGAGCCAGCCGGCTGAGCCCGCTAGGCCGGTGGGGCGAGGTTCCGGGGTATCGTGATGAAAAAGGTCGTGCCCTCGCCGACGGTACTTTCGACCCAGATCCGGCCTTGGTGCGCTTCGACGATCGACCGGGCGATGGCCATGCCCAGGCCGGTTCCACCGGATTTCCCGTGCGTGACAAAGGGCTCAAAAATCCGGCCCAGCA
>JAPYUI010000064.1:19121-21532 GCA_029936175.1 Kiritimatiellia bacterium
ACCCAGGTTCACGCTGCTCTTGCCGCGGGCAAAATCGAGTAGTTCCTGCGTCATGTCCAGCATGCTCGCGATCGATTGGCTCAGGTAATCGGCGAGCTCCTGCATTTGCTCGTCATCTTCCCTGCGCTTGAGGGAATAGATGACCTGCTTGATGGTGCCTATCGGGTTCTTGAAGTCGTGGACGATGGACCCGACCATGGACCCGACCAGGCTCAGGCGTTCCGCCTGTTTCAGCTCGTCGATAAAGGTGGTGCTGACCTCGCTGAGGCGCTGCATGGTGAAGCGGGCAAAGTTGAGGCCCACTTCGGGTACGACGACGATGATTTGCTGGAGACCCGGCGCGTCAATCTCCGCGAGCACGGTATCTTCCGCCGCGCTGACCCGGGCCGATCGGGGCGTGTTCTCGAGCAGTGCAATTTCCCCGAAGAAATCGCCCGGCTTCAGGAAGCCCAGGGTTTCCTGTCCGCCCCCGCGGCCCTCCTTTGAGATCCGCACCGAGCCGGAGCCCACCAGGTACATGTGTTTGCCGGGGTCCCCCTCGGCGAATACGACCTCCCCGGGAGCATAGCGGCGTTCGGTCATGGGCAGGTCGAAGCCCGCGAGCAGGCTTCGGCTACTCCCTTCAAAGAGCCGATTGTTCAGGTATTGGTCATCCATGTGCCAACGATTTCCAGTCCACGTGTCCTTCGTAGCGGAGTCCGCGTCCCGGCAAAGATAAAGGGTTCAGCCATCAGCCAAGGGCTTTTCGCAGCCGGGCCAGGTACTCCGGAACGGCGGTGTAGGGGTCCTCCCGTGCCTCGTACTCCAGGACAAGGTGTCCGCTATACCCGCCCTTCCGGAGTACCTGGACGATGCGGTCGATATCTGCGGCCTCCTTTTTCCCGTTTACCGGGATCTCCACCTTGACCTGGGCGTTGATCGCATAAGGGGCGATCCGGGCCAGCTGGGCGTAGGGATCCGGGGTCGGGGCCAGGTTCCCGGTATCCAGGTTGGCCCCGAACCACGGGCTGTCAATCGCCTTGATGATGTCGAGGAAGCGATCGATATTCGTGGTGAAATCGTGGTTTTCCATCGCGAGCATCACCCCGTGTTTTCCCGCGATCCCGCAGGCCGTTTCCAGGTTGCGCTTGATGTTCTCGACCGCCTTTTCGTGATCGGCCCCTTTCCCCTTGGGGTGGCCTGCGAACACGCGGATGACCGGGGCACCCATTTCCGCGTAGGACCGGATCCAGCGCTCGGTGTAGGCCATCTGCCGGTCGCGTTCATCGCCGGGTCCGTAGGCGAAGTTGTTGCCGATGGCCCCTCCGCTGATGTCGAGGCCGGCGACGTGGCAGCGCCGCTTGATCTCCCGGGCGAGGCCGGGAGGGCAGGGGTCGGGAATGAAATACGAGGTGAGTTCCACCGCATCGAGATCGAGCGTCGAGGCGTAATCGATAAAGCCCAGGATGTCCATCGGCGCGTCTCCCGGGCCCTTGCCGCCCCGGTAGTTGGGGAGCTGGTTGCGGAAGGAGTAGGCCGCCAGGCTGAGATGGAGCCGCTGGCGACCCTTGCGGGGAATCGGCTCGATGGCGCGCGTGGGCGCGCCAAGCTGGGCCAGCAGGGCCAGGCTGCTGCCCTGGATAAAGTTTCTTCTGCCTGGATGCATGCCGGGACGCTATCAGAATCCATGAGCCAATCGAAGTCGATTTCATGGATGATCACCTGCATTTGCCGGTTGGGGGCCAAAAATTGGGGCTTAATTCGAACGAAACAAGCCCAAAAGAGCGGTTAAGGTATGCTCATGGGAGATTTCGGCTTTAATCATTCCTCAAAATGCGTGTAGTTTAGAACGTATGAGGCGGATGACGGTTTTCATAGGCACGTGGCTGGTAGCGGTAGCGGCAGTCGCCGATATCGAATGGTCGGCGGAGACGAACCCGATCCTGGGTCCGGATGACCCCAGTGACCGCACGGAAACAGGTTTCACCACGGCATTGCCGGGCAGCCCCTTCGATTCTGCCTTCGGCTTCTTTGTCCAGCTGGTTTTCGCGGGCCCCGACAACGTGATCGATGCCATCCCGGCCACCGTTCCCTCGAACTTTCCGGACGGGACAGGTGCCCAGGGTGATGACGTGGTAAAAAGCGTTCGCTGGATTGGAGCCGGTCGCTTTGCGGATACCGACGGGAAGTTTAACGCCGGAAACCCGATGGGCGATGACCCGGCAGGGAAGTACTATATTCGCGCCTGGTCTGCGCCGAGTCAGGATGCAGCCAAGACACAGACCGACGATCCAAGTGCCCGCGTTCCCCTGCCGCACGAGGATGTCTCGGGCTTGTTCCTGTGGGTGGGCGAGTCCGGCCTGGTGGACTACCCGGAGGATTCTGAGCCACCTTCCCTTGTGGGCATTGACTTCACGGCGACCAGTGGATTC
>JAPYUI010000065.1:0-14892 GCA_029936175.1 Kiritimatiellia bacterium
TGATATTGTTGACGGTCAAGAGGCCGTCAAAATCGTTCTTGGTGTTATTGAAGACCACGATGCGGCCATTCACCCCATCCGCGACCACGTCGCCCGCGCCGGTGATGCCCCCGGCATTCTCGATCTCGATATTGCTGGCATCGGAGACCAGCCGCAGCTCATGGCCCGCATTGTCGACCAGGCCAAACAGGCTCAACACGTTGTTGGCATTGTAAATGGTTGCGTCAGAACCCAGGGTGATGGGACCCCGGTAGTCGTCGTTGTTACCGGGGGCATGGGACAAGGCACCCGGCACGCTGCCGTTGCCGTGCCCATTCAACTCCAGGGCTTCCTGTTCCGCGTAATTCAGGTTGCCCGGGCCGTTGAGCAACAGGACCCCGTTGCTGTTGACCAGGGTTCCCGCACCGATCTCGCCGAGGGCCCCGTTGGCCTGGACTTCGAGGACCCCGCCCTGGACGGTGGTCAGGCCGGTGTAATCGTTGTTCGCGCTCAGCGCCAGCGTACCGTTCCCCTCCAGGCTCAAGGCCGAGCTCACGCTTTCCGAGATCGCCGGGAGGGTCAGCTTGGCGCTCCCCATCAGCGTGAAGATCATGTCGCCGTTCAGGCTCGCCGCGCCGGTAAAGGCGAGCTTTTGGCCAGTATCCACCGAGTCCACCTCCAGTGCCCGGCTCCCGTTCACCACGAGGCTGTCCAGGCTGGCCGCGGGGACCGATGCCCCGATGCGGATGGTGGAGTTCGCGTTCAGGGTCACGGTATTGGAAAGCGCCCCGGAAGGTACCGTTTCAAAGCTGAACAGGTTCAGCTGTGATGGATCCGAGGGATTGATGAAGTTCATCTCGTTGTATGCAGCCGCCACGCCCTGCATGTACACCACCTCCATGTTCTCCCCGCCGGTGCGCTCGAAAAAGCCGATTCCCATGCCGTAGACCCCCTCGGCCAGGTTGATGTTTCCGAAGCGCTCTCTCCGCCCGTGGGTATCCTTGTTGTTGACCACCATCTCACCCGGGGAGTCGAATACGCCGTCCTGGTTGGCGTCGATGTACAGGGCGGAGCCGTCGTCGCTGGCGGTGCCGAAACTGACATCCCCGGCCTCGAGCGGATCCCCCGATCCCAGGGCCCCGATATGGAGATCCCCCAGCCACAGCGCGCCGATGCGATCGGTCCCCACGGTGCCGCCCGATCGGTTGTTCAGGGCCGCGCCATTGTCAAAGTTAAGTGCCACGTCCAGGGCCTGGACCGCAACCGGTGTGAGGTTCAACAAGCTGCTGGGATTCGCGGCGGTCAGGGGGTCGATCAGGCCGTTTGCGGCTTCACCGTTGGTTGCTAAGTTAAACCAGGATTCCTTGAGCCCGTTGCTTGTGCTGATGCTCGCCGCCATGAATTCCAGGGTGCCGCCGTTCAGGTTGACGTTGGCGCCGCCCAGTCCGCTGGCCGCACCATCGGCACTCACCCCGAGGGTGGCGTTGCTCTCCACGGTGAATCCCGCGCCCGGGGAAATGGTGTTGCCGGTATTGTTCAGGTTGACCCGCCCGCTGGCCACGGTGGCCGTCAGGAAGCCGCTCGTGATTGCGGTGTCGAGGTTGACCGTGCCCCCGGTATTGAAGATCGCGTTGTCCGAAGGGCCGGGAAAGCTGCTGTCGAGGTCCCAGTTGAGTGGATCCGACCAGCTCGTCGCGTCGCCGCCACCGTCCCAGGTATAGTCTACAGCCTGCACCGGCACGGCGATCAGCGCGAGGCCACCGCCCATGACGAGGAGAGTGGAAAAGAAGGAAAAACCCCTACATGCGTACATAACAATACTCCATCTGTTTGATGATCAGGCGCGCAAGAAGCGTCACCCGGATACCCACACACAAGGGATTATCGCAAGAATTCTTCGGGGAGAAAAGGTTAAAGTGCACAGTAGAAACCGTTTGCACAATGCCGTAGATGGTTGCCACGGCTTCGTTGCCTGCGTATAGTCCCTATTTTTACGCTTTATGTGGCTGCGATGTATATACACGGTCTTTTTCGGGTGCTGGCTGGTACCGATGGGGGACCTTTATGCCGAGGACACGGAATCCGTCCCCTTGCGCCTGGTCGATGCGGTGGCCCTGGCACTGGAAAACAACCTGGGTATCGCGATCCAGCGCGAGTCGGTGCGTGCCGTCGCGGCCGGTGTGCTGGAGGCCCGGGGGGCCTTCGACCCGATGATCAGTGCGGGGGTCTCGCGCGGTGAAGACCAGCGGAGCCTGGATGCGGAAAGCTCCATTGCCGCCGCAGGCTTGAGCCGGGTACGCACGGAGAGCACCAACGGACAGCTCGGCCTCAGTGGGCTCAGCCCGGCGAGCACGCGATACAGCTTCAGGGTGCAGGATCGCAACGCATCCGATACCTTTAATAATTTTGAGGAAGAGCACGTGACCTCGGCCTCGTTGACCCTGACCCAGCCGCTGCTCCGTGGCCGCGGGAACAGGTATGTCACCCATGGCCTCCGCCAGGCACTACGCAGCCTGCGCATCAGTCGAGTCGACCTCCGGCTGCGGGTCGAGGGGATCCTGCTCCAGGTTGAGCAGGCCTACTGGGATCTTGTCATGGCCGAGGGCAAGTTGGCGGTACGCAAAAAAAGCGTGGAGACCGCGATGTCCCTGCTGGAGCAGGTGGATATCAAGGTCGATGTCGGAACGGCCTCCGAGACGGATCGGGTGCAGGCACAATCCGGTCTCGCGCAACGCAGGTTGAGCTTGATCGCCGCGGGGCGCGCGCGCGGCCTCCAGGACCGGACCTTGAAGGATCTCACGATGGAAGACCTGGCCCAGGCGTCGCCGCCCTTTGACCCGTTGGACCAACCCACGACCAACCGAACGATGCTGGCCTACCAGGACGTGCTCAAGGATGCGCTGGTAAATCGACCCGAGTTGTTTCGTTCCGCACTCGAGTTGGAGCATGCCCGGGAACAACTCCGGCAGGGTAAGAACGAGGCCTTGCCCCAGGTCGACCTCGAGGGGAATTACGGGGTAAACGGGCTCGGTGGCTCGTTCGGGGATGCGGCGGACAATGCCGCGTCGCGGGATGATAACAACTGGAGCATTGGCCTCGTGTATCGCCGGGCCTGGCCGGACCGCCAGCGCCAGGGAGCCTTGCGCCGGCAGGCATCCGCCGTGCGCAGCCGGGAACTCCAGGCTCAGCAAACCCGGCGGGGGATCGTCGCCGAGATCGACACCCTGCACGACCGCCTGGATGGGGCACTGGAGGAGATTCGCGCAGGGGCCTTGGCGGTAAAGTACGCGCAGCTGAATCTTGATAACGAGCGCGCCAGGTTCGAGGTGCAGAAATCGACCGTGCACAACATGCTGCTGCTGGAGTCGGAGCTGCTTGACTCCACCTTGGGCCAGGTGCGCGCGCGGGCGGAGTTCCAGAAGGTTTTCGCGGAGCTGGACCGGGCACGCGGGCGTTTGCTGGAGCGGTGGCGGGTCCGGTTGGACTGAGCAGCCCCCCCCAGATATACGTGACTTTTGCTGCTGACAAGTGAACACGATCAGTATACACAGCCCCTGTGAAAATCGGTATTCCAAAGGAAAACTACCCCGGCGAACGTCGCGTTGCGGGCACCCCTGCGACGGTTGAGCGCCTGGGCAAGATGGGTTTCGCCGTGCTTATCGAGACCGGTGCCGGCGAAGGCGCAGCCTTTCCCAATGAACTCTACGTCGAAGCAGGCGCCACCCTGGCCGCCACCCCGGAGGCCCTCTGGAGTGAGGCCGATATCGTCCTGAAGGTACGTCCACCGATGGCCCTTCCCGACGGTCGCCATGAGGCGGACTTCCTGGACGAGCAGATGACCCTCATTTCCTTCATCTGGCCCGCCCAGAGCCAGGAGTTGCTTGATCGCCTTGCCACCCGCAAGGCCAACGTATTCGCGATGGACATGATCCCGCGGATTTCCCGCGCCCAGAAGATGGATGCCCTGAGCAGCATGGCGAATATCGGCGGCTACCGCGCGGTACTCGAGGCGGCGAGTTTCTTCGGTCGTTTCTTTACCGGGCAGATGACTGCGGCCGGACGGGTTGAGCCGGCCAAGGTGCTGATCATCGGTGCCGGGGTCGCGGGGCTTTCGGCCATCGGTACCGCCCGCAACATGGGTGCCATCGTCCGGGCTTTCGACACGCGCCCGAGCGTCAAGGAGCAGGTCGAAAGCATGGGCGCGGAATACCTGACCGTCGAGCTGGAGGAAGACGGCACCGGGCAGGGCGGCTACGCCAGGACCATGAGCAAGGAATTTATCGAGGCGGAAATTGCCCTGTTCAAGGAGCAGGCGGCCGAGGTGGACATCATCATCACGACCGCCTTGATCCCGGGTAAACCGGCGCCACTGTTGATCACGCGCGAGGTGGTTGAGGCGCTGAAGCCGGGCTCGGTTATCGTGGACCTCGCCGCAGAAACCGGGGGCAATTGTGAGCTGACCAAGCCGGCGGAGGTGGTTAAGCACAAGGGGGTGACCATCGTGGGGTATGTCGACATGCCGAGCCGGCTCGCCCCGACTGCCAGCCAGTTGTACGGCAGCAATCTCTGCCACCTGCTCGATGACATGGGGGGGGCGGCAGAATGGCGTATCGACGAGGAAGACGCGGTTGTGCGGGGTGCCTTGGTCCTGCGGGACGGGGAGATGAAGTGGCCGCCGCCGAAGATTGAACCCTCCCCACAGGCTACCCCTTCACCGGAGCAGGTGAAGCCGATGATGCCGGTTGTCGACCCGGTGCAGAAAGCAAAGAAACGCGGGGCGGTCACGGCTGTTTCGATGCTTTTCATTGCCCTGTTGCTGCTTGCGGTCGGCGCGCGGGCACCCGAGGACTTTCTCAACCACTTTACCGTATTCGTCCTCGCCGTATTTGTTGGTTGGCAGGTGATCTGGGACGTTACCCCGGCCCTGCACACGCCCCTGATGAGCGTAACCAATGCCATCAGCGGGATCATTCTCGTCGGAGGCATGCTGCAACTCACGGGTCCGCTCAATTCGCCCGTGACCCTGCTTGCGGGTATTGCCGTCCTCGTCGCTACCATTAACATTGCGGGCGGCTTCCTCGTCACGCAACGCATGCTCGCCATGTTCCGGAAATAATCATGTTACCCGAGGGATTCATTACGGTTGCCTACCTCATCGCCGGGGTGCTGTTTATCCTCAGCCTCGCAGGCTTGAGCAAGCAGGAGACCGCCATGCGTGGGAATGTCTTCGGCATGATCGGCATGGTCCTCGCCTTCCTCGTGACCATTGCCGCGGCAAAGGGCTTGAACGTTCCCGTGCTCAGCGGGTGTATTATTGTGGGTGCGGTCATAGGTTCCGTACTTGCGGTGCGGGTGCAAATGACCTCCATGCCACAGTTGGTGGCCATTTTGCACAGCTTTGTCGGCTTGGCGGCGGTCCTGGTGGGCTTTGCTACCTACCTTGATCCCGAGTCGCATCTCACCGGTGCGGCGGCGATCATTCATTCGGTTGAGATCTTCGCAGGCGTGTTTATCGGAGCCATTACCTTTACCGGCAGTGTCATTGCCTGGGGCAAATTGCAGGGCGTGATCGGTTCACGCCCCTTGATCCTTCCCGGCCGCCACCTCCTGAATGTGGCCGCCATCCTCGGATCCGCCGTCCTGGGCTACCTGTTTATCGGCGCGGAAGGCCATACCGGCGTGCAGCTGTTGATTATCATGACGGTTATTGCCGGCTTGATCGGCATCCACATGGTGATGGCCATCGGCGGTGCGGATATGCCGGTCGTGGTCAGCATGCTCAATAGCTATTCCGGTTGGGCCGCGGCCGCAGCCGGTTTCATGTTGAGCAATGACCTCCTGATTATCACCGGCGCGCTGGTGGGCAGCAGCGGCGCCATTCTCAGCTACATCATGTGTGAGGCGATGAACCGCTCGTTTATTTCGGTGATCCTGGGTGGTTTCGGTACCAGTTCCGGAGCGACACCGGTGCCGGGTGGAGAAGCCGGTGAAGTGACCTCGCTCCGGGTAGATGAGGTTGCGGATCTCCTGGTGCACGCGAAAAACGTCATTGTCGTTCCCGGATACGGGATGGCTGTTGCCCAGGCACAATATCCGCTCTACGAAGTCGCAAAGTGCCTGAAGGCCCTGGACATCAACGTGCGCTTCGCCATCCACCCGGTTGCCGGGCGCCTCCCGGGACACATGAACGTCCTCCTCGCCGAGGCCAAGGTGCCCTACGACCTCGTGCTCGAGATGGAAGAGATCAATAAAGACTTCCCCGAGACCGACGTTGTCATGGTCATTGGTGCCAACGATATTGTCAATCCCGGTGCCTACGACGATCCCAACAGCCCGATCTATGGCATGCCCGTGCTCGAGGTTTGGAACGCCAAGCAGACGGTCGTCATGAAGCGTGGCATGGCCTCCGGTTATGCCGGCGTGGATAACCCGCTCTTCTATCGCGAGAACAATGATATGCTCTTCGGCGATGCGAAGGAGAACGTGCTGGCGATTCTTTCCTCGCTGAATGGGGCCTAGGCGATGGTTGGTCGGGTGCGTCGGCTCGATCTGAGCCTAGGTGAAAAAGCCCTGGATCTCGTCGAGCACCGTGCTTCCCGGGCAAAGCTTGTCATAGGGGTACCGGTTCAGTGGCTCCTCTATCGTTTGCTCCCGCTGGTGCATATCCACGGAATCCGGGTCGCAGTATAAGAGCCCGGTTACAATCTCGCCCTGGTCTTGATGCTCGCGGATATACGCCATCGCCTCTGCCCGGCTGGATGGATTATAGTCCTTGGCCATCTTGTGCAGACGAATCTTTGCCCCATCATGCAGGGCGATCTCGGTGGTCGCGCCTTCCGGATATTGCGCGGTGATTTCTTCTGTCGGCGGCACGAAATCCGTGTGTACGACCTGGAGGCAGTGCTCCCGGGTATACTTGTAGCTTTTGGTCGATCCCTCGTGATCATTAAAGGTTACACAAGGCGAATACACGTCCAGCATGACAAAGCCCTTGTGCTTCAGGCCGGCCTTGAGCAGGGGGATGAGCTGGCTCTTGTCCCCGGAAAAGCTCCGGGCCACGAAGGAGGCGCCCAGGTTCAAGGCGAGATTGACCGGATCGATGGGTTCCATTTCATTGGTCGCCCCTTTTTTGCTGTTCGTCCCCCTGTCCGCAGAAGCGGAGAACTGACCCTTGGTCAAGCCGTACACCCCGTTATTCTCGATGATATAAAGCATGTTCACGTTGCGGCGAATCGCATGGGATAAGTGCCCGAGACCAATGGATAATGAATCGCCATCACCTGAAACGCCAATGCAGGCCAGTTTGCCATTCGCTGCGCTCGCGCCGGTGGCAATCGTAGCCATACGTCCGTGAACCGAATTAAAGCCGTGTGACTGGCTGAGAAAATACGTCGGCGTCTTGGAGGAGCAGCCGATACCGCTCACCTTTAAGACTTCGTGCGGAGCGATATCCAACTCGAAAAAAGCCTGCACAATGCCTGCGGTAATGGAATCGTGGCCACAACCCGCACAAAGGGTCGACATCGCGCCCTCGTAATCGCGGGACGTGTAGCCCAATTTATTCCGTGGGGAGCGTGGGTGGATGATTTCCTGTTTCGAGCTCATACCCGGGCTTTCGTGGGTTTTTCCTGATCCTTCAACGGTTGCGCCTCGATACCTGCGAGCACATCTTTCGCGCTCAACGGCATGCCGCCGTAAACGAGGAGGGGGACCAGTTTCTGAGGCGGGGTTTCAAACTGATTGATCAAGAGGCTGCGCAGTTGCCCATCCCGGTTTTGCTCAACGACATAAATAGAATCATACGACTCGATAAAGTCGCCCACGCTTTGAGCAAAAGGAAAGGCCCGGACCCGGAGGTAATCGAGCAGGATTCCAGCGTTTTCCAACTCGGCCAGGGCCTCGCGGATCGCGGGGTCGCAACTGCCCAGGCTGATGATAGCCGCGCTCGCGCCGGGCCGGGTATGGATGATCGGTGCAGGCAGCTTTTCGCGTGCCCCGACCATCTTTCGCTTCAGGCGATCAACCACCTCCTGGTATTCGTCCGGGTTCTCGGTGTAGATCCCGTGTTTATTATGCCCGGACCCGCGCAGGAAATAGCTGCCCTTGGCCGTTTCGCCCGGCAGCGTCCGGGCGGCAATACCGTCACCGTCCAGGTCCAGGTAACGGTGAAAGGTCTCCATCTTTTCCAGTTCATCCTTGCCCAGTACCTTGCCGCGATCGGGCGTGTAGCTGTCGTCCCACTCGATCTTTTTTGTGCGCCAATCGTTCATGCCGATATCGAGGTCGGAAAGGACGAAGACCGGGGTTTGAAAACGCTCCGCCAGGTCGAAGGCCTCCACGGATAGATGAAAGCATTCTTCCGGGTTGGCTGGGAACAGCACGATGTGCTCGGTGTCCCCGTGGGAAGCATGGGCGCAGCTCAGGATATCGCCTTGTTGTGTCCGGGTCGGCATGCCGGTCGAGGGGCCCACGCGCTGGATATCAAAGATGACCGCCGGGATCTCGGCATAATAGCCCAGGCCGATACATTCATTCATCAGGGAAATGCCGGGTCCGCTGGTGGAGGTAAACGCGCGTGCGCCATTCCAGGATGCGCCCAGCACGATACCAATGGCCGCGATCTCGTCTTCGGACTGAATAATGCAAAAGCGGTTTTTCCTGGTTTCCGGGTCTTTCCGGTACTTGTGACAGAAGCGCGTGAAGGCATCGAAAAGGGAGGTGGAGGGCGTGATCGGATACCAGGCACCCACGGTTGCCCCGGCGTACAGGCAACCCAATCCAGCTGCGGTGTTCCCGTCGATCATAATGTAGTCGTCGTTCGCTTCCATTCGTTCAAGATGAAGCGGCAGTGGGCAATCGGTTTGTTCCTTTACATACTCGTAACCAAGCATGATCGCCTGGTGATTTGAATCAAGGAGCTTGGGCTTCGAGGAAAATTTTTCCTGGAACTGGTTCTCGATCACATCGAGTTCGATGTTGAGCAGGGCGGCCAGTGCGCCAACGTAGGCAATGTTCTTCATCAGGATACGTTCGCGCGAATGCTCGAAATTCTCCACGCACATCCGGGCTAACGGCACGCTGATAAAGGTGACGTCTTCGCGCAGCAGCTCCTTGGGCAGCGGCCAACTGCTGTCATAGAGCACGTAGCCGCCTGCCCGGACGTCCTCGAGGTCCTGTGTATACGTTTTCTTGTTCATCGCGACCATGATGTCGATATCCGGGCAGCGTCCGGTGTGACCGTCGGCATTCACGCGGATCTCGTACCAGGTCGGGAGGCCCTGTATGTTCGAGGGAAAGAGATTTTTTCCCGACACGGGAATGCCCATGCGGAAAAGGGATTTCATCAGCAGTCCGTTCGCACTCGCCGAGCCCGTTCCGTTTACGGTTGCTATCTTGATAACGAGATCGTTTACGCGATTCATGTGGTCAGTACGGCTTCTTTTTTCACATCACCGGCATAAGGCAGGTGCAAGGTAAATTTTTGCATGTCCCAGGCAGCCGTCGGGCAACGCTCCGCGCATAGACCACAGTGGATACATACATCTTCATCTTTCAACATGACCTGTGAGGTCTGCGGAAGGCGTTCGGATACAAATAGGTCTTGTTGCAGGTTCTGTGCGGGGATGGCGAGGGTGTTTCGCAGTTGCTCTTCAGGTCCATTCGCGGTGATGGTCAGGCATTTTGGCGGGCAGACATCGATACAGGCATCACACTCGATGCAGAGCGGCGCAGAAAAGGCTGTTTGCACATCGCAGTTCAGGCAGCGATGCACCTCGACCTCCGTCTGCTCCGGGCTGAAGCCCATCTCCACCTCGGTGGTGAGCGCGTGGAAGCGGGTTTTCATGTCCACGTGACGCATCTCCCGGCGCATGGCCGGGTTGTAATCGTTGGCATAGCTCCACTCGTGCAGGCTCATCTTGGTGCTCTTCAGGTTCATGGACTGCTCAGGCCGTTGGTCAATGGGTATGCCCTGGCAATATTGGTGAATGGAGATCGCCGCATCATGACCGTGTGCAACCGCCCATATGATATTTTCCGGACCCCAGGCGGCGTCGCCGCCAAAGAAGACGCCCTCGCGGGAACTCATCATCGTGTGCCGGCTGACCGTGGGCATTTCCCATTCATTAAAGTCGATACCGAGGTCGCGCTCGATCCAGGGGAAGGCATTTTCCTGGCCGATGGCGAGGATGACCTCATCGCAGGGGAAGAATTTTTCGGATACGACCTTTGGGCGTAATGTACCTTCCGCGTCCTCCGTGTATTCGAGTTCTTCAAAGGTCATGCCGGTGAGTTCACCGTCTTCGATGACAAATGCCTTGGGCGAATGGCAAAGCACGAGGTCGATATGTTCCTCCTCCGCGTCGTCGAGTTCCCAGGGCGAAGCTTTGAGCAGGTGGCGCGGCTTTCGCGCCATGACCTTGACATCCGTTCCCCCGATGCGTTTAGCCGTGCGGCAGCAATCCATGGCCGTGTTACCGGCACCGATGATCAACACGCGCTTGCCGATGGAAGACGTATGTCCAAAGGCGACCGATTCCAGCCATTCGATACCGATGTGGATTGAGGGGTCGGCTTCCTTGCGGCCGGGAACCTGGAGCTCTTTCCCCTTGGGTGCGCCGGAGCCGATAAACACGGCGTCGTAGCCTTCTTCCAGCAGCGCTTTCATGCTTTCCACCGGCGTCCCGTACCGGATATCGACGCCCATATCGATGATGTATCCGGTTTCTTCATCAAGTACGTCCGCGGGCAAGCGAAAGGGCGGGATGTTGCTCCGCATGAGTCCGCCTGCGTAAGGTAATTTTTCGAAGACCGTGCACGCGTAGCCCAGTGGCATGAGGTCATTACAGACGGTTAAGGAAGCCGGACCTGCACCAACCAGGGCGATCTTCTTACCGTTCTTCTCTTTCGGGATCTCCGGTAGAAGGGCCTGGATGTCATCCTTGTGGTCCGCGGCTACCCGCTTGAGACGGCATATTGCGACCGCCTTGCCATCGAGTCGAAGGCGTCGGCAGGCGGGTTCGCAGGGGCGGTCACAGGTCCGGCCCAGGATGCCCGGGAAGACATTTGACGCACGATTCAGCATGTACGAACCGGTATAGTCACCCTGGGCAATCATCCGGATATACTCAGGAATATTCGTGTGGGCCGGACAGGCGTACTGGCAATCGACGACCTTGTGGAAGTACGCGGGATTGGATGTATCCGTGGGATCCATGGGGGGGCGCTTACGCGGCTAGGTAGCCTGGCGGGAGAGGGCCTGATAGACGTTCATTTAGTCGGGGAGGCTAGTCAAAGAACAGGGTATTAGTCAACCGTGGAACGTCCCGCTTTTTGAATTAAGATGTCGGGCTTGACCCCGGGGGGAAAGTCGGATTTTATCCAGGGGTGAATCCGTTGTCCCGATCTGCCAACCTGGTGCTATTCCTCCTGCTCTGCGTCCAGCTGCAGGCCCGGCCGCTTAACGTTCTCTTCGTTCTGGTGGATGACCTGGGAGTGAAGGACATCGGCATCGAGGGGAGCACCTTCTACGAGACGCCGCATATCGACCAGCTCGCCGCGAGCGGGATGCGCTTCACCCAGGGATACGCGACCTGCCAGGTCTGCAGCCCCTCCCGGGCGAGTATCATGCTGGGGAAGTACCCGGCGCGCATCGGCATCACCGACTGGATCGGTGCGGCGACCGGGACCCGGTGGAATCGGAATGACCGCGTGTTGCCTTCCGAGAATCGAGCCGGATTGCCCGCGAATGATGAGACGCTCGCCGAAGCGATGAGGGCCGGTGGGTATAAAACTTTTTTTGCCGGGAAGTGGCACCTGGGTGGTGAAGGTTCTTTCCCGGAAGATCATGGTTTCGACATCAACATCGGTGGGCATCACCGCGGTTCCCCGCCGGGTGGTTTTTTCTCACCCTATAAGAATCCAAAGATGAAGGATGGCCCTGTCGGGGAGTCCCTGACGCTGCGACTCGCGCGCGAGACGGCGTCTTTTATCGAGGCGAACCGGGAGGATAAATTCTTTGCCTACCTTTCTTTTTACGCGGTGCATGCGCCGGTTCAAACCACCCCGGAGCTCCAGAATAAATATGTCGAAAAGGCGAAGGCGGAGGGACTTGCGGACCATCGCTTTACGTTCGACCGCACCATGTCCGTCCGCCAGGTGCAGGATCATCCGGTCTATGCGGGCATGATGGAAACGCTCGACGAGGCCGTGGGTATTGTGTTGGACAAGCTTGCGGCCCTGAAACTCGACGAGCGTACCGTGGTCATCTTTACCAGTGACAATGGCGGTGTCTCCTCTGGCGATGCCTTTGCGACCTCGAACCTGCCCCTGCGCGGTGGAAAAGGCCGGCAGTGGGAGGGCGGTATTCGCGAGCCGTATTACATACGGGTGCCGGGCCTGACCGCGCCGGCGTCCGTTTGCGATGTACCGGTAACCGGGACGGATTTCTATCCCACGATTCTCGAACTCGTGGGTCTGCCTTTGCGCCCGCAGCAACACCTCGATGGTCTCAGCCTGAAGCCCCTGCTGACGGGCAGGACCCTGGCTTCGCGCAAGCTGTTCTGGCACTACCCGCATTACGGGAACCAGGGTGGTGAGCCCTGTGCGATCATCCGCTCCGGTGACTGGAAGCTCATTCACTATTACGAAGACGGGCGTGACGAACTGTACCAGTTGTCGAAGGATATCGGAGAGCAGAACGACCGGGCCCGCCAGCAGGTCGAGCGGGCAACGGACTTGCGCAAGGAACTCGACCGGTGGCTGGTCGAAACCGGGGCCTCTATTCCGCAACCCGATCCGCGTTTTGACCCTGCAAAAAAGCTCCAGCAACTGGAGGCCAGGAAAACCCGGCATCATGCCTCGCTGGAAAAGAGTCACGCCCGCTATTTTAAATAGGCTTCGTTGACCCTTGAATAACCGTCCCCGCCGCTTTGCCCGGGTCCGGATGTTCACCCATTACGGATCACTACATCGGTTCAGCACGCGTCTCACTCGCGCGGCCCCCCAGGTTCCCGTAGCGGTGATAGTCGATGCTCAAACTTTGCTCGCGCAGGTACCACAGCAGCTCGATTCGGCCTTCCATGAGGACCGGGGCATGCGCGAGGAAGATACCGGTGTCGGCCACGGTTTCCCAGATGGCCGTCGGGATGTTCTCTGGCTGTGCATACCGGAGCCGTCCCGTGTGCCCCGTGCGAATGACGTCGACCAACGCTGCGTCGTCTTCCTCGACAAACTCGATGGCCGCCCCCCAGGATTCCGTGGCATGTTCAAGAAAGGCAAGCACCGGCGAGTCCAGGTCCTCGACTTGGCTAACCGTGATACGGCAACCCGCTGCGCGGGCGGCACATACCCGGGCAAGAATCTCAAACAGTGAGTCGCCCGCACAGACGCGAATACGCAGGTCGTGGACCGGGAGGTAACGCCGGATATTGTCTTGCCCGATCAGTTTGAAGTCATCGTGCTCGACGCCGAATTCATTCGCCATCTGGAGCGTATAACTCCGGGTGGCGGCCACGACCTTGTCGATCTCCTCCGTGGAGAAGGCCGCATGCGATCGCAATGCATCCAGCAGCTCGCTCAGTTCCCTGTCCGTGGCATCCCTTCCTTCCGGTTCTGCGGTCTCTTTGATCCGCATGAACTGCACCACGTAATTTGGACCGCCGGCCTTAATGCCCGGCCCGAATGCGGATTTTCCCATGCCCCCGAAAGGCTGGCGATGCACAATGGCCCCGGTGGTGGATCGATTGATGTAAAGATTTCCCGCCTTCACCCGGTGTTGCCAGAGTTCCTGTTCGCGATTGTCGAGTGATTCCAGGCCGGAGGTCAGGCCGTAGCCCGTCTCGTGTACCAGGTTGATCGCCTCCATGAGATTCTTCGCGCGCATGACGCCCAGCACGGGGCCAAAGAATTCCGTGCGGTGTGCGGTGCTGCCCGGTTGAACGCCCCACTTGACGCCCGGCGAGTATAGCTGCGGGTTGTCCTCGCGTTGCTCCGGCATGACCAGCCAGGATTCCCCGGCCTCAAGCTCCTTGATCGCCCGGTCGAGTTTTTGCACCGGCGGACGAATGAGCGGGCCCATTTTGTTTTTCACTTCCCAGGCCGATCCCACCGAAAGGCTGTCCACCGCATCGGCGAGGAGGGCCTTGAAATGCGCATCGTGATAAACTTCGTCTTCGAGAATCAGCAGCGAGGTCGCCGAGCATTTTTGCCCGCTGTGGGAAAAAGCCGAATGTACGATGTGCTTGATCGCCTGTTCGCGGTCGGCGAGGGCGGTTACGATCGTCGCATTCTTGCCACCGGTTTCGGCAAAGAATTCGAGGCGGGGTTTGGCGCGGAGAATCGTCTGTGCGGTTTCCGTTCCACCCGTAAAAATCACCACGGAGCTATCCGCATGGGTAACCAACCGTTGCGCCTCGGGAATGCCGATGGTGGGGACAAACTGAAGCACCTTGCGGGAAATGCCCGCATCCCAGAAGCATTCGCAGAGTCGAAAGGCCACGAGCAGGGCATCCGGCGAAGGCTTGAGGATGACCGTGTTGCCCGCGGCAAGTGCCGCCGCGACGCCTCCTGCCGGGATCGCGATCGGGAAGTTCCACGGTGGAACCACCACGGCCACTCCTCGGCCGACCAGGCTGATACCTGGAAGTTTTTCAAAAACCAGGGCCTGGCGTCCGTAGTAGTCCAGGAAGTCGATCGCCTCGGAAATTTCCGGATCGGACTCACTGATCATCTTTCCCGATTCGGCCAGGGCCGTGCATATCAAGGCCCCACGCCGCTCGCGGAATTGCTGGGCGACATCGGCAAGGATCCGGTGGCGGGTGCTGGCATCCAGGGAGCGCCAGCCATCGGGATCGGCTTGTGCGCAGGCGACGGCGGTGTCGACCGCGGGGGCATCTGCGAGCGCGGCCCGGGCGA
>JAPYUI010000065.1:14992-21511 GCA_029936175.1 Kiritimatiellia bacterium
TTCCCCTGCAGGATTCCCAGTCGATGCAGGCCTCCCGGAATTGCGCCTCCAGCAGGTCCCACGCCTCGCTGTCGATATCCAGCTTGAAGGCGTGGCGGAGGAAGTTATCCGGCCCGGTGTTTTCATCCAGGCGGCGGACGAGATAGCCTATTGCGTTGATGAATTGCTCCTGGCGACAGGCCGGCGCATACAGGAGCAGGTTGTCTACGAGCTCGTGCAGGGCGCGACGTTGATGATTTGCCATGCCCTCCAGCATCTCAAACTGCAGGCTGTCGAGGACCCCGCGGTCGATCGCGAGCACGATGGCGTAGGCGGTTTCAAAGAGATTGTGCGTGGCAATGCCGAGGTGAACAGCCGCGATGTTTTCCTGGGTCATCCCGAGGTGCAGCATGGCCTTGTAGTTACGATCCGTCTCCAGCTTGGTCTTGAATGGAGCCTGGGCCCATCCCGCAATGGAGGCCTCCAGCCGCTCGCTTTCCATGTTGGCACCCTTGACCAGGCGAATGACGATCGGCGCGCCGCCTTTTTTCACCCGTTCGCGCGCCCATGCGGTGATCGCCTGCTGGATGCCCAGGCTGTCGGGGATGTAGGCCTGGAGCGCGATGCCTGCGCTGATGGTTTCCAGGCCGGGCCGGCTGAGGGCGGCCATGAAAGCTTCAGACGTGATGTGCAAGTCACGGTATTCCTCCATGTCGAGGTAGATGAACTTCGGCACCTCTGTCCCGTCATGGCGGGTGAAGGAGAAATTTGCTGCTGTTCGGTAAAGGCGTTCCAGTCGATCGGCGAGGACCTGGATCGAATGGTCCCGGCCCAGCAGGTTAATCTGCGAATAAATCGTCGAAACCTTCACCGAGATCACCTCGATATCCGCTTGCTGTAGGGCCCCGAGATAGTACTCCAGTCGCTCGAGTGCCTGGTCTTCACCCAGCAGTGATTCGCCGAGAAAATTCACGTTCATCCGCAGCCGATGGGCTTTCCGCTTGCGCAGATGCCCGGCCAGGTGTTCCGCCTCCGCGGGGAGGATGACGTTGGCGGTTTCCTTGCGCATGTTTGCTTTCACCAGCGGGACGGCCACGTCCGGCAGGTAACTTCCGAAGGATTGAAAACCCTTGAGCAGGGCCTTGTCCAGGGGGCTGAAAAAGCGCGGGATACCCTGCACGTCGAGAATATGAACCAACTGGTCCACCGCCCGATTCGGCACGTGCGATCGAAAGGCCTGGTCCGTGAGCTGCGTCAAGGTCACCTTGTCGCGTGGATTGTGAATCATCCGGTCGAACTCGATCTGCTGACGTTTCTCCTGGGGCGTCTGCAGCTTGCTCGCCTCCATCTGCATCCAGCGCGCGAGATGCACGGCCCGTTCAGTCAGCGACTCGCCGGCAAAGGCCGCGAGAAGGTTTTCAAGCAAGGGGTTTTTCATCATCCCTGGACTGTACACCAGTGATGTGCCTTGTTCGATCCTGAAATAAATTTCCGTCCAACAGAACAGGTCACCCATCCGTTCCCGTGCGGGACGGCATTACTTCTTCCAGGAGCTTATCCAGCGCGCCCGGGCGATGTCGGATTCCGCGCTTTCCCCGGCCGTGCTCCAGATATCCGCCACGGTCTTTCCGTGCAGGCTCTGCAGGGAGGCTCGCTCGTGAAAGTAAAAACCGTAGGGGTTGCCCCAGGGATCCTTCACCCAGCTGCCGCGGTCGAAAGCCTCGTCGAGATAGGTCTCCCGGTACTGTGGCGGGAGTGCAGCACCGTGCACTTCCGGGTCGCCGACCCGGAGCCGTTCGAAGCGGATGTAGGCCTTGCCATCCTCGGTGCGGTCCCGGCCATCGAGGAGGTCCTGGGTGCTGCGCCCGGAGAGGGCGAGAAAGAGCCGGCGGCCGGCGGCAAAATACCCATCGCTCCCGGGGTTCGGGTCGTACTGATCCGCACCGGCTACGCGAAGGATCGGGATATTCGCGCTGGTGGGCATAAATCCCTCGTCCAGTCGGAAGTCGTTCAGCTTGAGCTTGAACAGGGCGATGTCCGCCTCGGCAATGCGGCGGCGGGTGCTCTCCTGCGAACTCTTGAACATCCCGAAGGTGATGGCTGCGAGGATCCCGATGACCGCCATGACGGCCAGGATCTCAATCAAGCTGAAACCCGGTTTTTGTTTCATTTCCATGAACTGAGGCTGTGCTTGACCTTCTTCGGCTGGTATCCCCAGGACCAGATTCCGAGCTCGCCGTAGGTTTTGAAGGTGGTGGGCTTGCCGGACTTTTTATCCGGCAAGCCGGTGATGATCTCATCCCCGTCGCCGTCGAGCACCAGGTTGAGTTGCTGGTTCCACGGGTCGACAAAGGTCGTGGCCTCCAGGGGCGCATCGGGCCGGTTGGTCATGTGGGGTTCCACCTCCAGGAAGCGCAGGTGGCGCCGATTATTGGATTCCAGGATTTCTTCTTCCGCCGGGTTCTCGGCCCGGGCGACGAGGGTGATGAAGAGCGTTCTCCATACCGGGTGGGGGTTTCGTTCCTCGGGGTTGACCCGGAGAACGTAATCCCCGGCTGCATTTTTTGGCAGGTCCTCCAGGCAGGGCGGCCATTCCTTGTACTCGGTGCGATAGCCTTGCAGGGCCTGGCTCACCTGGTCGATCAGGTGGCGGGCACGGGTTTCCCTGCCCTTTCGGATGGAGCTGAACACCACCGGGACCAGGAGGGATGTCAGCAGGGCGATGATGGCGATCACGACCAGCAACTCGATCAGGGTTACGCCGGCCCTGGATCGCCGGCTAATATTGCGCATTGTCATAGACACCATGATTAATCATCGGGATCGAAAGCACAAACGTATTCAGTTGCTTCGCTGTTTCTGTGAGCTTCCCGTGGGAGGCCAGTTCCTGTTCTGCCCGCCGGGCGACGCCGCCCTTGGCGACCCCCACGACCAGTTCCACGTAGACGGGCAGGGAGGCGTGGTCGTCCCAGGTGTTCTGCGGACGGGCGTTCGGGCTACCGGCGGGCCGGTCGTAGCAGCGCACCTCGAAGCGATAGACCTTGTTGAGCAGGGCCTTGTAGCCGGGTTGGTCGAGCAGGCGGGTGAAACGCGGGTCCTCGGTCCAGCCGTAGGGGGCATGGTGCTGGTAGGCGAGGGTCATGTCCTTCAGCCGGTTGCGGTTGGCCTGGCTGTTGTCATTGTCGGTGCTGGCCGCCGTGGACAGCAGGTCATCCGGGTACAGCCGTGTGTTGTAGATGGCTCGGTAAACCGCCCGGTCCGCCTTCCGGTAGTACCAGGCGTAATGCGAGATGAATGACATATCCAGGGTGCTGTCCAGGGCTTCGTCGGGTGCGGTGAAATAGATGTAGATCCCCTCCTGGTCCTCCTTCACCCTGAAATTCAACCAGCGGTTGGGGTTGTTCCGGCAAAGGGTCGATCCCATCTCACGGGTGAACATCTGGTTGACGGAGCGGATTTCGTCGTAGGCACCGGTTGTTTCGGTCACCGTCTCTACCACCTTGAAAAACTGTTGATAGAGCATGCCGAGGAGGGTGAGGATAATCACCATGAGGCCCATCACGGCCAGCAGTTCAACCAGGGTAAAGCCGCGTCGCTTCATCGACCAGGCCGTTCCTTCTTTCGTGCCCGCTGGTAGGTGAACTCGGCCACGGTTTCCCGCTGCTTGACATCCCGTACGGCCAGGGTGATGAAATCGAGCCTGGGTGAATTGTAATTTGGGCTGCGGCGGAAGTGCAGGATGCCCTGGTAAATGGCGTCCTCGGCATCCGCTGGTTTGAGCTCGATGCCCTGGTCGTCAAAATAGAGCGCATCCCAGGTAAAGGAGTCCGTGGTCATTCCGTATTCGTCCACCGCCCGGGAGAGGGCCCTGTTTTCCGTGCCGGGTGGCCAGGCGGGATTGGTCAACAGGCGGGTGCGCACCTGGCTGGAGATAAGGACCGCGATCGATTCACCCTGGCTGGAGCGGGAGGTATCCATGATGTAGACGATGAAACCGACGAGGATGAGCAGTGCGCTCGCCGTAATACCCAGTGAGATCAACACCTCGACCAGGGTGAACCCCATCGTTTTTCGCTTATGCTTCATGTGGCTTCACTTATTCCTCAAGATTGTCCAGGCGCTTTATTTTCGCGATACCGGTGGCCCGGTCAATCACGATATCATAGACGTTGCGCTCGTTCGGTTGGCTGGTGACGCGGATCACGACCTGCTCCGCCCACCTCAGTTCCGGTTGGCCCCGGTTGTTAAACTCGATCCCGCGCAGGTTAAAGAAGCGTCGTCCGGGGGTGGCCGCGCTTTCCACCCGACCCAGCTCGGTAAAATCACCCAACTGTTCCGGGATGCTGGAAAAATATCTATATTCCTGATTTTCACTCCACATCGCTGCGTAGGAAATGAAACGGGACGTGGCGGGGTCCTCAATCTTGGAGGGTTCGTCCGGCATGGAGCGTTGGATCATCAGGGGATAGGCCAGGGGGTAAGGCGTTTGAAAGTAATTCTGCGGGTACCGCGCCGAGGGGATGTTGGGATAGAAATACCGGGTTCCCAGGTGGTCCCAGAACTTGCGCGGGTTGAAATAATAATCGCTCAGGTACGCGACGCGGGTTTGCCGGGGCAGTATACGCCCTTTTTTCGCCAGGGTCTGGGTGAAAAAGTCCTGGGTGTAGCCCCGTTTCAGGGAGCTTTTCGGCCAACCGATGGCCTTGAGCCCGATCCGCGCAGGGGGGGTACGCCAGTCCTCCTCCCCCGGCATGGGGCGCCACTGGGCAACGAAACCACTGGGGATGCTGGTGAAGGGCATGGCGGCAAACTCGAGGAGGTAGCTACTTCCCCGGTGATCCCCGTACTTGAAGGGCATCAGCTCCGTTCCGCCGTTGGGCAGGTTCGGCAGGTAGAGCGCGTAAGCCGCGTAACTCCGGTTGCTGACCAGGACCCCATCCGTGAACCGGTCCAGTTCCGGGTCGGCAAACACGACCCGGGTGCGGGTGCCATGGTCCATCGCATATTGGCGGGCCGATCGCAGGAGACCGGCCAGGGCTTCTGCTTCCCCCTGGACCTCCATGCGACGGGTTGCGTGGGTGTAGGTGTTGGCGGCCAGCACCAGGAGGACCACCGCAAGGGAGATGACCGTGAGGAGTTCCAGCAGGGAAAATCCCTGCACGGGCCTTGGGCGGTGTCGCATACGGTTGGGCATGGGGCTCAGCGGGTATTTTCAAGCACGCGATGGTAGAGGATGCGATAGTTGTTTTCCGGTCCACCGGTCTGTGGGTCGTGCTGTTGGGGATCGGTGATGCGGGCCACGGTCGTCTGCGCCCAGTGTTCGGCGATGATTTCGTCGCTTTCATCCATGTAGCCGATGCCGGTTTGTACATTCTCCGCTGGCACGCCCTTGTCGCTGCGTTCCGGGCCCCTGTCGCGGATCGATTGGGTCACCACGTGAATGGTGAACACGTTGGCCGAGGTGCTGATCTGGTTGGCCACGAGGGCGACCGGGGCGTTGGCGTAGATGCCGGAGATCATGAAGCGTCCGGGATGACCGCTGTAGTTTCGAATGTAGCCCTTTATCTGCACGCTTGCGGCATACGGGTTCAGCGCGGTGTTGATGGCATTGATCTTGCCCGAGGAATTCTCCACCACCTCGCTGAGGTGGTGGCGCAGGGGAAAGACATCGTAGCGGGAGGTATGGAAGAGGTTCATGGTTCGGTTGTTCATGGGGTAATGCACGTCGGCTGAAATCCGCCCCCGTACCTCGGTGTGGGTCCTGTCCTGTCGGCCCTTGGTGAAGAGCTTGGCCAGCCCGCCATATTCCGGGTCGAAGTTCACGTAGCTCAGGTCGTAGTAGTCCTCGCTGGCGGAGGCCCCGCGCCCCGCGGACCAGGAAAAGCGGGGCATGCCGACAATGCCGAAGGCGGAGTAGGAATAGGAGCCCCCGTTTGGCCGCGGTCGTCGCCAGATACCGTAGCCCCGCGACCGGTACGGCGTGTAATCGCCCCCGATGATGGCGATCCAGGATTCCCAGCCCCGGCGGAAGCGGGGGAAAGGACTCATATACGGGTCCAGTGAGCCCGCGCAGCTCTTTCCCTCGGGCACCCGCCGGTTGCTCCAGGCGCTGGGCACCCAGTAGGGATGGAGCGGATCCGCCCCTTGCCGGGTGGAAGATCGCCGTCCTTCGCGCACCGCCAGGTAGCCGTCATGGGCGACCAGGGAATTGATATTCCAGGTGCCTCGGCGTGGGTTTGACGGGCTGTTGGGTTGGTAGTTTCCGTTCCGCCATTGCGCTTCGGTGTAATAGTTGGCGGTGCCGTTCTCGCGAAAGGCCCCAGGGGTGAAGAGATCGAGGAGCATATGCATCGGGGGTCCGTTCACGGGTGCACCCAGGGCGTCCGGTACGTTATCCGGATGCTCGTTCAGCCGGCTCAGTGAGCCGGAGAAATAATTCTTGGTGAGGTCGATCGGGCGCATGAGCATGCCGGAATGGACAAAGCCGATCTCGCCGATCGACACCATGTAATCGCCCTTGGGCGCGCTGGCAAAGAAGGA
>JAPYUI010000286.1:0-1374 GCA_029936175.1 Kiritimatiellia bacterium
CCTTCCCGGGGGAATCGGGATCGACGTGGATGCCGCCGGGGCGATCAGCCTGGATGTCCGGGATCGCGGGACGGTCAACGGCAGCCCGGAGTCAGGCATGTGGCGGGATTTCCTCTTCGCGAACGGGAGCACCGCGACGGATGAAGGCCTGGACATCCAGTTGACCGGCTTGCTGCCCCACACGGATTATCCCATCACCCTCTGGGCTTACGACACCAGCAGCCACGGCGTGCGCCGCTGTACCTGGAACGGCCTGCCCTACGCCTTCGACGGGGTTGATGCCCCGGCCAGCAGCCTCGGGGATCATCAACTGCATTTTACCAACACCACGGATGCCGCGGGCAGCCTCTTGCTGGCGGGGCGCACGGCGGCAAGCCCGGGGCCGGCGCATAACGTCTTCATCAACGGGATGGAAATCGGAGACCCGGTGATCTCTTTCATCGACAGTGATGGAGACGGGCTCCACGATCCCTGGGAAATAGGGTATTTTACCAACATCACCTTTGCCGCGGGAAGCGATCATTTTGATGCGGATTCGCTGGATAACCTGGCCGAGCAGGCCCGCGGAACGGATCCCACCCGGGCGGATACGGATGGCGATGGGTTGAACGACGACCTGGAAAACAACAGCCGTATCTACAACGGCCCGGCCGATCCCGGGTCCGATCCCCTGGCCTTTGATACCGACGGGGACACGATCAGCGATGGGGACGAGGTCTCCGGTGCGAATGGCTTTATCACCAACCCGAACACCGACGATACGGACGGCGACAGCTTCATCGATGCGCAGGAGATCGCCCTCGGCCACGACCCGACCGACCCGCTCGATTTCCCTCTCAGCCTGCCCCTGGTAATCAACGAGGTGCTGGCGGTCAACGCCACCGGGTTGCTGGATGGCTACGGCAATGCCGAGGACTGGATCGAAATCCACAACCCGAATGCCACCGCGATCAACCTCGACGCATTTTACCTGACCGACGACCCGGGCAAGCTCATGAAGTGGAATTTTCCACCCGTTACCCTTGCGGCCCAGGGCTACCTGCTCGTGTTCGCCTCGGGGATGGACACGAACGATCCGGGTGGGGCGATCCACACGGGATTCAAGCTGGATGGAGACGGGGAGTACCTCGCCCTCGTCCGGATGGATGGGCTCACCATCGATGATGCCTTCGCCCCGGGTTTTCCACCCCAGTTCACGGATATCTCCTACGGCCGTCACTCGGTGGCTGGCCCAGCGCGTTTCTTCGAGGTGCCGACCCCCGGCGCGGAAAACGGAACCGGTTTTTCCGGCGTGGTAGCGGATACCCGCTTCAGTTACGACCGGGGCTTCTATAGCAATACCATCCAGGTGGCGATTAGCAGCGCGACTCCGTC
>JAPYUI010000286.1:1474-3765 GCA_029936175.1 Kiritimatiellia bacterium
GCCGGCAACGGGGAGGTCTTCGCCGATTACGAGATGGATCCCCGCGTCGTGACGAGTACCCTCCCCGGGTATTCGGTTGAAGCGGCATTACTCGACATCCCGACGCTCTCGCTCGTCATGGACCCGGATGATTTCGTGGGTCCCGCCAACGGCATCTGGACCCATCCGAGGAGTCGTCTCGAACGCGTGTGCTCGGTGGAGTGGATGAACCCGGACGGGGCTCCGGGTTTCCAGGTGGATGCCGAAATTGAGATACACGGCGGCTCATCCCGTCGGCCCTGGCGGATGAACAAGCACTCGCTGCGCCTGACCTTCAAGGCCGAGCTCGGCCAGGGGACCCTTCGCTACCCGCTGATACCGGGTTCACCGGTGGAGACCTTCAACAAGCTGGTCCTTCGCGCCTGTTTTACCGATTCGTGGGCGCTGGTCAGCTGGGCCGGTGGTCGTTACCGGCCCAACGACTCGCAGTACATCCGCGATATGTGGATGAAGCAGTCCATGGCGGATCTCGGGCATCCCAGCAGCTCGGGAACCTTTGCCCACCTCTATGTCAACGGGCTTTACTTCGGCCTGTTTAATCCGGCCGAACGGCTGGATGAACGCTTCTGTGCCGAGCACTTCGGCGGAGGGGAGGGCGACTACGATGTGATGGGGGATTTCAATACGCTCGTGTCCGGAAGCCGCACCGCCTGGGATGAACTTTTCACCCTCGCGAACAATGGCCTGGTTGATCCCGCGAATTACCTCGCGGTGCAAAGCTACCTCGACCTGGAAAACTTTGCCGACTACATGTTGCTGCATTTTTATGCGGATACGGAGGATTGGCCGCATCACAACGGCTATGCTTTCCGCAACCGGGTTGCCAACGAGCCCTTCCGCTGGATGGTCTGGGACCAGGAAATCGCCCTCGATAACGGGGCCATCCAGCGCTACGACAGCAACAATGACAAGTCGCCCGGCCGCCTGTTTCAAAAACTGCGCGAACACCCCGATTTTCGCCGGCTCTTTGCCGACCGGGTCTACCGGCATTGCTTTAACGGCGGGGCCTTGAGCGTGCAATCCAGCCAGGGGCGTTACGCGGCTATTGCAGGCCGGATCGATAAAGCCATCGTTGCCGAGTCGGCCCGGTGGGGGGACACGCAGGCTAGCACGGCCTACGGGAGCGCGGTGCAGCAACCCGCCGACCCCAACGACCCGGACGATCTCCAGTACCCGGTTGCGCCGCATGCGCCGGACATTTATTTTACCCGGGAGGACTCGTGGGTGGTCGAGCGGGATAACGTGATCAACCACTACATCCCCTCGATTGTTGACCCGGCGAACCCGAACAACCTGATTGCGGAATTGCGGGCTGAAAACCTGTATCCCGGCATCGACCCGCCGGTGTTTAACCAGCATGGGGGGGCCGTGGACCCGGGCTTCAGCCTGGTGATCTCGAACGCCACGGGAACGACCTATTACACGCTCGATGGGAGCGACCCGAGTGCTCCGGGCGCGGCGATCTATACCGCTGCGATCCTCCTCACGAATAATCCAAGCCGGGTGCAGGCCCGCACCTGGGATGGGAGTGAATGGTCCGCCCTGGCGGCGGCGACCTACAGCCTCGCGGATATCCCGTCGCCCGCGAACCTGGTGATCAGTGAAATCCATTACAATCCACCCGGCGGCGACGATGAATCCGAGTTTGTCGAGTTGCTCAACACCGGGGACCGGGTGTTGACCCTGGAGGGACTCCAGCTCAGCAACGCGGTGAGCTATGTCTTTGGCCTGGAATTTCTCGAGCCCGGTGAGCGGTTGCTCGTGGTGGAAAACGAGGGCGCCTTTACCAGTGCTTACCCCCTTGCCAATGCCCGGCTTTCCGGCCAGTGGTCCGGGCGGCTCAACAACGCGGGTGAACGCCTGGTGTTGCAATCCGCTGACACCGTACTCGTTGACCTGGTCTACCTCCCCCATGCGCCCTGGCCCGGGGCCGCGAACGGGACGGGTCATTCACTCGAGTACATCGGCGGTCCCCCGGCTGTTGCCGCGAGTTGGCGGAAGAGTTGTTCCCCTTTCCCCACCCCGGGTTCCCCGCGTGCGTTTTGTCCCTTGATCACCTTTCCCACCGGTGATTCCCTTCGTTTTGAAGCCATTCCCGGGGAGCAGTACCGGGTGGAATACCGGGATGATCTGCGCAGCGGTAACTGGCTCGTCCTGCAAATCCTGGTTGCGGACGAGGCAAGCGAGACCCTGGTCCTTTCCGATGCTTACCGCCGCTACTACCGCGTGGTCTGGTTGACCGACTGATTTTT
>JAPYUI010000287.1 GCA_029936175.1 Kiritimatiellia bacterium
CCGTTCTCCTTGCCCACTTTGGCGATGGAGTCCTTGACGATAAGGAGGTAGTCCTCGGATTCCTTCTTAATGGGCGCCCGAAAGGTAACTGCCTCGAATACATAGTCCACTGCGGCCCGCAGGCGATCATCGGTTACGCTTGGTTCCTTCATCAAGTCGTAAACGGGAGTGATCGGCCGGGAAACTTTGGTGTTGTACACGATGGCCGTGGGGAGACCGCGTAGGTCGCCCTTGGGCTTCACCTTTTCCCAGGTCTTGGGGTCGTCGGTGATTTGCTCGGGAAACCCAACCAGGCTGAGTGGACCATAGGCCATGAAACGAAGAATGTCCTCCGCCTTGTCAAGGATCTGGGTCGTCTCGGAACTGTTGACGGAATAAAAGTCGGGGTAGTTCTCCAAGCCGTGCTTGCGGGCGGAGGAAAGCACCACGGGCACACTCTTCACGGCCGTGGCATAAGCTACGGTTCCGCCCTCCCACTTGATGATCCGGTCCGTGCCAAAGTACATCTTGAGCTCGCCCCCGTGGTTGGTCGGGACATGGTCTCCACGCGTGCGCACACCCGGTTTTTCTGGGTTGTATTCCGGCTCGAGGTTGATCAGTTCATTTAGCCGCGTGATGTGCTCCTGCGGCGTGACCCTCCATATACGCGCAGGGGAGGAGGCGGGAGCCAGCTGAATGCCCTTGGGTAAGGGGCTGAAGAGCAGGTCGTGAGAAACAAAATTGCCCTTGCTGGGATCCTTGTGGGCGTGAAAGCCTCCCTTGTTCTTCATCTCGCGCTGAAGCTCGCCGACGATCCAATCGGAAAACCGGAGTCGGTCGACAATTCCGATACTCGACTTTTTCTTTGGGGGCATCTCCTGCAATGAAACCTGAGACCATATCGACTTCCAGACTGCAGCGTTGGTCTCGTCCAAGGGCCCCAATTCGACGAGATTGAGATCGCCCTTGGTGGTTTCCTCATCGTGGCAATCCAAGCAGTTTTTCTCGAGAAAACCTTGTGCGAAGTCCTTGAAGGTCCCGCGAGCGGGCTCCCCTGGCGTGTAGGTATCTGCGGCCTTGGAAGCGGTGCCGAGCAGGACAAAGACCGCCACCCCGAGGGCGAGGGTCAGCTTGGTCATGCCAAAATTTCTTTTAGAGGTCCTGTGCCGGAGTCAAACTTGGCAGCCAACTGCTCAGACATGTTGAAGCGATCACACTCGACGCCGGTAGTCCGGAGAATGGATGCGTAAAGGGCATTGATCGGACGCTTGCCGTCCAGTTGGGTGAAACATCCGGTCTTGAAGGCACCGCCACAATTACCCAGCAGGATAACAGGCCAATTCTTGCCCGAGGTATGCTGAGAGTCGGCGTTGTTGCTGGTGTAGACGATGAGCGTATTGTCCATCATGCTTCCGCTGCCCTCGGGAACACTTTCAAGTTCCTCCATAAGCTTAACCAACATGCGGCTATTGTACTGGCGGATCTTTATCCAGATCGGGTTATTGGGTTGCTTCATGTGGCCGAGATTGTGGCCCTGCTGCTCCACGCCCAGGCCCTTCCAGGCGCCAAAGATTTCACCCCGGCCGGAGCCGATGGTGAGCACACTGGTGATGCCGGACTTGAGTGCCGAGATGCCAAGGTCCAAAATACGATCGTGCCAGTCGGTTTCAAACGCAGGATTGGTGTAGCCTTCATCCACCTTGGGGGCGAACTTCCGCAAGTGGGCGGAGACGCTGCCAAGGCGATCACGCAAGCCATTGATGTCATCAAAGCCCTGGACGTACTGGCCATAGCGTTGTGAGACCGTTGGAGGTAGGTTCTCCCCCTTGGCCGCCGCCATTTGCTCAATGCGACCGAACATACTGGAACGGGCCTCGTGCTGCTTCCGGATTTCACCCTCGGAAATACCGCCATAGAGCATCTCGTACAGGTGGTTCGGGTTGGAATGCATGAAGATGGGCTGGCCCGCGCCACTGGCCGAAAGATTGGCCACGGTCGGCTTGGCCCTCATGTTCTCGATCGAGTCCATGCCGATGCACAAATGCGGAAGCAACGTTTTCGAGAGGACCTTGCTCAACTCATGGTCAATGGTGGAGCCACTGGGCGCCACGCCGTCACCGCCACGGTAACCGCCGAGGGCACCGAAGAAGGGACTGTGAGAAGGGCTGGTGTGCATGCCATGAAGACCGTTGATGATGTGCATGCGCTCCTTGAAAGGCTCCAAGGCCTCGATGGGCTCGGGCAACTTCGCCTTGGCCAGGGAACCACTGTTCTTCATGCCGGCCGGAATGGCAGTCGCCGGATCGAAGCCCTGGTTCTGCATAAAGAAAATCACCCGTTTGGGTGCGCCTGCACGCGTTGGAGCAGCCTGGGCAAAGTCGGGAACCCATGAGCTGCCAAGCGTGGCGCCGACGCCGGCGGCCATGCCCCGGAGCATGTCCCTGCGATGGTATACCATCCCTTTTTGCTTGGCCGATTTTCTGTTCATGGTCCTGTTCTTCGTTCCAGCCTATGTATCGATTCCCACGTCTACAATATGAAAATATCGGGTAAACCACTGTTGAAGGGGTGGGAATTGACCCAACTAAACTATAGTACGTCCCCCGGGGGCCATTTTTGTTGCTGAATGAAGGTTTGTTTTAGCCATCCGGCCCTGGATCGGTGTCGAGCGATGCGCGCCGGGTCACCTTTTTACCCAGAACCGGGCATGGCAGCCGCGTCAGGGATGTTTTTTGCGCGGTATGGCCAGGCATGCCATGCAGTGGATAAGCGCTAAAAGAATGTTTCGCCGAGGCCGGCTTAACGGTATCGTGCACACGCAATGCATCGTCGCCCGAATATTCTCTGGTACTGCACGGACCAACAGCGTTTCGACACGATTGGTGCCCTGGGCAATCCCCATGTTCGCACCCCGGTACTGGATGAGCTGGTAGGCGAGGGGGTGGCCTTTACCCACACCTATTGCCAGAGCCCGATCTGCACCCCGAGCCGGTCGAGCTTCATGAGCGGGCTGTACCCGAGCCGTGTGCACAACACCCGCAACGGGAACGACACCTTTCCCGCCTGGCCACCCGTGATCACCAGGCTGATTGCGGATGCCGGCTACACCTGCGGCCTGGTGGGAAAGTTTCATTTGCAAAGCTCGGGCAAGCGGACGGAACCACGCATCGATGATGGCTTCAGCTACTGGAAATTCAGTCACGCCCCGCGCGACGACTGGGAAGAAGGCCACGACTACGCGGACTGGGTGAGAGAGCAGGGGGGCGACCTCGACGCGCTCCGCCAAGGCGAAGACCGCGTGCCGACCGAGTTGCACCAGACCACCTGGGGGTCGGAGCGCTCCATCGAGTTTATTCAACAGGACCACGATCAGCCGTGGTTGTTGAACGTAAACGTGTACGACCCGCATCCGCCCTTCACCCCGCCCCGCGCCTACGCCGAACAATTCGACCCGGAGAAGATGCCCGGTCCCCATTTCAAGGAAAGCGACCTCGAGGCCCAGGCCAAGCTGGCCGCCTGCGACTTCCAGGATGATGTCCGTACCCCGGAGGAACACGACGCAAAAGGTGCCCAGGCGCGGTACTACGCGATGATTGCCCAGATCGACGACCAGTTCGGGCGGATTCTCGCGGCCCTGGACGAAACCGGCCAACGCGACAACACGGTGATTATCTTTACCAGCGACCATGGCGAATCGTTGGGAGACCATGGCCTGATGTACAAGGGATGCCGATTCTACGAGGGCCTGGTGCGGGTGCCGCTCATCATTTCCTGGCCC
>JAPYUI010000288.1 GCA_029936175.1 Kiritimatiellia bacterium
TGACGAGGCGGTTGCGCTCCTGAAATCCTACCACGGACCGCTGGTGGAGGAAACCCGCAGCCAACGCATGCACCTCATCACCCTGGTTGAAACCCTTCGGCGGAACCAGGAGCAGGAGCAGGCCCGGAAAGATCGCCTGGCCCGGCTCCGGGCCCTGAAGATCACCAACGAGGTAGCGGACCACCTCCTCAACGGGGACCTTGTCGAGGCCCAAGGCATCCTGGAGAGGATCAAGAATGGTCCAAATGAGAACGCGCACCAGGAACTGATGAAAACGGCCGAGCACCTGGTGGATCGCTATAACCAGTTGCCGGAAACGATCATGAACAGCTACAGCCTGGACTTGAACAATGAACTCCGGGTCGAATTGAAGCGCGGGATCGAGCAGCTTCAAATCAAGAAGGCCAACAAGAATGGAAGCGTGTCGGCAAGCCGCAAGATTCGAAACGGCGAGATCGTCGTCGGCCAGACCACGGTCGAGTTCAGCTATGACGACTTAAGCATGCGGGAAATGATCACCCGACTGGACAAGTCAGGTGCCGAGGATCGCGAGATCCTGAAGGGACTCGTGTACCACCAGGCCGGCGCGAGCTCACTTGCCCGAGCCCAATTCGAGGCCTCCACTTCAACGATCGGAAAATTGCTGAAGCAACGCCTCGACGTCCGCCTTGGTTACGCCCAGGATACGCCCGAGATCGATACCAACTCCAAGCGCCCCAACGGCTTCCGTCCCAGGCCGGACCGGATAGAAAAGCGCCCGCCGGGAAGGCCCGGCCCACGCCCGGGAGCAACCCCGCCCATCCAGGCGAATCCCGGAAGCCCGGAAACGGACTAGGGGTGGGTACCGCCCACCTTCGGGTCAACGGCCTTACGCATGCTACCCCCGATGCGCTTGAAGAAATCAACGATCCGCTGGCCCATCATATCCAGGAAAACCCCGAAGAAAATTACGCTGCCGATGATGACGTAATCCAGCGCACTCGGCAGGCCCAGGAGGTTCACCATGTTTGACAGCACGGCCAACACCGTGGTGCCGATGAGAATCCCAAAGATGGTCCCCTCCCCTCCACGCAGGCTGCAGCCGCCGAGCACCGCCGCCGCGATCCCCCAGAGTTCATAAAAGTTCCCGTGTACCGAAGGACTTACATTGCTCGTGTAAAACAGGAACATGATGGCCGAGAGTGCGGTGAAAAATCCGCAGATGACGTACACCGCACAGATCACCCGGTCGGTGTTCACCCCGGAGTACTTGGTCGCGAGCTCATTCCGCCCGGCCGCGTAAATGTAGCGGCCAAAAACCGAGCGGTGCAGCACGATGTACATGATGATGGAAACGATCACCAAGTACCAGAACGGCGCCTTCAAGCCGAGAAACTTGCCTTCGCATATCACCAGCAAAGCACCAAAATCGTGGAATCCCCCGCTTACGGAGGTGTCATCCGAAATCACCCGGGCCATCCCGCGATACACCAGCAGCCCGCACAGGGTCACGACGAAGGGCTGCATCTTCACCTTGCTCACACAGATACCGTGAAACCACCCGATAAAGATCCCGATCAGGATGATGGCCCCCGCCGCCGTCCAGTGGTTGAGTTCAAAGCCGCTGTAGGTCGGGTTCACGAGCACGAAGAAAATCACCCCCAGCAGGGACATGAGCGAACCGACGGAGAGCTCAATGCCCGCCGTGATAATCACCAGGCCGACGCCAATGCTGAACACCCCGTACATGCCAATGAGGTTCGTGAGGTTGGTCAGGTTGCCCTGCAGGAGGAACTTGCTGTGGAAGGGTGCCTCCACGGCCGGATGGGTTGTATTAAATATCGTGATCAAGCAGAGAATGATGAGCAGGATGAACATGGCGGTTTCCCGCCGGTATGTTTTAATCAGGTGGATCATGCGGAGTGCCGTTCCTCGGTTTCTTCCACGGCCAGTTGCATGACCCCCTCTTCACTGAACTCGGGTCGACTCAGGATGCCGTTGATCTCGCCCTGGCGCATCACCGCGATGCGATCACTGACCAGCAAGACCTCTTCCATGTCGCTGCTGATCATGATAATCGCCACCCCTTTTTCAGCCAGCTTGTACATCAGGTTATAGATTTCCCCCTTGGCCCCAACGTCAATCCCCCGGGTGGGCTCGTCAAAAATCATCACTTTCGGGTCCATCGAGAGCCACTTGCCGAGGACAACCTTCTGCTGGTTGCCGCCGCTGAGATTCAGCGCGATGGTCTTTCCCGAAGGCGCCTTGATGTCCAGGGCCCGGATCTGCTCCCGGGCCGCCGCCGCCTCGGCACGGGCGTGGATCAAGCCGGCTTTCCGGTACTGCGCCATGGATGCCAGGGTTGTATTCTTCTCCAGGTCCATCTCGACAATCAAGCCGGTTTTTTTCCGGTCCTCGGGCACGAGGTAAATCCCGCGGTCGATCGCGGCCTTTGTCCGGTTCAGCATGACGGGACGGCCATCCAGGCTCATGGTCCCGCCCAGTGCCTTGTCCACCCCGAAGATCGCCTGGGCCAGCTCAGAGCGACCGGCCCCGACCAGGCCGGCAAAGCCGAGAATCTCCCCGGCGGCGACCGTGAAGGAGATTTTTTTACCCGGATAGCAGGTCGTTACCAGGTCCTTGACCTGGAAATAACCCGGCACTTTCTCGGTATCCGGGTGCTGATGCGCGGCATCCAGTTCACGACCGACCATCAGGGTAACCATCGCATGGTGATTAATCTTCTCCCGGTCCAAGCACCCCGAATTTTTACCGTCTTTCAAGGCAATCACCCGGTCCGCGCATTGCTTGACCTCCCCGAGGCGATGGGAAATATAGATGATGGCAATGCCCTGGGCCTTGAGCTCTTCCATCACGGCCAGCAGGCAATCGGTTTCCGAAAGGGTCAGGCTGGAGGTCGGTTCATCCATGATGATCACTCGGGCATCCATCGACAGGGCCTTGGCGATCTCGACCAGTTGCTGTTGCCCGATCGACAGTTCATCGAGCCGGGTACCCGCGGAAATATCCAGGCCCAGGCGCTCCAGGTAGGGCTGGGTATCCGCGAGAATCTTCCGGCGGTCGATCAGGCCAAGACGCCGGGGCTCCCGGCCGAGGTAGACATTCCCGGCAACGTTAATGTTATCCAGGTTGTTCAGTTCCTGGTGAACGAAGCCGATCCCCAGCCGATTTGCATCCGACACCTTATGAACCGTTTCCGGCCGGCCCTCCACCAGGATCTCCCCCGCGTCGGGCTGGTGCACGCCCCCCAGCACCTTCATGAGGGTCGACTTGCCCGCCCCGTTCTCCCCGATCAAGGCCACGATCTCCCCGAGATCAATCTCGAAGTCGACCTGGTCCAAAGCAAGAACTCCGGGGAATCGCTTGACGATTCCCCGGAGTTGCAGAAAGGGTTCTTTTGTCGAACCTTCGCTCATCGTCCAGGATCCGCCGGCTACTTGACGGAATCGAGGCGCGACTGGCACTCATTCAAATAGGTGAGTCCTTGACCTTTACGAATCACCTTCGTATCGACGAAAATCAATTTCGGGTCATCTTCCGGTCCACCGTGCTTGGCCTTCATCTCGGCCACGACAGCCGCTTCATCTTTGCCTTCCACAATGATGTCGCGAAGGATCTTCATGGAATCGTAGCCAAAGACGTAAGGATTCTGGCAGACCGTGCCCTGGCAGTTGCCTTCATCAATCGCGCGGAGTGTAGCGAAGTTCTCGTCGAAACCGACCGTCTTGATCT
>JAPYUI010000066.1:0-11506 GCA_029936175.1 Kiritimatiellia bacterium
GTTTTCGTGTCTCAAAAAACCACGAGGCAAGCGGGCAGGGCCGCGCGTAGCTTTCCCACCCCGTCCACGCTGATCCGACTCCCCTCGAGCCGCAAGGTCTTGAGCTGCCGGAGCCCGATGATCACCGGGATGCTCGCATCGCTCACCCGGGTATGCATCAGGTTCAGCGACTCGAGCCGGGTCAGCCCGGCGAGCTGCCGGATACCGGCATCGCTGACCGGTGTCTCGCGCAATCCCAGGTAGACCAGCTCCTTCAGGCCGCCCAGGTGCTTGATCCCTGCATCGCTGATGAGTGTCCCGCCGATGGGGAGGTGTTGCAGGCGTTTCATGCCGCCGATCAGTTTCAAGCCCTCATCACCGATCCGTGTTTTCCAGAGGTTCAGCCATTCCAGCCGGTCGCAGCCGGCGAGATGGGCGATGCCCGCATCGGTGATCGCGGTTTGTTCCAGGGAGAGGTCGGTGATAAAGGGCAACCAGCCGACGAGGTGCAGGTCCTCATCCTGGATCTCCAGCTGGTTTGCCACCAACTCCCTCACGTGCCCGTCCGCCTCGAAGACCGTAATCCCCCGTTTCTTCAGGGCGCTTGCGATTTCGTGTTCCGGGGTAGGCCGTGGGGCATCCCAGCGCAGCTTGTACAGGCGTTGATCGGGCAAATGAATCGGGGCTCGTTTTGAGAAGTGAAGCCGGTGGCCCCACCAGTGATCCACCTCCGCCTGTTGCCAGACCCGTTCGCCGCTTTCCGGGTGGAGATCGATGGATTTCACCTTGGCCCGTCCTCCCAGCTCCACGTCCTTGGTGAAAACCCCGGTCGAGACCTGGAAACGGTACGCGCCGCTGTTGGTGGTGATGAAGAGTTCGCCCTCTTTCGCGGGGGACAGGTCGTGTCCCCCCTCGCTGGGCAGTTGAAAGGTCTCGGTGATCCGTAGGTTCCGGTCGAGTTTCAGCAGCACGGATTGGCCCAGTGCCCAGCAGGTTTCACGCGTGGCATCCCAGGTCACCCCGTGCGCGCCTTTCAGCGGGATGGCCTTCAGGGGTGGGGTGTTCAGCCCGGACTTCCGGCGATTGAAGATGTACAGGTGGTCGCCCCCGGTGCTCGCGGCCACCGCGACCCGCATACCCGGGAGCAGGCAGGCACTGTGGGCATTCCTGGCCCGGGTGAAAAATGCGCAATGCTTGCTCGACCGGTTAATCAAGGCGACGCCGCCACTCGACGAGGTGATGAGAATATATCCCCCGATGGGTTTGCATTCATCCGTGCTGCGGAAGAGGGCCTGGGCCTCCGCCGGGATTTGCGGGGAGTCCGAGGCCTGCCAGCTCCATTGTTCCCGGCCGCTTTCGTCCACGATGAAAACCCGGTCCGCGCCACAGCAGATGACGGAATCTGCGTGTCCCAGTGAGCAGATGAAAAGGAGGAGCATGCAAGGTCTGAACATGCCGGAAGTATAAGCGCATCCGCTTCAAAATCGTGACTATTCGAGTTAAACTTTCCCTCCCCGGAAGGTGCAGGTCGGCGAAATACCCTTTGCATGGTAGCCTTTGCACGGTAGGGTGATAAAATGCGCAAAACCTTTTTCAGCTTTTGGCTCAGCTGCGCGATCACCCTGGCTTCGGTTTCCGCACAGGTGGTGATCAACGAGATGCTGTACGATCCGGAGCCGGATAGCCAGGCACTGGAGTTTGTCGAGTTGTTCAATCCCGGTGGCCTCGCCGTGGATCTTTCCGGTTGGCGCTTTACCGACGGGATCGATTTCACCTTCACCAACGGTACGCAGATTGCGGCTTTCGGCTTCCTCCTCGTCGCACAAGACCCGGCCGCCTTGTCCGCGGTGTACGGCGCCACGGCCGAAGGCCCATGGTCCGGGTCGCTCAAGAATGCCGGAGAACAGGTCACGCTGCGGGACGCCGCGGGAAACAAGATTGACGAGGTGGATTACCAGCGGGCCTTTCCCTGGCCGACCTGCCCGGGTGGCGCCTCGATGGAGTTGATCAACGCATCCCTCGACAACAATATCGGGGCCTCGTGGCGAAGCTCGCTGAACCCGGTGACCGATACCCCGGTGACCTTTCTCGCGCCGGCGCAAAGCGATTGGCATTATTTCAAGGGCAGCACGGAGGCCTCCAGCCCCGTGGATGCCTGGCGCGCCCTGGGTTTTGTCGAGGATGCAAACTGGTTCACCGGGCAGACACCGATCGGATACGGTGATGGCGATGACAACACCACCCTGGATGACATGCGGAACACCTACAGCACGGTGTACCTGCGCCACACGGTGGTGATGACGAACCCGGTCCCGAGTCAATTGCTGTTGCGCGTGTACGCGGACGATGGCGCGATCGTGTGGATCAACGGCGTCGAGGTCGGGCGGCCCTACGTTTCCGCGGGCGACAAGAACTATAATGATTTCGGGAGCAACCATGAGGCCGCCTGGGAGGAAATCCTGTTGACGAATCCATCCGCCTACATGACGCCGGGCATGAACCAGGTCGCGGTGCACGGCTTGAACGCGACCCTCGGAAGCAGTGACTTCTCGATCGATCTCGAGCTGAAAACCGTTCCGCCCGGGGGCTCGAACCTGCCCACGCCGGGCGCGACCAATCGTGGTAACGCCGCCCATGCGCCCCCGGCAATTCGCCAGGTAAAGCATCGCCCTGCAGCGCCTGCGGGCGGCGAAACGGTGTTGATCAGTGCCAAGGTCACCGACCCGGATGGCGTGTCCTCGGTCGTCCTGGCCTATAAAGATATCGCCCCCGGCGCGTACGAGCGCTTGACCGATGCAGGCTTTGACAGCGGGTGGGCGCTGATGAACATGGTCGATGACGGAACGGGAGGCGATGCGCTTGCCGGGGACGCGGTGTTTTCCGCCCAATTACCCGCCAGCCAGCATCGCCACCTGCTTCGCTATCGCATCACGGTCGAGGACGGTACCGGCTTGTCGCAGCAGGTGCCCTATACAGACGATGAGCAGCCGAACTTTGCCTATCTGGTCTACGATGGTATCCCCGCCTGGACTGGCGCGGACAACCCGGGCACGAGCAGTCCGCAGACCTTTTCTGCCGCCCTCATGGCTGGGAGCCTGCCCGTTTACCACCTCGTGGCCAGCGAAGCCGACGTGCTGGCCTGCCAGTACAGCAGCGGCTCCCGTAACACCCGCTTTTACGGGACCATGGTCTACGAAGGAAAGGTCTACGACCACGTGCAGTTTAAAGTGCGTGGGGAGGCCTCGACCTATCGCTCGGGCAAGAACAAGTGGCGTTTCTATTTTAACCAGGGCCGGGGATTTGAGGCGCGGGACGACAACGGAAAGCTCTATCCGGAACCCTTGAATCGCATGAATTTCAACGGTTGCTCCTCCCCCTGGGCGCCGGTCAATCGCGGGATGGCGGGCCTCGACGAGGCGGTCAGCTACAAGATGTACGCGCTGGCCGGCGTCGCCGCTCCCAACACGCATTTTTTCCAGTTCCGGGTCATCGACGATGGGCAGGAGGCACCGACCGACCAGTATGCAGGTGATTTGTGGGGCCTGTACCTGATGCAGGAGCAGCTTGACGGTCGCTGGCTGGATCGCCTGGGCCTGCCGGATGGCAATGCCTACAAGATCCAGGGCGGAAATGGAGAAAAGCGCAACCAGGCGCTTGGGCAAAGCGAGGATACGGCAGATTGGAATACCTTCAAGGCCAGTGCCCAGAGCGCGGGAACGGCCCAGGCCTGGTGGGAGACAAACCTTCACCTGCACAGCTACTTTGGCTTCCGCGCGATCAATCGTGTCTGCTCGAACATCGACCTGCGGAACCAGACGAACTACGGGATGTATCATCATCCCAGTGGACTGTGGCGGGTGGTGCCGCAGGACATGGACATGATGTTTATCCCGGAAACCCACTGGGCGGGAGAGGCCTACATGAAAAATGCACTCGTCCACGCAGCGATCAATATTGATTTCAAGAACCGGGCACGCGAGTTGATGGACCTGCTCTGCGCTGACCGCAGCCCGACGGGGGGGCAGGCGGCGCAAGTGCTGCGTGAGCTTGCACGTATCGTGAATCCAGCCGGGCCGGCCTTGACCATGGCCGATATGGACCAGTTCATGTGGAATGATCACCCGCGGACAGCCAGCGACCACCGGGGCCGATTTTACGTCACCCCGTTTAATGACAGCCGGCGTGGGGGCTCCTGGGTGCGGACCCTGGCCACGGCGGACCACGAGGGCCAGGTGCAGTACATGCTCGACTTCATGACGGATACCGATCCAGGCGCTTTTGCCGTGGGGGATGGGGACCAGCGGGGCTACGGGTTCAACTACCTGGAACTGGAGGCGAGCGATCCCGATGTCCCCGACCGTCCGACCATCCAGTATGCCGGTCCGGTGGGCTTCCCCGTCGATGACCTGCACTTCCAATGCAGCGCCTTTTCCGACCCGAACGGAGCGGGCAGTTTCCAGGCCGTGCAGTGGCGATTGGGCGCGATTTATAACGACGGAAGCGCCGGATACCGGGAAGGCGATCCCTGGCAGTACGAGGTCACACCCTTGTGGGAGGTGGAAACCGGGGTGCCGCTCGTGGATAGCATCCAACCGACACCGGCCGGCCTCGTGGTCGGTCGCACCTATCGCGCGCGGGTACGGCACCAGGATGACAGCGGGCGCTGGAGCCGTTGGTCCGAAGCGGTGGAATTCGTCAGCGGGCCTTCACAGGGTCTCGCGGCCTATGATGACCTGGTCCTTTCCGAAATTCATTATAACCCGGTCGATTTCGAGGACTATGCGTTCATCGAGTTACTGAACCGGGGTACCGGCCCCATTGACCTGAATGGCCTGAGCCTCTCCAATGCCGTCCAGTTTATCTTCACCACGGAATGGCTGCTCGGTGCGGGCGAATACCTGGTCATCGTGGAAAATACCACCGGGTTTGACCTGCGCTACCGCACGCCATCGTCGCCCTATTATTACCCTGGGATTACCGTGGCCGGTTCGTGGTCCGGTGAATTGGCCAACGGTGGCGAATCCATCGTGTTGAATGCCCCGGGCGGCACCGAGTTGTATCGGGTGGCCTACCGCGATGGCGGGTCCTGGCCCGAACGGGCGGACGGCGATGGGAGTTCCGCGGAGCTTATCGACCCGCTGGCGCTCAGTCCCCCTCGCAGTGAATTCCTGAAGTCGGGGGATCATTGGCGATCGAGTTGCCGGCTGCACGGTTCCCCGGGAAGGGCCGGGGGCTGCCTGGAGGTCCTGGTCATTAACGAAGTCCTCGCCCACAGCGATGCGGGTCCCGCCCTCGACTGGGTCGAGCTGGTCAACACGGGTCTTACCACCGCGGCTTCCGCCGGTCTTTTCCTGAGTGATGATTACGCGCAGCTGCAAAAATATGCCCTGAGCAATGCGATCCCCGGTGGAGCCTTCCGGGTGCTGGATGAAAACGTGCTCGGCTTTGCGTTCAGCGAGTTGGGAGACGATGTCATCCTGACGCGGGTTTCGACCAACGGCACGGTGAGCTTTGTCGATGCGGTGGATTTCGGCCCGAGCGCGCGGGACGTCAGCTTCGGCCTGCACACCCGGAGTGATGGCGAGACCGATTTCACCGCCCAACGAGTCCAGACACCGGGCGCGGAGAACGCCTACCCCGCTGTCGGCCCGCTTGTGTTTCGTACGGTCCTGTATCATCCGACCAACGGGATTGAATATGTCGAGTTGATGAATGCGAGCGACGTGCCGGTGGATATCAGTACCTGGCGCCTGCGTTCCGCGGTGGACTTTACCTTTCCATCCGCGACGGAATTGCCCGCCTGGGGCCGTATCGTCGTCTGTTCCACCAACGCGCCGGCGTTCCGGGCGGCGTTTGCGGTCGCGCCATCGATCCCGGTCCTCGGACCCTGGAGTGGAAACCTGAACAACGCGGGGGAATCGCTGCGCCTGCGACGGCCGGGGGATATGGAGCCGGACGGGACTTTTCCCTATATCCTCGTCGACAAGGTCGACTATCGGCCGGAGCTTCCCTGGCCGCCGGCCGCCGATGGAACGGGTCTGCCGCTCGAACGTATCGCCGCCTACGTGTACGGCAACGATCCCGCGAGCTGGCAGGCCGGAAGCATCAACCCGGCCCCCGACGAGCACCTGCTCTTTACCTTGCCTGACCCATCCGCAGCCGACCAGATCCGTCTCCGGTGGAATACCATTCCCGGGTTGCAGTATCGTATTGAATACCGCAACGATCTCCGTACCGGCAACTGGATCCCGGTTCAAACCCTGGTCGCCGGGTCAACCCTGTGGGAAATCCTTGAGCCCCTCGGCGTCCGGTTTCGCGGCTACTATCGCATCGCCTGGGAACCCTGATCCCCGGTCCTTCCCGTCCGGGGAGGCTGCGGCCCCGCCTTGAAAATATTTTGGGTGTTTTCCCGTGTTTCGTGGGTTAATAGCCCGGCCGTTCGGTCCTGGCTGCGCACCCGCCCCCGTATTTCGCGGTCAGGCCCCACAAATACTTGAAGATTCGTGTACATGTCCTAAAACCTCCGCTCGGTTCCCAAGTAGCCTGATGGGATGAAACATGAGCAAGCCAAAGACCGCAAACGACGTACGTGAAGCCTTCCTGGAGTTTTTCCGCTCCAAGGGGCACGAGATTGTGCCCAGCGCACCGGTGTACCTGCCCTCGGACGACACCCTGCTCTTTGTCAACGCGGGGATGGTCCCGTTCAAGGAGATTTTCCTCGGTGCCCGTCCGCCCGATCATCCGCGGGTGGCCGACACGCAGAAGTGTATTCGCGTGAGCGGCAAACACAATGACCTGGAAGAGGTCGGCGTGGATACCTATCACCACACCTTCTTTGAGATGCTGGGCAACTGGTCATTTGGCGATTACTACAAGAAGGAAGCCATCACCTGGGCCTGGGCGTTCTTGACCGAGGTGCTGGAACTTCCCCGGGACCGCCTCTGGGTCACCGTGTATACCGATGATGACGAGGCGATGGACCTGTGGCGGTCCGAGACCGACATCGCGCCGGACCATATCCTCCGCTTTGGCGAGAAGGATAACTTCTGGGAGATGGGCGATACCGGCCCCTGCGGCCCCTGCTCGGAGATTCACTTCGACAACACGCCTGACGGCACGGCTACTGCGGACATGGTGAATGCCGATTTGCCGGAACTTCTCGAGATATGGAATCTTGTGTTCATCCAGTACAACCGCCGGGCGGACGGGAGCCTGGAAGAGCTTCCGTCCAAGCATGTCGACACCGGCATGGGATTCGAACGGCTCGTCGCCACGCTCCAGGGAAAAAGGTCCAATTACGATTCGGATGTCTTCATGCCCTACATCGACAAGTTGATGGAGCTGAGCGGTAAATCTTACCAGGGCGAGTATGCGGTGGCCATGCGGGTGATCGCGGACCATGTGCGTACGCTCTCGGTGGCGATCAGTGACGGCGTGACGCCCAGTAACGAGGGGCGGGGTTATGTATTGCGTCGCCTGCTGCGCCGGGCGGCCCTTTACGGGCGTACGCTTGGATTCGAGCAGCCCTTCATGACCGAATTGTTCCCGGTGGTGGAAGACTGCCTGGGCAGGGCCTTCCCGAATATCGTGGAGCGTGGCGAGACCATCGTACAGACTATTCAAGGCGAGGAAGAGGGTTTCGTGCGCAACCTCGATCGCGGGTCGGGCATCTTTGCGGACCTGGTCCAGGCGCTGGAGCAGGAAGGCCGGGAACAGGTCAGTGGCGAGGAGGCTTTCAAGCTCTACGACACCTATGGTTTTCCGATCGACATGACACAACTCATGGCGCGCGAGCGCGGGTTGAGCGTCGACGAGGATGGGTTCAAGGAGATCCTGGGAGACCGCAGGCAGCGCGACCGCGATCGCGCCAGGCGCAACGATGGAGAAAGCGCTGACCTGGTGGCTGATCTCGTCGCCCAGGGGGTACAATCTGTATTTGTAGGCTATGATCGCACCGAGCACGCGACGGAAGTGATCGCCGTTCTCGGCGACGAGCAGGTCCTGCTCAAGGAAACCCCTTTCTATGCTGAATCCGGCGGACAGGTCGGCGATACCGGGACGATCACCTGCGGGGACAAGGTGTTTGAAGTCCACGATACGCAGAAGCCGGTACAGGGCATCCTCCTGCACCTCGGTGCATTTAAAACAGAGGCCTTTTCCGAGGGCGACGAGGTCCAGGCAGCGGTCGACGCCGAACGGCGCCAACGCTTACAGCGCCATCACTCCGCAACCCACGTGATGAATTTTGCCCTGCGCGAGGTTGTCGATCCGGATGTGCGCCAGGCCGGCTCCTATGTCGGACCGGACCGTTTGCGTTTTGATTTCACCGCCCAGGAGGCGGTGACGCCCGGGCAGTTGGATGCCATTGAAGCGATGGTGAACGAGCACCTCATGCGGAATGACCCGGTGGTCATTTCCGAAATACCGCTCAAGGAGATCGAGGGCTCGGGGATCATTGCCGTTTTCGATGAAAAATATGGCGAAGTGGTTCGCGTGGTGGATATCGGCGGATACAGCAAGGAACTCTGTGGCGGAACCCATGTGGAGCAGGCGGGCGATGTCGGTCCGTTCCGGATCGTTTCGGAATCGTCGGTTTCCGCCGGCGTACGTCGCCTCGAAGCGGTCTGTGGGGAGGAAGCCACCTCGCTGACCTTGAAAGAACATCGCCTGCTGAAAGACCTGTCGACCTCGCTCAGCGTGACCGCGGAGGAGGTTCCCGGTCGCGTGTCGAGCCTGCAGAAGCAGGTCAGGAAACTTGAGAAGGAACTGAAGCAACAGGCCGCCAAGTCGGCCCTGGCTTCGCTCGATGAGGTACTCGCCGGGGCGATCGAATCCACGGGCTTCCCGCTGATTGCCCACGATGCCGGTTCCATGGACCCGGACAGCCTGCGGAATCTTCTCGACGCCATCCGGCAGCAATTTGTGCAGGGGGTTATTGTGCTCGGTTCCGAGAACGGGGGCAAGGCCTGCTTTGTGGCCTCTGTTTCACCCGAGCTGATCGAGCGGGGTGTCAACGCGGGCGAGCTCATCGGCCAGGTGGCCGGGATGTGTGGCGGCGGCGGAGGGGGTAAGCCGGACAAGGCGCAGGCGGGCGGCAAAGATGGTTCGAGGGTAGGTGAGGCGATTGCCGCCGTGCCGGGGATGCTCGCGTAGGTCCAGGGGTTGCGACGGCAACCCGGTCGGGCGGCCCGTAATGCGTAAGGGCTCTCAGCTTGGCGCGAGGATGCTGAACGGTGCTGCCGGCACGTTGCGCAACACCCAGAAGAGCAGCACCAAAGCCAGGAGCGCGATACCCGCCTTGCGCGATATACACACGGTCTTCCCGCGCAGTCCCTGGATGGCGTAGCCGGTCAACAACGGGGCGAGAATGAACAGCAGGATGTTCATCGAGAGGGCCTCTCCAAGGTGTCCCTGCAGCAGGTGGTGGGTCGCTCGCAAAGCACCGCAACCGGGACAGTGGAGCCCGGTCAGCTTGTGAAACACGCAGGAAGGATAGAACTTTGCGGCCGCGGGATCAAAGGTGTAAAGCACCCCCGCCACGAGGACCAGGAGGCTGCCCACGAGGAGGACGGGCCATCGCCGCCGGGGCATTTTGCCTGCTGTCTGGGCCTCATTCACGGGTTGGACTTCACCAGAATCGGTGGCACCTGACAATGGCGATGCGGCTTGTCGACCGGGGATTCGACCTGGATAGGACGCCACAGTGCGGGGATTTACGGGACTTTTATCGCGGTATTTACAACGTAAGATACTTTCATCAAGTAAGTTATATAAATTAGGAAAGATTTGGCCCCAAAAGGGAGAAATACATATAAGGTCAATTTTGGTAATAGTTTCGCTCGTAAACGCGTATACTTTAGGTGGATTCATCGGTTTCGGGGTCGTGTGGGCATGCGGAAGCCGTTATGAAAAATTTAGTTGTCATTTTCAATGCGAAGGAATCAGAGCACCAGGGTTCGCCCGGGTATAAACGGACAGGCGATGTTGGAGTACATCGTGGTTTTCGGCATGTCCATGGGCATCCTGATCCTTTTGGGCATGTTTTTTTATGTCTTTAAGGAGCAGGGCGGTCGGGTGCTTGAGTTGATTGCCTCGGAATACCCTTAATCAAGTGTGCAGCCGGTTTTGTAAAAAGCGAGGCCGGCGGTAAACCAGGGGCGATAGCCCATGTGGAGACAGTAGAATGAAACAACAGAGCATGAAAAGAAAACAGGGCCAGGCGATGGTGGAATACATCATCATCGTGGTCGTCGTGGCGATTGCGGCCCTATTGATCTTCGGCGTTTTCAGCGACACATTGAAACAGAAACTCGGTGGAGCGGTTGAGCAGCTCGGCGGCGATTCAGGTGCCGTTGATGAAGCGACCGGCCAGGAGTCCGTGGAGTTCCTCCAAGACCTGTAAACCCAACAAGCGTTTATTAGCTGGGGCACCAGCGTCTCGGTGTCCCGGCTTCACAACGTGTTGTATCGATGAAGCCAAGCCTGCATATGTTCTTTCGTGCGCGCTCGTGCGCACCTCGTTCGAACCGGAGGAAATCCGGCCAGGCGATGATTGAATCCGCGGCCATGATGGTTCTCATCACCTTCATCTTCCTCACCGTCTTCCAGATGTCCCAGCTGTTTGCGGCGAAGGAGATCACGCATCATGCCGCGAGTGCGGGGGCCCGGGCAAAGGCGGTGGGGTTCAATGATTTCATGACCTGGAAGGTCGTCAAGGCGGCCATGATTCCCAATGCGGGTCGCATGGTAACGCCGGAGGTGGACCGCACGCCTTTCCCGGACGTGCTTTATCGTGAAGGCGTGGGGGCTTCCTGGGATTATGCCACGAATGCCGGCACCACGCCCCGCTCTAACAGTATTGGGGTCGAGATGTCCCGCATCCCGGAATTCCTGGGCACGATTGACTGGAACCAAGTGTCCGGCATCCTGGATTATGAAGATTGGAATACGGTCTCCTGGCCCGTCACCAGCGAAGTGGGTGACGTGGTTTCTGTCCGGGTTCGGCAGCGTTATCCGCTGAAGATGCCCTTTCACCGGGCCTTCTACGCGGATGACGAGATCGACCTCCGTTCCCGTGCCTGGCAAGGAAATCACGCGAACATTTACCTGGAATAAGTGCCTGGAGTGGACACCACGAATACGTAATGGATATGATCTGGATTCGCAAACGCTTGAATGACCACCGGCGAAAGTCCGGGCAGACCCTGCTCTTCCTCGCGCTGGTTATGGTAATCCTGGGTTTTGTTGCGCTGTGGAATTTTGACCTGCACAAGATCCTCCACGTCAAGGCCCATGCCCGGAATGCCGGTGACTACGCGGCACTTTCCGGTGCCCGCTGGCAGGGCATCAGCATGAACGTGATCGGCGAGTTGAACATCATGCAGGCGGTGGCGATCACCGAGGCCATGAGCCAGGGGTCGACGGATTTCTCCGTAGCGGAAGGGATTGCGGTCCTGGAGGCGCGGGTGGCGTTTGCCGGGCCGATGCTCGGGGTGGTGGCTGCCCAGCAGGTCGCGAAGAAAAATAA
>JAPYUI010000066.1:11606-13003 GCA_029936175.1 Kiritimatiellia bacterium
GAGACCTACGCCGAGGTGATGACCGAGATCCTGGAGGACATCAAGCCGGATGAAGCCATTGTCATCAGCAGCGAGATTGTCGATGTCGATGCCAACTGGTTCTTTTACCAGGACAGCTCCTGGACCTCCTGGGATCGCCTCCTGCCGGAAAACTTCCCCTGGGATGCAGAGGTGCGCCCGCAATATGATTACGCCGGTGCGGATGCGGCAATGCGGATCTCGACCACGGGTACGCGTGCGTCGTACGTGTCTACCCGGCGCGGGTCCGATGACGGGTTTTCCGGGGATGACATTGTCTGGACCGCCGCCGCCAAGCCCTTTGGCTCGCTGGAAGGGGATAGCACGCCGAACTATTACGGGGTCGTCCTGCCCGCCTTTCGTGAGGTCGGCTTGATTCCGGTGGATGCCTCCACTGCGCCCGCCGGGGGCACCCAGCCCGGCTGGATCTTTTTCATCACCCAGATCCTGCCGGAATACGTCGAGTTCGGGGTGGGTATTCTCGGCCGATACAGCGGAAATTGGTATGCCCAGCAGTTGATCACCTGGGAGAATCCGGCTTTTCGTAGCGATGGCCGGAACTGGCTGGGGAGCAATAGTGAGCAATGCTACACCCCCCCATCGAGCGGTGGCGGTGGCGGCGGCGGTGGTGGCGGTGGCGGCGGTGGTGGCACCCGGAGGGGTCACTGATGCGGTTCCCGTATCGTCATCCTTCGGCCCGGGCCGGCCAGGCCATGATGGAATTCCTGGTGGGGATTGTCCTGGTGCTGGTCGTTATTGGGGGACTGATCCAACTCGGCATGCTATCCGATCTGCGCACGACCAGTTACATGGGTTCGACCCAGGAGGCCGCCATCTGGTCCATGACCAACGGGGGAGACGATGGCCTGGTCTATCCCTATCTTGAGCGCATCGACGAAGGAGCGGACAGCCACACCTATTCAGCCGATGATCTGGAGGTCGGCAAGAATGCCACGGATGCTTATAACGGTATTGTTCGCTATGGTCGCCCTGCCGATGTTGCCCAGTTTACCCGGGAGAATCCCTGGACCAGGCTGACCGGTGCCAACGATATCATGGATGAGTTCGGCATGGTGCGTGGCAGCAGGAGCAGTTCCAGCCTCCGCCTGCTTCCCATTGTGCGTAACCTCATCTACCAGGATGATCGGATCGATATTCGCACCGAAGTCTACGGCGTGCGCCGGGGTGGAATCTACTGAGGGTATCATGACCCGGTCGCATAGGTTTTTTCCGGTGCTCACGAAGTTCGCCTGGATCGTCCTGCTTGTCCTGTCCGCTTGTCCGGTTTCCGCCCGCGTATTTGAGCGGTGGGGAAAATCCAACACCGCCGATCCCGCTCGACGGTTCAATTGGGATTTCGCGTACGAATCCAAGATGAA
>JAPYUI010000066.1:13103-16692 GCA_029936175.1 Kiritimatiellia bacterium
TGACGCGCGTGTTTAAAAAGCTCGGTGTAGAAAAGAAAAAGAAGTAGGGGGTGATGATCGCCCGGTACACAAAAGCCCGGGTCGATGCCCGGGCTCTTTGATCAGGAAGGGGAGCGATGGGTTACTCGTAGTAGTAGGATTCCTCGTCTTCTTTCTCTTTAGCTTCGATTTCTTCTTCCTCCTCCTCCTCTTCCTCCGCTTCCTCCGCTTTTCCATCACCCTTATCGGTGTAGTCTTCGTCGACCAGGTCTTCTGCCGGAATGTCTTCATTGTTGCTGATGATCTTCTCGACTTCTTCATCCTCGCCAATCAGATCCTCCAGCTCGACGTTTTCTTCATTGTCCTCGTCGTACTCCTCCTCCTTCTCCTCCTCCGGTGGGATCTCGACTTCTTCGCCACATTCCGGGCACGCGCCCGCGCACGTTACCGGGTCGAGTTCCTCACCACAACTGGGGCACTCGATGAGCGTAACCTCTTCTTCATAATCGTTCTTGCTGGTGTCAAATATGCTCTTGTCATCTTCTTCGTCGTAATCCATGAACTGTTCCGCTGTCTTATATTTTTCTTGTAATACCCATGCCGCAGACTCGTCCACGTCAATGGTGCGATATTTCCTTCCAACCGAAACAAACGACAAGCAAAAAAAATCAGCGAGAGGCCTTTTTTTCAGCCGAGAAAATTCTTGATTTTTTGGTCTCCGGTGCGTCCGGATCGGGGAAGGGCTGGCCGATCGAATCCGTTCCAGGGCTTCGTGTGCAGTACTCAAACTCGTATGGCCATCGGGTTTGCCCGGAAAGGCGCAGCACCGGTCTCCCGGATCCGGGGGACCGGAACCAAGAAGGTGTGCTTATACTTCAGGCACTCACCCTGAATTCGCTCGGTATTCAGGGAGAAAAAGGGGAAATAAGGCGATCGCATCGCTTCTGTACCATCCCAGCACTTGCGCCACTTTGGCACACGGGGTAGAGTCCCCGGAGACGATGAAGTCAGAATTCCTCGACAAACTAATCTCCCGGATCGATCGCATCGACCCGGGCAGTCTGCAGAATTATTTTCTGCGACTCGTCCAGGAAAAGGGACTCCTGGAAACCATCTTTCAGGCCATTCAGGAAGGCATCATCGTCCTCGACGGGAAAGGGGCTATTTCTTATGCGAATGATCGGGCCCAGAAACTCATCGGTTTCCGCCTCGAGCAGGCCCAGGGGCAGCCTATCGGAAAATACTTCCGGGAGGTTGATTGGGATCTCGTGCTCGACCTCGATGCGGATGAATGGTCCCGCCTCGTCACCCGTGAAATCGAGATCACGTATCCGGACCACCGCTTTCTGGAATTCTACATCGTCCCCATGGAGGCCCTCGAAAATGACGAGAACGGGGCGGTCCTTATCCTCCGCGATGTTACCCACGACCGTGAAAAGGCTGCCAGCACGCTGGAGTCTGAACGACTGAATGCAATCATGCTGCTTGCGGCGGGCGTTGCCCATGAGATTGGCAACCCGCTGAATTCCCTGAACATTCACCTCCAGTTACTCGACCGTGAAATTAAGGCCCTCGATCACCCGCCTCCGGATGAAATCGATGAACTGGTCCAGGTCGCCCGCAACGAGGTCACCCGACTCGATCAAATCATCAACCAGTTTCTCCGGGCCATTCAGCCCTCTCAACCTCACCTCGAACCGGTCGACCTCCACCATTTGTTGCAGGAAACGGTCGCGGTGGTTGAGCAGGAAGTGAAAGACCGCGGTATCTGGATTGAGTTGGAATGTGACGAGAACCTTCCGCGCGTCATGCTGGACAAGGGCCAGATCCGCCAGGCGGTGTTTAACCTGATCAAGAACGCCATTCAATCCATGGAGGGCGGCCTGCTCAAGATCAGCGTAATGATGAGTGATGAGGTCACTTCAATCGCCTTTAGGGATACCGGGGCGGGCATCCTGCCCGAAGACCTCGGCAATATCTTTGAGCCCTATCACACCACCAAGGCTGAGGGTACGGGACTCGGCTTGATGATTGTCCAGCGGATCGTCCGCGACCACGGGGGGCAAATCGAAATCGATACCGTTCCCGGAAAGGGCACCACGGTGACCCTTTTTATCCCGCGTGATGAAAATCGTATTCGACTCCTGCCCGCCCAGGCAAAACCAGCAGAAGGACCCACCGAATGAGCGAGCGGCCCACCATCCTGATCGTCGACGACGAAAAAAACACCCGCGATGGACTCGCACGGGCACTCAAGGGCCCGTACAATGTCGTCCTTGCCGACCAGGGGGAGACCGCGTTACAGGCCCTTGATGCGCACAAGGTCGATATCGTGCTCAGTGACGTGCGCATGCCGGGGATGGACGGATTGACCCTGCTCAAGCGCATCCTGGTGCGCGATCCACAACCCCTGTGTATTTTGCTCACCGCCTACGGCAGCGTGGAGACCGCGGTCGAGGCGATGAAAAACGGTGCCTACGACTTTCTGACCAAGCCGGTGAACCTGGATCACCTGGACTTGCTGCTCAAACGGGCCTTGCGTTCGCGCGAGATCGAAGCGGAAAATCGAGACCTCCACCAACAGCTCGACAGTAAGTACGGTCTTGAGAACATGGTGGGTAATTCGCCCGCCATGCACGAGGTCTTCGAGACCATCAAGCAGGTTGCACCCTCGCGGGCCACCGTGCTGATCCAGGGGGAAAGCGGGACCGGCAAAGAGCTGGTTGCCCGCGCGCTGCATCACCTGAGCCCTCGTGGCCAGAATCCGTTTATTCCCGTGCATTGTGCGGCCTTGTCCGAGGCCTTGCTGCCGAGCGAATTGTTCGGGCATGAAAAGGGAGCCTTTACGAACGCGATCGAACAGCGGAAGGGCCGATTTGAGCTCGCGGACCACGGGAGCCTCTTCCTGGACGAGGTTGGCGAGGTCGATCCCGCGACCCAGGTGAAAATTCTCCGGGTGCTGGAAGAACGGAACTTCGAGCGGGTCGGCGGCAGCCAGACCGTCGAGGTCGATGTTCGCCTCATCACCGCGACAAATAAAGACCTCCGCCAGATGGTTGACGAAGGCTCCTTCCGTGAGGATCTCTACTTCCGGCTCAACGTCGTGCTGATCCAGTTGCCCCCCTTGCGCGATCGCACCGGGGATATACCCACCCTTGCCCACCATTTCGTTGAATCGCTCGCGGCTGAAAATAACAAGGAGCTCGACGGCATTACGACGGAAGCTATCGAGGCATTGAACGCACACGACTGGCCGGGCAATGTTCGGGAACTCCGCAACGTTATTGAACGCATGGTGGTGCTGTGTCGCGGAAACAGGCTGACCCTGCGCGACGTGCCCGCCGAGTTGAAAGCCGGAACGGGGGGGCGGGGGCAGGCCAATCCGCTCACTTCCGGCGTATCCCTTGAGGAGGCGGAACAGCAGATGATCCTGGCCGCGCTTAAGTCGAATAAGAACAATCGCACCCGCGCTGCTGAACAACTCGGCATCTCGCGCCGGACCCTGCACCGCAAGTTGAACGAATACGACCTGCATGACTGACGCGTTGTCGCTTGTGGGCTGCTCAGCTTGCTGATTATTCAGACCGGGTTGCATGCTGCCAGGACTAAA
>JAPYUI010000066.1:16792-21226 GCA_029936175.1 Kiritimatiellia bacterium
CCTGGAACCCGCCTGAGATATGGGGCTTGTTAACGGCTACCGGGTGGATACGTTATGGTTATGAGTTACGAGGTGGATGAGGAAAATCGACGGCCCCTGAAGAGCCGGAGTTGGCGTATGGCCGACGCCTTGTCCTCGGCGCTCGTCCGGATGGGGGTGACTGCGAATGCGGTGTCCGTTGCCGGTATGATCGTCGGGATCTTTGCGGGGGTCCTGCTTGCGCTGACCCCGACGCGCCCGGTCCTCTTCATTGCCGCGGCCGTCGCGGTCCAGTTTCGCCTGCTCGCCAATCTGCTCGACGGCATGGTGGCGGTAAAAAGTACGACCGCATCGAAGGTCGGCGAGTTGTTTAATGAAATTCCCGATCGCGTGGCCGACACCGCGATCCTGGTCGGTTTTGGCTATGCGTATCACAGTGCTCCCCTGGCCGGTGCGCTGGCTGCTGCCGCGGCCATTTTCGTGGCTTACGTGCGTGCCTTTGGGGCCAGCCTGGAGCTGGGCCAGGATTTTTGCGGACCCCTTGCAAAGCCGCACCGGATGTTCGTGGTTACGGTCGGGGCGATGATCTGTGCGTTCAAACCCGGGTTGGCGATTGCCGAAATTGCCTTCCCGGTTTGCGTGTTGGAATTTCTCGTCGTGGGCAGCCTGTTCACGGCGGTTCGCAGGATTTTTCGCATACGGAAAAAGTTGAGATCGAATGAATAACCCGACACGAGGTGCGGCGAACGAGGTGCCCCGCGACCATGCTTGACCCAGCATCCAGGCAGCGACTGTTCGGGTATGAGCAGGCCTTTGAACATCCGGTGACGTGCTGGATTACGATCGGCCTTGCCGTATTGCTCAGCCTGTCCTTTGTCATCTGCTTGATCCTGGGCAGGACCGGAAAGATCTCCCCCGAGAGTGGGAAGGAGCTGCTTGCACGCAACAAGACCTGGGCACTATTGATTCCACTCATGCTGCTGCCGATCCTGGCGGGTGCCCTGTGGACGATGCTCGGCGTATTGGTACTCAGTTTGCTCTGCTACCGGGAGTACGCGCGGGCAACCGGGCTTTTCCGGGAATATATCACGAGTGCGCTGGTCGTTGTGGGTATTGGTTTCATCACCTACGCCGTGATCGATAATTGGTATGGCTTTTTCACCGCCCTTTCCGCCCTGGGAGCGGTGTGCATTGCCGCGATTACCGTGCTGACGGATCGTCCGAAGGGCTACATCCAGCGCAGTGCCCTGGGAATTTTCGCCTTCATGTTTTTTGGCTTTGGCCTGGGGCACCTGGGTTTCATGGCGAACGCGCCGGACTACCGGCCGATCCTGCTGCTCATTTTGTTTGCGGTCGAGTTCAACGATATCGCTGCGTTTGTCTGGGGTAAACTGCTGGGCAAACGAAAACTGGCACCCCGGACCAGTCCGGGGAAGTCCATCGCCGGATTCATTGGTGCGCTGGTGTCGACAACGGTGCTGGTCACCTGGCTGGGGGCCTTCGCCTTTGCAGGCAGTGAGATGGATCATGGATGGATCCTGGTCGGCCTGGGTGTGATCATCAGCCTGGCGGGTCAGTTGGGCGACCTGGTGATGTCATCGATTAAACGCGACCTGGGGGTAAAGGATATTGGCACGACCTTGCCGGGCCATGGCGGGATCCTGGACCGTTTTGACAGTTTGTTACTCGTTGCGCCCGCGGTGTTCCATTACGTCGGCTATTGGAAAGGCTTTGGCATCGACCAACCCGTGCGTATCCTGAGCGGTGGATGAAATCCTGGCGATACCAAGGTGCCCGGGATAGGGATCTCAAGCGCCGCGAAAGGCGAGGCAGCACACGGCGTGAGACGGGTTTGGTGGGTGCGTTCTTCAGCTTGTGTTGGTGGTTGTATGTTCGATTTTATCTCAAGTTGTTTCACCGGCTGGAGGTTCTCGGGCGTGAGAACCTCCCTCGCGAACCAGGATTCATCATGGTGTCAAATCATAGCAGCCACCTCGATACGCTGGTGCTCGCGGCGGCACTGCCCCTGCGCTGGAACGGGCATGTTTTTCCCGTGGCTGCCGGGGACACCTTTTTCAATCGCCCGGAGACCGCCTGGTTTGCCGCGAACTTCTTGAATGCCCTGCCGCTCTGGCGGAGCCGGGCCTCGGCCCATGCCTTGGCCGAGTTGCGTGAGCGCGTGATCGTTGCGGAGGAGGTCTTGATTCTCTTTCCCGAGGGCACCCGTAGTCGGGATGGAAAGATGGTCCCGTTTAAATCAGGCATCGGTCGCCTCGTGGCGGGAAGTCCGGTTCAGATCGTTCCGGCGAAGATCCAGGGGGCCTTCGAAGCGTATGCCGCGGACCGCAAGGTCCCGCGGCCCCACCCCATTACCCTCAGGCTGGGCCCAGCCTTAAGTTTTCCTGATCTTTCCGATGATCGGGAAGGCTGGAATGCGATTGCCCGCGACTTAAAGACGGCGGTGGAGCTGCTGGATTAGGCTGGCCCGCCCGCCGGTGAAATCGAACTCGAAATCATTGGCATGGCCGGCCGGGCCGGGATCAAGGGGCTTTACCAGGGATTCCCGAAGGTGTCGCGAATCTGGTCCTGCTGATCCAGCACCCAGGTGTAATAGGGCCTGAGGGTTAATTTGCTGGCGGCGGCTTCGTCGATGATCACGGTGGTCTTTTCGTGCATTTGCAGGGCACTCGCGGGGCAGCTGGCGGTGATGGCCCCCTCCACCATGTCGACGACCGCTTGCGCCTTGGATGCTCCGGTTGCAAGCAGCAGGATCCGTCGCGCCTCGAGGATGGTTTGAATGCCCATCGTGATCGCGAGCCGGGGCTGGAATTCCCCCGCTTCAAAAGAGCGGCTGTTGTCCTTGAAGGTCTGTTCGGTCAGGGTTTTGATCCGGGTCCGCGAGCCGAGACTGGAGGTCGGTTCGTTGAAGGCGATATGGCCATTGGTGCCGATGCCGAGTACTTGTAAATCGATGCCGCCCGCCGCGTCGATCGTTGCCTCGTACGCGGGGCCGACTTCCACCGGGTTCTCCGCGTTTCCATCGGGGACGTGCGTTCGGGAAAGGTCAATATCAACCTGGTCGAACAGGTTTTTGTTCATGAAGCTGCGGTAGGACTGGGGGTGATCAGGTGGCAGGCCGACATATTCGTCAAGGTTGAAGGTCGTGACCTGGGCAAATGATAAGGACCCGGCCTGGTGCCGGCGGACCAGGTCCGCGTAGGTGGCCACGGGAGTGCTTCCGGTGGCGAGGCCGAGTACGCTGTCCGGTTTATGTCCGAGCTGGGCCGTGATAAAATCAGCGGCGCGCGTGGCGACCTGTGTGGCATCTGCGTGGATGATAATTTCCATGGCCTTTATCCAATGCGTTGTGTCAGCTTGCTCCGTACGTCATCGGAAAAACGCCGTATGTATTCGAGTACGTAGGTCACTATATCTTTCTCATCGTCCTCGATCAGCGGCGTAAGGTCCATGGCGAACCAGATTTGTTCGGCACCGTCGGTGGTATGCGCATTATAAAAGGTTGCGTTTGCCCGTCGGCGGCCGAGGGTGGCCAGGTCGTAGCGTTTACCCCCGCTGATCTGTGAGTCGAAGATGCCGCTGACGGCCATGGCGAGGTTTTCATGCGCACTGACATCGAGCGGAACCTTGTCCGCATCCATCATCCAGTCGAGTCCGCGCCAGACCTCACAGCCGAGTACCCGGGCCGGGCGCTGGTCCCTGGGCAGGGCACGAATGGCCTGGATGACGGGGATGACCACGGCCACGTGGGTGTCGTGCTTGTCCGCCGGGTTGTGGGTGTAGACCACCTCCGGTTGTGCGGTACCGATCAATCCGATCAAGTCGTCCCGCAGGGTCGTGTTGGCCGGGTCCTTGACCGTGCAACTCGGGTAGTCGAGCTGGGCCATAAAGCTATAATGCCCAACCATGGCCGCTTCCCGCTGTTCCATGCGGCGAATGGCCATCATGTCCGTGTCGGTGTAATGGGCGTATTTACCGTTGCGTGCACTGCCGGATCCATTCGTGCAGGTAATTCCGCCAAACCACTGATCCGGTGCGTGGTAGCAAGCGACAATTCCATGAAAGGCCATGAATTCCAGGTCGTCCTGGTGCGCGCCGATCCCGAGATGGGTGGTGCGGGGAATCGCGCTGGCCGGATCGCTTTGATCCGGGATAAAAAGATCGGCCTCAGGCTGATTGAACGGGGTCAATGGACAGGTTCTCCTTTTCGAGTCGGGGCAGGCTGGCGGCGGCGATGGCCTGGCCATGTCGCTTGTCCTGTTCGTTCGGGGTATGGATCTGGATCTGTTCGGCACATTCCGGGAATTCAGTCTGCAGCACCTGCTTCGCTTCATCAACCATGATTTCCCCTCCTTCGCCGGAGCTTACCCGGCCCAGGACCAAGAGATGCTTGATATCGTAGAAGGTCGCGTAGTGTGGAATGGTGTATCCCAGGTA
>JAPYUI010000289.1 GCA_029936175.1 Kiritimatiellia bacterium
GTCCCGACCCGCGCCTTCAATGTGTTCTTCGGCCTCGGCATTCCCAAGCCGCTCCAGGTCGAGGGCTTCGACGGGGTGATGGAGCCGCTCAAGGAACTGGGCGACAAGTTGCTCATCCTGCGCGGGGTGGACCAGGTCCGCGCCGATGAAAACGGGATCAATGCCCACTTCGACGGGGCCTCCGCGGCCTTCACCGCGAGCAAGCCCAACGGTGGAGCCAAGGCCGGGGGCGCCTCGATCGACCAGCTCGTCCGGCAGGCGCATTACCCGGACGGCCTGCCGCCCGGCATGGTACCCACCCTGGTCGGCGGCACCTTCTTTCGCCGCAGCCGGATCTGCCGCTACGTGCACAGCTACAACCCGGACGGGACCGTGGCCGCGACCATGCAGGAAAAACCGCGCGACCTTTTCGACCGGGTCTTCGGGACCGTGCACCTGCCGAAAGACTCCGATGCCCGGAAGGAGCGCCTGAGGCGCAGCGTACTCGACTCGATGGTGGACCAGTACCGCTACTATACCGGCAAGAACTCGCCCCTCGGCCACGCATCCAGGTCACGCGTCTCCGACCACCTGGACCGCATCCGCGAATACGAGATGCGCGCCTATGAAATGCACCGGGCCAAGGACGGGGGGCCCGGCCTTCCCCCGCGCTCGGAACTCCTCCACGGCGGACTCGCCGACCCGGGAGGCCAGGGCATCGACATCACCCTCGACGAACTGACCCGCGAGTGGCACCTCATGGCAGACCTTTATGCCCTCGCGATCCAGATGGACCGGGTGCGCTTCGGGTCGCTGACCTTTCTCGCCGCGGGCGAACGCATCCGCCTGACCGGTGACTATATCTTCAACGGCGAGAAGCGCGGCACCTTTGATGATGCCAGGCGGCACAATGCCGGGGGGGACAAGGGCTGCAGCCACGAGTGGTGGCACAAGTTCAACGAGGACAAGCAGAACGAGGAACTCCGCCTGCACGCCCACATGAAAATGCGCGAGGTCGTCTATTTCCTGAAACAGCTCGACAGCAAGGAGGCCCGCGAGGCCAACGGGCGGAGCATCCTGGAAAATGCAATGATCACCCTGTCCACCGAGTCGGGCGATGGTCGCCACAACGACGTGAAACGCGAACTCTCCGGGGTTTTTCACGCGATCACCGGGGCGAATGGACGTTTCAAGACCGGCCGGATAATGGACGTAAACGCTGAGGGCATAGATCTTTACAATACCATGCTCCACGCCATGGATGCGGAGGCCCAGCTCGGCCCGGCCGAGCGGGAGCACCGTTCCATCGACGCGATCCGGGCCTAGCCCCCCAGGCGGGCCTCCGGGAACCCTTGCTTGTCTCCCCATGGGGGCCACACTAAAGGGTTGCACCCCGCCCGTACAACGGGCTAGGTTACCCCGCTACACCGGAGGAATTCTATCATGCTACGCACCACTATCCTTTCTACACTCTGCGGCATCTGCTTCACCTTCCAGCTCGCGGCCCAATCCACCTGGACCAACGATACGGACGGCGCGTGGACGGACCCGGCCAACTGGACCAACGGCATACCCGGCGGTGCCGGTGCGGTGGCCCATTTTGATTTCGCCCCCGGGTATACCGACCCCCGGATCGTGGTCAGTCTCCCGACCAACATCATCCTGGGCGAACTCCACTTCAGCGACCAGCCGGATGGCACCTCGAATTTCACCCTGCAACCCACCTCGGGCAACAGTACGCAGGTACTCACCCTCGACAACGGGACAAATGCCCCGCTCATCCAGTACACCGGGGCGGCCAAGATCTCTGAGGATATCCGATTTGGCGCGGGAACGCGTAACCTGGAGCTGGCCGGGACGAACGGGGTCAACCTGCTGACCTCCGGCCGCATCATTCTCGAGGGATCCAATACCTACACCGGGGTGACGCAGCTGAACGCCCTCCTCCCCCTGGACAACAACGCCGGTCCCCACCTGCGCCTGCGCAACAATGCCAGCCTCGGGGCCAGCGGCCCCGGGAACGAGACCATCGTCCATGCACACGGCAAGGACAGCGCGGCCGGCTTCGACCGGGAGCCCGTGATCCGAACGGATCGTTCGCTGACCCTCACCGAGGACCTCATCTTCGAGTACACGCCGACCCCGATCAGCCGCACCTGGGGAAATACCTTCCTGGTGGAGACCAGCAATGCCTCCGCGCGCGACGTGCGACTGGACGATGCGCACATCACCCTGCGCCGCATCGACGGCGGCACCAACGTGGTGACCGGCGACGTGCGCTGGAGCTTCCGGGTTGGCACCTCCTCGACCTCGACCTCGAATGTTCCCTCGAGCCTGACCCTGGGAGACATCACGCTCGAGGACCTTTCCAACAACACCACCGGCGGTAACCTCAAGAACAATATCGAGTTAAACCCCAGCCTGCCGGGGGACCAGATCCTGCTCACCGGCCGGATCGAGGAAGGAAGCGTATTCGGCTCCGGGGTGGACCTCGGCCTCATCGTGACCGGCGACGGCATCGTCCGCCTGCAGGGCACCAACCATTTTGAGGGGGATTTGCGCCTGTTGCGGGGTTCCGCACTCCTCGAACATACCAATGCACTTGAACACGTATACTCGGTTCGCCTGGGTGAGACCGGATCGAACGGAAGTGCCCCGACGCCGGATGCCCCGGCCCTGCTGGTCAACACCGGGGGGGTACACGCGCTCCGCGGTGGACTGGCAGCAATCCAGCTGGTGGACGTGGTGGGCAACACAAACGATGTCGATGCCGTCGATGGCGGCATCGGCCAGGGCTTTGTCGGCGGGGACAGCCTCCCCTACACCATCGGCAGCATCGCCACCAATCCCGCGACCCTCTCCTTCTCGTCAATCAATTACGTCGGGGACGGCTACAACCAGAACAACAACACCCGGCAACTGGATTCCCTGCGCCCGCAGATTCACCTGAGCGCAGTTGTCGGGGGACCGCTCACCCTGACCGGGCGCATCCGCGACACCGCGGTTTCCGCCACCGAGACCATCGACGGGCTACCCATCCCCAAGGGACACCCGGATGTCACCAAGATCGGCGACGGCACCGTGATCCTCACCTCGAGCAACAACGATTACTCGGGCACCACGACCGTCCAGGCCGGGACCCTGGTCATCGACGGGAACAACCGGGCCGACACCAACCTCCTGGTTGAGGCGAACGGCACGCTCGGCGGCGAGGGCAGTATCGGCACCACCGGGGTGACCGTGGTGGTCAACGGCCAACTGGACCCGGGTTCCCGGGATGCGGGCGACCTCAGCCTGCTGGGCGAATTGAGCATCAACGGGACCCTGGACCTCTCCTCGGCCAGCAACCTCTGGTTCGACCTCGATGGACCCGGCACCGGGGACCACGTCCTCGTCACGAACCCCACGATATTGAACGCCCTGAGCCTCGGCGGAACCATTGCCATCCGCAACGCGGGCGCTATGGCCTCCGGCACCTATGATCTCATAACCGCGGGGGGACACACCGGCGCCCTGCCCTTGATTGCCACCAACCTTTCCGCCGCCGGCTTCACCTACCAGGTCGTCAGTCCCTCCAGCGGAAACATCGACGTGATTGTCACCTCCACCGGCCTGCTCGACACGGACCTGGACGGCCTCCCGGATGACTACGAGGACGCGAACGGGCTGGACAAGAACGACCCGGATGACGCGGCGGAGGATGCCGACCTCGACGGCAGCAGCAACCTGCAGGA
>JAPYUI010000067.1:0-3417 GCA_029936175.1 Kiritimatiellia bacterium
TGAAAGGTCCACGGGGAGGGAAAGACGATTGTAGCTCGCAAGTTCCTTGGCAAATTCGGAGGAACCCAGGAGCCGCTCCGCGACCGAGGCAAGGGTATCCCCTGCCTGAACAAGATAGACCGACGGTTCGGGGCGAACACCCTTGAGCAACGCTGGAAGCTCGTCTGCGCGGGAAACAAAACCCTGCAGAAGAAGGAGGAGAAGCGGGACAAAAAGGCTAAATCTTTGCATGGGCATCGTAACGCATTCTGTGAAAAGGATACCGAAGCAATCCATTTCGCTCCAATATTTCTTTTATAACAACAAGTCGCCAAAGGTTAGGGCGATTTCCGGAAAAAAACAAGGCTACATCCACCGGGTAACGGCAAATGACGTCCACCATCGTGGGCGGGTACAAAAAAGAACGCCCAAGCCTCCGGCCGGGTCAAGCAGGTCTACCGGGGAAGGGCGGATCGGGGCGAGGGGTCGGCATCCCCGGAACGGGCCAGGGAACTCTCAATGATTAAACAGGTGCTTGAACAAGCCTTTTCCCTGGCCAGCCGTGCGCGTCTTGACGCATTCCAGGCCCATGCCGGTCTCCGCCATGTTGCCGAACACGTCAAAAGCCCGCACCTTGATCTTGAAATTCCTGCTCACGGGTAACTTCAGTGGATGTTCGTACGGCTTGTACGCTTTACCATCCAGGCGATACTCCACCCGGTCCAGAGCCAGGTTGTCTTCCGCGATAAACGATACGGAGCGAATCAGCCCGTACCCGGGCACATCCGCAATCTCACCGACGTGCACGCGCAACTGTGGCGCCTGGTCGTCCACGATCACCGAGAACAGTTGCTCTTCCCCCAGGTGGCCATCCACCGCGACGCCCCGTGCACGAATCGCATAGCTGCCGGTCCCACCGAGCATCACCCCGGCATCACTAGAAAAATACGTGCCCTCATCGATACGGTATTCAATGCTTACCACGCTGCTGTTCGAGGAAACGGGCAGGGCCGCCACATGCGCTTTTGGGGCGACATACGTCGCCCCGTCCGCGACGACCTTTTTCGTCTCGGCACCGAGTTGAATGCCGAGGTTCATGGTCACCTTGAAGATAACCGTCTCGCTGTTGAACCCGGGAAGTCCACGTCGGTCCGAGGTCCGCACCCGGGCAAAGTAGATCCCTTCGGGCAAAGGCTTGCTCACGTACTCCACGTCGCGGGTCACCTCAAAATCCACGAGTTGACCGAAGTCGACATCGCGCGCGATCGACAACTCATATTCCACCTCCTTGTGTTGCGGTGAAGGCCGCCAGGCAAAGTGCACGTTCTGCGAGGCCGTGTCAAAACCGGCGCGGGGTGGATGAATCAGGTCGACGCCCCGGAGGAGCGGGAAGGGGCCTTGCAAGCCTTTGTCTGCCACGAACATGGAACCGTATCCCTGTGGCAGGAGAAGCGATTGCCCGGCAGCCTGCACATCTGCGGTTCCGCGATAACAACATTGAACCAAGGTTGCATTGTCGAGTTGATAGAGAAGAACCCGGGTGTCAACCAGTGATACGCGGACCGCTCCCATGCTGAGTACAAAATCCGACCCGCTCACCTTCAATGCCGGGACATCGGCGTGGACGGTTCCCGCCTCCAGGTCCAACACGCGACTGCTGCGTTCCGTTCGCTGATCCACCCGGCTGCGCACCAAGACGAGGGAGCTTTGGGACTTGAGGAGCAGGCGACTTCCATCCTCAAACACGATCACGGCAGCCGCGCCGCTTTCCGTGCGTACCCGGTGGCCTTCAGCCAGCTCGATCCCCGCGGTCACGGCATTCCAGGAGAGGCCGTTATTGATCGAGTGGAAGACGGTGCCGCCAATAATGTTCAGCTTGGCCGACTTGGGCTCGAGGGCCCGGGAATCCGCCAGGGCCTTAACGTCCTGAAATTTCCGGGCAGCGAGGTCTCCAAGCAGGCGGGCGCGATGGTAGGAGCCGATCCCACGCGCACGGTCTCCATCATGGAAAACATCCACCGCCACTTTAAAATCATCGATCGCGAAGGTACCGGCATTGGCGGCAACCGCGGCCTTCATGAAGGTACGGGCCCGATTGAGTGCCTGCAATGCGATCGCCCGCTCAGGTCCCGGGATCACGAGGGGATGACCGGGCACGAGGGCTTCACCGCTCAATTGATTCAGTGCCTTCAATTCCTCGACAAAGCGCTTGTCCCAGCCATTGTCAGCGGCCAGGCGCTGCAGGCTATCGCCTGCCTGGATGATATACAGTGGATCCCGCAGGCCGGCGGGGGATTCGACCGACAGCTGCTCCACCCGTTTTTCAACCCCCGGATCCTCAGCAGCCGACCAAGGGGCGATCGCGGGCATAAGCACCAGGATCCATACGGCCGTCACGTTCCGTACGCCGCGAGGAGTTACTGTATTATGGTTGGATCGATTCGGTCGAACAGCCTTTAACATGATCTGCGCTCTCGTGAGGTTGACAGGTCCGGGAAACGGGAGGGGATATAGCGGACGTACAAACGCCATCCTCATAACCCGGCCAAGGAGATTTACTTACAATACTACCTTCATGGGCTTCAATGGCTAATTTGCAAATCCGGCCTCCCATACCGGGTCCCGCACACGGGAAAACAAAGAAAATCGCCGGGTGTCCGCGATGAAGCACCCGCTTCCAGGACCCGGAGAGCCGCGCTGAGGCAACGCGGCGGGGGCGAAGGGCCTCTGCGGGTAGACGATACAATCAATTTCCCGGGGCTCCGGGTAGTTGATCGGCCCGGCCAGGGGCCCTCGGGCGGACCGAAGCCAAAGCAAAGGCGTAATGAGCGGCTTTATACCCACGGCCTAAGCGGGATTTCGAAGCGGCCCCCCGGTATAACAACCCTGATCGTGGGGAAATGGGCACATTAGGCTGCTTTCCAAGAGGGAAAAGCTCAAAAAAACCACTGAAAAGGGGTCCCGGGCGGATAAAAAGAACGACTTCATAACAAACACGTAAGTCCTTTTGTTCGAATAAGATAGAACATTATATACCGGGGTGAACCCACCTGTCCTGCGCATAAAAAACAAATAACCGCCTGATTCAGCTTGACCTATTAGGTCAAATTATAACAAATACCACCAACCTGTTAATAACTTGTACGATAGCAACCTGTTTTTAACCAAGTGCTTGAGTCAGTTATTAACAAATTTAATAACATAAGAGAGGAGATAGTAAACATGAAGAAACTAATTACCACTGGTGCAGTTATTACAATGGCACTTGGGATCTTCGGCGTGAATGCCGGCGAACTCACGGGCGTAGGACTAGACCTGAATTCGGCCTATGTCTTCCGCGGAGCAACGGTAAACGATGATGTGAACCTGAACCCCTACCTGGATGCCGACATTGGCGGCGGACTGAGCGTAGGGGTCTGGGCGAACGTGAATACGGAT
>JAPYUI010000067.1:3517-21093 GCA_029936175.1 Kiritimatiellia bacterium
CGTAGGGGTCTGGGCGAACGTGAATACGGATGCCGGCAACACGGACGAAGTGGATATTTCCGCCTCTTATGCGTTGCCTGCTGGCCTTTCACTCGGCTTCACGGAGTACGTGTATGCTGGTGACGGTGCGGCAGATTCGGACCGCGAACTGAGCCTTTCCATGGCGGTTCCCGGCGGTCTTCCCCTGGATCCAGCCATCGCCGTATACCTCGGTATTGATGGCGCTCTCGACGGAGGTCTCTATGTTGAATTGACCGGAGGCCACAGCCTCGCGCTCAGTGACAGCATGGCGATTGACATCGGAGCCGCCCTCGGCTACGTCGCTGATTCAGACGGCGGGGAAACCGGGCTTTCGCACCTGACACTGTCAGCCGGAACCGGGTTTGATACCGGTCTGGGTGCCATCGCCGTCGGCGTAAGCTACGTTGTCGAAACGGATGAGGACGTAACACCCGTGGACGAAGACCTTTTCTTCACCATCGGTCTTGCACTCTAAAAAGGGTTAATGCTAACCGGAAAACCCCCAGCTTCGGCTGGGGGTTTTTTGTTGCCCTAATACCGAGACTTAACCCCGCTCAACCCGCCCGAACCGCATCCTTTTCGACTTCGGCCTGGTCATTCACCTTCTGAAGCTGCTCATGAAGCGCACATTCCAGCCCGTGCAAGGCCTGGAGATCCCCCATGGCCTTTTCGAGGTTCTGCTTGTGCATGATCTCCAGCTCGGCGATCTTAGCCTTGGTCTTCTTCTCAATATCCGCGAGTTCCGCCTTCTGCTCGTCGCTTAAGGTCCGGCTCTCTTCACCGGAAGCGTTCAGGCGCTCCATCGCCAACTCGTAGGCACTTTTCATCCCTGTGTCTTTTTCACTCATCCGGGGAGGCTAACAGATTGACCCCCCCGGCGCGAGTTCCGTCGCCGAAGGCCTGCGACGCCGGGATCAGGGAATCCCGCGCAGCAACGGCACAAAGCGCACGGACATCAGGATTTCTTCCCGCGTTGACCCGTCCGGCTCTCGCGTGAGGCACACCAGTTGCTGCTCCCCGCCCTCCGGCCCGATGGGAATCACCATCCGGCGTCCCGGGCGAAGCTGCTCGACCAGGGGCGCGGGAATCCGCGGGGTGCTGCAGGCCACCAGGATCGCGTCGAAGGGCGCCTGCTCGAGCCAGCCGTGCCAGCCATCACCCTGCGCGAACTCGATATTTACATAACCCAGGCTGCTCAGGCGGTTGAGCGCCGGACCACTCAACTCGGGGAAACGCTCCAGGGTGTAGACCTGCTCGACCAGGGAAGCGAGCACCGCGGCCTGGTAACCACTCCCCGTACCGATTTCCAGCACGCGGTCCGCGGGCTGCAGTTGCAGCAACTCGGTCATCACGGCCACCATGTAGGGTTGAGAAATCGTCTGCTGGCAGTCGATCACCAGGGGGCGGTCTTCATAGGCATGGGGCACCTGGGGATCCGGAACGAATGCGTGCCGGGGCACCTCCTCCATCGCCTGCAGTACGCGCGGGTCGAGGATGCCTCGAGCGCGAAGCTGTGTACGCACCATCTTCTCCCGCAAGGCCTGGTGGTTCGGATTCATGGATACCGCGTTCGCCCGGAGCAAGGGCGATCTTCCGCAAAAGCCTACATCTATTCCAAGCTGAACTGAAGCTTTTAGACCGGGGACTCATTGCCGACCGAATAGATCCGAACCCGCGGTCGTGTCGCGCTGGCCGGGGTCAAACATCGCCGGGGGAATAGCCTTGGCAACATCCTCATTTTAAGCCAACTTCCCTCCACACAAGCACTTCTCGAGGAAAATACTATGATACAGCGCGATGCGACATACGTGGTTATGGGACTCCTGGATTCGGATTCTATTGCCTATGCGATAGGTAAAGCGATCGGCGAAGGGGGCGGGAAAGTCATCTTCACCGTACAGAGCGCGCGGATGAAAAAGATCTTTTTCGATCGCAACAAGGCCCTCGACCAGGAGGTCAAGGACGCCCTGGACATTCGCTTCTGTGACATCACCCAGGACGAGGAGATCGAAGCCCTCTTCGCCGACATCGGGCCGATCGCCGGTGTCGTTCACTCGATCGCCTACGCGAATCCAAAGACCTGCCTGGGCCCGGAGTTCCATACCGACGCCTACGACGACCTGAAAACCGGTTTTCACATCAGTGCCGTATCCCTGGCCAGCGTCACCCGTTACGCCGTGCCGAAGATGCCCGATGGCGGCGCGGTGGTGGCCCTGAGTTTCGCCTCTGAAATCGCCTTTGCCTACTACAACTGGATGCACGTGAATAAAGCCGCCCTGGAAGCCACCGTTCGTGGCCTGGCCCGCCGGCACGGCCGGGATTATGTGCGGGTGAATGCCATTTCAGCCGGACCGCTCTCCACCAAGGCGGCCGGGGCCATTCCTGGCTTCAAAGAGTTGGGTAGCACCTGGGAGCGCATGGCTCCAATTCCCTGGAACCCGGAAACGGATAAGGAGGAAGTCGCAAACGCCGCGTTGTTCCTCATCGGTCCCTGCTCCCGGAAAATTTCCGGACAGGTCCTGTATGTGGACGGCGGCGCATCCATCGTTGGTGGCGAGTTGCTCCCCCACGAAAAACCGGGCGGGCCCGTCCCCGGCGCGGAATAAGCCCGGTCGGCACACGTCCCGTGACGTGCACGCCCTGACCTAGCCCAATGCCTCGAGCATCTTGAAGAAGGCGGAACGCCAGATCAAGGACAGCACCATACAGCCCAGGGTCGCAACCAGGCAAAGCACGGCCAGGCTGTTCCAGGCCCGGGAAAACCGGTTCCCCACCCTGCGCTCCTTCTCCACCAGGAAGCCAAAAATACCGCCGACCACCGCGCCACCGAGGTGCGCCATGTTGGCGGCACCGATGGCAAATCCTGCGATGAACGCGAACAAGACCCAGCGCAACAGCGCATTGCGCTGCGCGTGCATCACCGACCCGTATAAATGCATGTAGACCACGCCGAACACCAGCAACCCGAACAGTCCCCCGCTCGCCCCCACGATCGGCACCGGCGAATAGGAAGGCGAGACCATCACCTGGGCTATTCCCGCGAGCACGATGGACAAGGTGTACACCGTGAAGGTCCGGGCACGGCCAACCTCGTTCTCCAGCACCGGGCCGATCACCGTCAGCGCAAACAGGTTAAATCCAATATGCCAGAAGCCCCCGTGCAGGTAGCCATAGCTGATCACCCGCCACCACTCGCCCCCCACGTCGAATCCCTCCGCAAACTGCATCCAGCCCCGGTAGATCGTGTTGTAATCAGCGATCGAAAACTGGTTGAACAGGGCCGGGCTCAGGCCCCCCATCAGGGTCAGGGACTTTCCGTCGGGATTCAAGAATTGATCCGCCCCATGGGCCAGCATGAGTAAAAGCATCCCCCCGATATTTGCCAGCAGAAGCAGGCTGGTCACGGGCGTCACCCCCGGCAACAGGGACTCCAGGGTACGGCCCGCAACCTGGCGGGCATGACCGGACACCCGCGCGCCGCAATGCTCGCAAACCTTTTCATCCTTTCCGAGCATCGCCCGACACTCCGGGCAGAAATTCGCCTGGACCGTCGCCTGGTCCTCCTTGTGTCTAAATCCATCGATACAATCCTCCCAACCCTTCCGCCAGCGCAGGACCCGCCATTGCCAGCGCGTGTAGTCCAGGCCGAGTTTGTCGCAGAGTGATTTCCAGTCCATTTGAAGGGAAAGTCCGTTTTTTCACGGAGGAATGCAACCGGAAACGCCGGGCCTGAGGCGACGATGGATATCCGGGTACCCAGGCACCCCGCTTCCTTCGAGTCCCTGGGATTCTTTCCCGTCGGGCAGCGGGCTTCGCCTGGCGGAGAGGGGGGGATTTGAACCCCCGGTACGGAAAAAACCGTACGCCGGATTAGCAATCCGGTGCCTTAAGCCGCTCAGCCACCTCTCCGGCGAAGGCGGGTAAGATGTATGTCAGCCCATCCGGTATAGCAAGGGGGATATAGAGTTTTTGTAGGGCATACCGAACGGATAGCGCTCTTGAAGAAATTCCTGCTTCCCTGAAAGCGGATAGCCCGAGGCCCGCATGAAGACCCGTACGATGGGCTCCTGGTCGACCGCAATAAGACGGGGCATGGCAAGGTGGAATAAATCGGGGGCATACCCGATAGTATGCCCCCGAGTCGTTGCTTGTTTTTAGCCCCGGTTGGCAATCAGAAATCGCACGACCGTCTACGGGAAACATGCCCGTGACTGTACGGCACCCAGACTTTCACCGACTCTATTTTATGGTGTCCGGGGTGGAATACCCGGACCGTGTGGCCGCAGGCGTCCCGTTCGTAGTCGTAATGACCGGGGACCCAAACCCGCTGCTGCCGATACTCATAGCGACCGCCCTTGGAGCTGTGCGAGTAACCGTGTACCGAGTATCCGTGATGGCTCCCGTGGCTGGTGCCCTGGAAAGCCGCATGCGCAAGTATAGCGCCTCCGATCAATCCGCCGAACGCGGCCCAGCCATCGTCACGGGCTTGGGCCTGCGGTGCCGCGAACGCCAGGCCCAGGCTGAGGGCAATGATACCTGTCAGTGTATTTTTCATGTCATTTCTCCGGGTTAATGTTGCGTATGGAGGTATGACGCCGGGACAACGCGGGGTATTCAGCGAGAATGCACATTTATTCAGGTTCAGGCGGGAGGGACCCGCGGGAGCACCCAAAAAGGCTATTTAACCGTGAGATAAAGGATCAGGACCCCGCCGCCGGCCTTCGGGCCTCCGAGGATCGTCCCCGAGCCCTTGTTGATCCCAATCGTGGTATTGATGGCGATCTTGCCCCCGTGCTTCCATTGCAGGGACGCCTTGACCTGGGAGCCCTTGATCCCGGATGCATGGACATCGATGGTGCTGCCGCCACCCACGCCAAACGACGTTTTCCCGGGGATCTTGACACTACCGCCGCCACTGCCGACAAAGCTGAAGGACTTGTATGGAAAGTTCCGGAGCTTTTTCTGGATGCCCGCCAGCTTGGGATCGACGGGACCCGGCTTGGCAGAAGCCTGGATCAGGGTGCCGCTGAAACGCACGCTTTCGGCCTGGACGACACCGCCTGCCAACAGGCTTAAAATGATCAGGCACTCAGCCCTCATCGGATTCCTCTTCAAACACCCAGATTACGGTCATTTCGCTCTCGGGAAGCACGTAGGATCCTATATCCGCTCCGGGGAGATCTGTCGATAAATACTCGACGGTCGCGGTGCTTTGCATCGGTTCCGCGTTGCTTTTCAGCGCGAAAGGGACGGCCACGGCCACGGCAATAGCCGCCGCAATGGCCCAGGGGGCCAGCCAACGGGGCCCTTTATCCGGCTCACCGGCCCCCACGCGCATCCCGCGCTGAACGTCCTGCCACATGGCTTCGGCCGTGGGCATGCCCTCGGAAGCCCCTTCCCGCATGAGATCGCCGGTTTTTTTAAAATCTTCACGGCTATCCGCGAGCACCGCGCCCTGCTTGCGAATCAGCATGGCGCGACCGGCGGGGTCCAGCTCCCCGTCCAGCTCCTGACTGATCATCTTCTCGATATCCTGGTTTTTCATAAGGAAAGATCCTTTAAGTACACCTGCATCGCCTTCCGTGCATTAAATATACGCGACATTACGGTGCCGACCCGGCATTTCATCACTCCCGCGATCTCTTCATACGATAACCCTTCCACCTCGCGAAGCACAAGGGCCGTGCGGTGCTTATCCGACAACTTGGCCAAGGCCCCGTCGAAGGCCGCACGCAGTTCCGCCCGCTGCAGTTCCCGGTCAGGCCTCGAGTGTGCGCTCGGAGGAAGTGCCTGTACCGTACGCGCCTTCAGGTCCATTTCCTCCATCAATTCCATTTCCGGTCGCCGTTTTCGTTTTCGCAAAAAATCCAATGCGGTGTAGGTCGCCACGCGATACACCCAGGTAAAAAAGGCCGACTCGCCCTTGAAGGTGTCCAGCTTGTTCCAGACCTTGATCCAAGTCAGTTGCTCGAGCTCACGCGCGTCATGGGCGTTTCCCACCATGCGGTAGAGCACGGCGTACACCCGCTCGTGGAGACACTTTACCAGCTCGCCAAAAGCAGCCTCATCACCGGCCTGCGCCTGTTTCACCCATTCCTGGATTTCATCCATAAGGGTGTCGCGACCGTTTTGACGGGTGGATGGGTGCTTTCATTCAGCCAAAACCTAGTCGAGGGGCACGGGATTTCCCAGCCAATAAATCACCTCGGCCGAAACCAGGCCTTGAAATTCCCGGGCATTGGATGGATACTTGACGCTCACCCATGGAGAAGCCCTTATGAAAAACTGTTGGATCCCCCTCTTGGCCGTCCTGATGAGCACCCATCTCTTCGCCGCAGATTTTAAGCGGGAAGGGAAACGAGACTTTAAAGATACCCTGGAAAACAAAGTCGCACCCGCCCTTCAGGTAACGGACTGGCTGAACGCGCCAGGTGACGCGGCGGTCAAACTGGCCGACCTCAGGGGAAAAGTGGTCCTCATCGATTTCTGGGGAACCTGGTGACCACCCTGCCGAGGTGCCGTGCCGCACCTGAAGGAACTCCACCAGAAGTACGAGGACCGCGTAGTGATCATCGGGGTCCACAGCCGGAACGGTGGAGATAAAATGCCCGCCTTCGCGAAGAAGGAAGGGATCCCCTACCTCCTCGCGCACGACAGCGAGGGTAAAACCCAGGCGGCCTTTGGCGCCGATTCCTTCCCGGACTACTACCTGGTCGACAAGAAGGGAAACCTGCGTTTTGCGGATCTCGCGAACCGGGAAGTCGACCGCGCGATCGAGTTTCTGCTCAGCGAATAGCGGGCGGTCTAGCGCAGGGCCTCGATCCGGTAGTAGCCGCGCGGGTTCACGGGGAGGCCGACGGTGTTGGTTGCGGCATCGCCCGTCGCGACCAGGGTGTCCACCGTGAGCCAGGTCTGCAGGTCCTCTGAGAATTGCAACACGTAGGTGACCCCGGCCTTCACCGGGCCGTACTGGACGGTCGCGGCAAGGTCCGGTGCCTGGATGAGGAAGGACTCGTTCGCGTCCTGCGGGTCCGTGCCGAAGACGAATTCCTGCAGGTTGCTGCCGCCGTCGAGGTCGGCATCCGCCGCCGCGTCATTCGGGTCGTTCTTGTCCAGCCCGTTCGCGTCCTCGTAGTCATCCGGGAGGCCGTCCAGGTCGGTGTCGACCGGGCCAGTGGAGGTGTAGAAGTCAACCGCGTTCAGGAAGATCTGCTCCCCGGCCGCATTGAAATTTTCCCCGCCCTTGGGGTTATTGTTATTCACACCGGCCCCGAGCCACATGCGCGGGCCACCGGCGAAGGCACCCCCACCGGTGAAATATTCCTCCCCGGTTTCCCAGGCCGCGATCCAGACCTTGCCGGCCGTGTCCGTGGCGAGGATATCCCCATTCCCAACCTGGCCCGTGCCGGGATCGGTGAGAGCGATGAGGTCCACCGCGCTCTCGGCAACGATGACCTGGTTGCTGGGGTCGAGGCTCACGCCGCTGAACAGGGGGTGAGAGGGCACCACCGCGACCAGGTTGCTGGTGGTGGCCGGTGAAAAGGCGTTCCCTGTATCCATCCAGTCCCAGCGCGGGGTCCGCAGGATGTAGGAACTGGTCAGGATCATGGGCGAGGTCACGCTGTTCCAGGTATCGACTTCTGCCTGGTCGTTCGCGTAGTTCCCGCTATTGGTGTCCCGGCTGACGATGACCAGGTCCGCCGCGTTCAACTCGTCGAGGTCGGTGGAAGGGGAGAGGAATATCTTGAGGACCTTCCGGGTCACCGTGTGGCCCTGTGCGCTAAGCAGATCGGTCCAGCCGGAGTCATCCGGCGACGGCGGATTGACCGCATCCGTGTCCTCCGTGATCCACACGATCGTGGCTCCCCCGGCGGGCAAGGCCAACAGGAAAAGAAGCCCAAGCAGGGATACCAGGGGCCTAAAACATGTGGAACGGGCAATCTTCATGGACGCATTCAATCGGTTCCAATCATATCCCGCACCCGTGCTCCCCGACAAGAATATTCCGGTATAGGCAGAGCGAAACCATCATGGAGCACGACTTATTTATCCGGCGGGCGGCGGGCTTCCCACTCGTAGTCCACGTATTCCCAGCCCACCTGGCCCCCATCGATCGTGACTACGCCGAAACCTTCCTGGGTGCCGAACCAGGGACCGCGCCACCACTTGGCACAGATGGCGCCGCCGCAGATATGGGTGATCCCATTCACCTGGATGAACTCGTTCACGTGCAGGTGCCCGGACAGGATGGCCGCCACCTTATGCCGGGCGAAGAGTTTGAGGACGGCGAGGTTGTTCTCGACGATGTAGCGGTTGCTCATGGGCTCCAGCGCACCGCGGGTGAACTGGCGATAGGTTGAGAAAAACGGCATATGGCAGACGATGAGGACCGGCGTGGATGCGGACACCCCGGCGAGGTCGGCCCGGATCCATTCCTGCTGCTCCTCACCAATCCAGCCGCGGAAGGCCTTGCCCTCCCAGCCGATCTCGAACGGGTCCAGGACCATCACGTGATGCCCCACGGCATCAAAGCTGTAATAGGTCCGGTCGAGATGAAACTTTTCGCGAAATACCCGCCGCGGGTCCTTCTCCGGATCGCTCCCGTCCGTCGGCTGGGCGCCGACAATGTCGTGGTTGCCCATGGCCATGTACACGTCGTTCCTGAGGCGCTTATGGCCGGAAAAATACGCCTCCCAGCGCGGCTCCAGGGAACGCGCGGAGGCGTCGAAGCCATCCGTGATCGCATCGCCGCCACAGATAAGAAAGTCTACCCCCTGCCGGTTGATCCACTCCGCGGCCTGTTGCCAGGCATCCGGCGCCTGCCATTCAGCCCGCATGTGCAGGTCGGTATAGAAACCGATCTTCAAGGGTTTGCCGCCCTTGGAAGCCGCAAGGATATTGGGGACGGCGAGTGCGGTGCCGGAAGCCGAGGCGAGAAAGGCTCTACGCGTGGGCATCTTGCGGCTCCGCCTTGTTCCGCCAGGCAAACAGGCCCCAGAGAAGAGCGATCAGGGCGACAATCACGGTCCAGATCTGTCCGAGGGATATTTTCGTAATCAAGGCCTTGCTGACCGCACTGAGATACGGTTTACCCTCCTTATCCCCTTCAACCTCTTTCTGGAACGTCAGGTCGGGCTGTTTCTTGTACAGCTCCATGAACGCCGGATAATAGGCCCAGAGGATCTTGTCCTCGTTGATCATCTTCGCCACCTTGCTCCCGTAGTCCGGCTTGGGTGCGGCGATCTGCTCACGTACCCGCTGCTCGTTCTTGTCCCGCGAAAACAAATGCACGCGCAGCTCATGCAACCACGGGTCCTTCACCGAGTTGTATTCCGCCAGGAAAGCGCTGTATCGCTTTGAGTCCAGCATATGCGCCTTCTCCTCCGGCATGAGATCAAAGGCTTCCTGTGCCCGGGTTTCATCCTGCTGCTTGAGCTCCGCCAGGGTCAGGCGGGACTTAAACGAGCCCATCTCGGGGTCAACATACAGAAAACCGTATTCAGCCATCGGGTCTTCCTGCTCGGCCACCCGGGGAAAATACTTCTCCCAGAACGGCAACCAGTCGGCGGTATTCGAACAACAGGCCCCGAGGAAAACCAGGAACAGGGTGCCGCACACGGCGGTGGTCCTCATGGACCGGGCGCCCACCCGGAATGCCAGGTAGGCCGGCCGAAGGCCGAGCCCCACGACCAACAGGGCCAGCAGGGAGCTGTAGCCATTCAACGGCAGGTCATGGAAATCCCAGTAACGCCCTTCCGTGAACCACTGCACGGTTTCATCCATCGTCCCGATAAAGGCGGTGAGCAGGATGGCCGCCAGGTAAATACCGCTGTCCCGAAGGCGATGCGCGAGCGCCCGGAAGACCAACACGGACAAGACCCCGTATTGAACGAAATGCATCGATTCCCACCGCGAATGCTTCTTGGAGTCATAGATATCCCAGACCGTGCGGAAATAGAGGAAGAGCAAGGCGACAAGAACCAGGACACTCAGCCAGCCGTAGCGGTCCCAGTTTCGGACGATCACCACGATCGCACACAGGATACCGGACGCGGCAATCGCCAGCACCAGGTAGATGACAACCTTTCGGGAATACTGGTCCACCTTCCTGTCGTCATCGGAGCCCCCACCCTTCACCTTGTAGATAGCCGCTTCGACCTTGACGCCAAGTTCCTTGTCGATGGTCTGGCGGATATCACCGGCCTTGACGATCGTGTAGTAGATAAAGCCGCCCCAAAGAACGACCAGCAGCCAGGAAACCCATTGCGGTCCGCGCGGAGGTTTGATGATCATAGGCCTTCCTACCAGATCGCGGGCATACAGAAAACAGAAAAGTTACCCAGCAGGACCCCGATCCGCTTTACCCCATCAAGCGGCTCCCGTATATGCACCGCAGGCATATGGTCACAGCGTCACAGGGCGGCCGTTTTCCTTTACCGATTCCGAGGCGGCCTCCATCACCCGCACAATACGGCGGCCGGACTCGGCATGGGTCAGGGGGGTCTTGCCGGTCTGGACACAGGCGACAAATTCCGTCACCAGGTTGCGCAAGGCTTCACCGTGATCGAGGTGCGGGGCCCACATGTCACCGGCCCGGTAGCCAACCCGCATCTGGTAGACGCTCTCCGGTGACTGGTCGGTGGTGATGCCCTTGTCGTAGACCTTCAGCTTCTCCGTGATCTCGGTGTCATCGTAAACGATCATTTTTTCCGTTCCGCCAATGAGGGTCTGCCGCACCTTCAAGGGCGCCAGCCAGTTCACGTGGATGTGGGCAATCAGCCGCGCGTCGTATTGCAGGGTGAGGTAGGCCTGGTTTTCCGGATGGCCCTCGACGTGGCTGATCCCGGTCGCGGAGACCATGGTCGGCTTGTCGTCGAGCAGGTATTCCAGAATGGATAAATCGTGTACCGCGAGGTCCCAGATCACGTTCACATCATGCTGGAACAGGCCGAGATTGACGCGCACCGAATCGTAGTACAACACGTCGCCAATTTCACCGTCGTCGATCAACTGCTTGATTCGTTGCACCGCCGGGGTGAAGGGGAAGGTGTGGTCCACCATCAGGACCACGTCCCTGGCGGCCGCGGCGGAAATCAATTGATCGCAGCACGCGACGTCGTGCGCGAGCGGCTTTTCCACCAGCACGTGCTTCCCGGCATTGATCGCCTGCAGGGCGATATCGAAATGGGTCGTGATGGGCGTGGCGACGGCCACGGCATCGAGCTCCGGGTCCGCCAGCAGGGCATCCAGGCTTTGCGTGGTCTCAATCGTCGGATAGCGCATCCGCACCTTGCTCAGCAAGGCGTCGTCGAGATCACAGACCATGGCAACCGCGGTCTCGGGATGCTCGTGGAAATTTCGCACGAGGTTCGGGCCCCAGTAACCGTATCCAATTACGCCGACTTTAATCATTTCTGCACCTCAATTCCGTCATCCGATTGCGTAAAGGCACGATTGCAGGACAGGCAGCTTAAGGCTTCATCCAGGCGATGCCCACAAATGCAGACCCAACCATGCGGCCGGGCGGGCATCCCCACTACCAATGCATGGGCCTGTACATCACGGGTCACCACGGCACCGGCGGCGACCATCGCGTAGGCGCCAACGGTTACGCCACACAGGATCACCGAACGCGCGCCGAGCGAAGCGCCCTCGCAAATGCGCGTGGACTCCAGCCAGTCACTCCGCGGCCCCAACAGGGGATTGCGCGCTGAGCGCGGCCATCGATCATTGGTAAAGCTTACGTCGGGCCCCACGAAAACATAGTTCTCCAGGGTTACGCCCTCCCAGATGGACACCCCGTTTTTGACCGTGCACCCGTCGCCGACCACGGCCCCGTTCTCCACAAATACCCGGTCGCAGATAGTGCAATCGGTGCCGACTTTCGCACCGGCCAGCACATGGGCAAAGGCCCATATTTTCGTGCCGGATCCAACCTCCAGGCCCTCGTTGATCGCCTGGGGGTGTACGAAGACCTCATCCGCCATAGTGGATCTCCACCGCCGCCCCGTCCTGTTGCAGCGAACGGTCAACCCCCTCGAGCACGTCAACCACCTCGGCACCCTGGCGCGCTGAGCCGCGTGCCTCGAGGGAAAGCTCGCCGTCACGACACCGGTCGACAAAGGCCCGGGCTTGCGCGCCGAGGGGTTCCGAAGCAGGAATGCGCGGCAACATCAAGTCCCCTTCCCGCGTAAGCAGTTGAAATTCACCGAAGGTTTCATACGCCGGCTCTTTCTGGACCGAACGGTCATGCACGGTGATGGGCCCGAGGTTGGCCAACTCATCCCAGGTGATCATCTTCTTCTCGCCCACGAGGGTGATCTGCCGAACTTTCTTGGGGTCAAGCCAGCTGACGTGAATGTGGCCCATTACGCGATCCGGGTAGAACAACGTGATGAACACGATATCTTCGACCGGTTGACGCAGGTAGGATTCTCCTACCGCGGAAACCGACACCGGGCGGGCGCCCAGCAATTGGTTGAAAATGTAAATATCATGCGAGGCGAGATCCCATGCGGCATTCACATCGGAGCGAAACGGCCCCAGGTTTGTCCGGGTTGCGTTGAGACAATAAATCTGCCCGGCAGCCTGCTCCCGCACCGCGTTGCAGAGATAGTTAATCCCCGAGTTAAACAGAAATACATGCCCCACCATGAGCACCACCCCATTCTCCTCGGCCAGTTTCTGCAATTCCCAGGCGCTTTCGCTCCGGTTGGTCAGGGGCTTCTCGCACAAGACATGCATGCCCGCATTCAATCCCGCCTTGACAATGCTGAAATGGGTATCGGTCGGCGTCGCGACCACGAGCGCATCACAGGTCTCTTCGGACAAGAGCGATTCCAGCGAGTCATGCAGTGCCACGGCCGGATACAGGTTGCCAATCTTCTCCCGGGCCTGCTGGTCCGGATCCACCACGGCCACCACTTCACATTCGGCCAGGGATGCAAAGTTTCGAACGTGGTTCGGACCCCACCGACCCAGACCGACAACAGCGATACGCAGATTTGCCATGCCAGGACTATAGGGGGGTGTTGAATTTTCGTCGAACGGAAAACGTTCCTAAAAAGCTTCCGTTGACCGGAACGGGATCGGTACAATCTACGGCCAACGGAAGACGTCCCGCTACTGCTGACACTCATTGAAATACGCATGACACCGGAAATTGAGCAACATATCGAACGGTTACGCACCAGTTATGCGCGACTGACCGGCAAGGTGCTCGCCCCCGACGCCCAGGCCGTCTGGCAGGCCCCTTTCGTCGTGGTCAGCCATGGCATAGAACGCGACCCGGTATTCAACTTCGGCAACCGGGCCGCCCTGGCATTATTCGAATTGGACTGGGATGATTTCATTCGCCTCCCCTCACGCAAATCCGCGGAACCGGTCGAGCGGGCCAAGCGGCAGGAGCTTCTCGAGCGGGTGACCCGCGACGGCTTCATCGACGACTACGCCGGCATTCGCATCTCCGCCAGCGGAAGGCGCTTCAAGGTGCGAAACGCGGTGGTATGGAACGTTGCGGACGACGCCGGCATCCACTGCGGCCAGGCGGCCACGTTCAGTGAATGGACACCGGCCTGAGGCGCGGGGCTATCGTCCACGTCAAGCGTACACCGCGGGGAGGGAACGGGCTACGCGTCCGGGATTACCCAGTCGACCGGCTCCAGGCCCCACTCATTCAAGATGGCATTGGTACGCGAAAAGGGTTGGCTGCCGAAGAACCCGCGATCGGCCGAAAACGGTGACGGATGCGGGGACTTGATCACGCGGTGACGCGTGGTGTCGATCACCGCCTCCTTGGCCTGTGCGTACTTGCCCCAGAGGATAAAAACCACGTGGTCCTTCTCCGCCACGACCTTTTCAATGACCGCATGCGTAAACGCCTCCCAACCCTTGTCCTGGTGCGACCCTGCTCGCCGGGCTTCCACCGTAAGCGTCGCGTTGAGCAACAGGACGCCTTCGCGCGCCCAGTGGGAAAGGTCCCCATGCTTCGGGATGGGGCAATCGAGATCGCTGCTCAACTCCTTGAAGATATTGACCAGGCTGGGCGGGGGCCGCACGCCCGGGTTCACGGAGAAGCAGAGACCATTCGCCTGCCCGGGGCCGTGGTAGGGATCCTGACCGACAATCACCACTTTCACCCGGTCCCATGGCGTGTTATCAAAGGCGGAAAAGAGCTTCGATCCGGGTGGATAAAGGACCTTGCCCGCCTGGCGCTCGGCAGCCAGGAACGCTTTCAGCTGGTTGAATGAATCGGTATTAAATTCATCGGCCAGGCGCGCTTTCCAGCCGGCCTCAATCCGGGGCTCGATGCGCTGGCTCAAAACGAATCCGGGATGGGTCAGCCACGCCCGGCTATTCTGAAGCCGCGAGGATTTCCAGGCCCTTTACCACCTGGCGCGTGTGGGTCTTGGGACAACGGGTGCACTTGTACTCCTCGGTCTCGGTCTTGATGCTGATGGCGGGATCGGCGAGCTTCGATCCATCATGCCCGCCGGACACGATGGCGCGACCTTCCTTGGTGAGGAAATCGCCATTGGACTTCAGCATGACGAGGGCCGGTATACCCTTCACCCCGTACTTTTTCGAGAGCGCCAGGGCGGCCGGGCCCTTGAGGGCAATCGTGTACTTGCTCATGCCGACCTCGGCCATGTATTCCTTCTGGGCGGCGGGGCTGCGGTCCGAGCTGACAAAAACCACGTCAAACTGGTCCTTGTACTGTTCACGATACTTGGCCAATTTCGGGCTGAACGCCTTACAGGGAGGGCACCAGGACGCGCTGAAGTAAATACCCACGGCCTTCCCTTTCAAGACCTCGACCCCGACCTTGTTTCCTTCGCCATCCAGCAGGCCCTCAGGGAAATGTTCCGCAAGCGATTCCAACTGGTCGGCCGCATCGTCGGCATGGATCATGCCGAGCGAGAACAGGAGGGCGAAAGCGAGGAGGAGCGGAAGGTTCTTCATAATGGATCTTTCAATGATGTTTTACATACATACTATGGAATCGTCTTGGAGGAGGTGAAATCCTTGCAATTTTACCATGAAAGGGAAGCATAAACGTATGCAGAAGTGGCTTTACACCCTGTTTTTCCTGCTTGCGGGCCTCGCCGGGGCTGCCGAAAAGACCCTGGTTATGGCCTATGATGCCGACCCGGTCTCCATGGATCCGCACGAGCAGCTTTCGGGCGGCACGCTCCAGCTTTCGCACATGATCTTTGACCCACTGGTCCGCTGGACGAAGGATCTGGACTTCGAGGGGCGCCTCGCCGAAAAGTGGGAACGCCTGGACGCGCGCACCATGCGGTTCCATTTACGCAAAGGCGTGACCTTCCACAGCGGCCATCCCTTCACCGCCACGGATGTAAAATACACCTGTGACCGGCTGAAGCGCAGTCCGGATTTCAAGGCGCTTTTCGAACAGGTAAGCGCCTGCCGGATCGTGGATGACCACACCGTCGACCTCGTAACGGCCAAGCCCTACCCGCTCCTTCTCCAGATGGCGACTTACCTGTTCCCCCTGGATCACCGATTCTATGCCGGGAAGGACGAGTTGAAGAAACACGGGGACAGCTTCGCCAGCCGAAATGCTTCCGGCACCGGACCCTTCACCGTAAGCGAGCGACAACAGGGGGTGAAGGTCGTGTTTGATCGCTTTCCGAAATACTGGGACACGCGGTCCCCCGGGAACGTGGACAGGATTGTCCTGACCCCGATCAAGGAGGGGCCGACCCGCGTGGCCGCCCTGCTGTCCGGGGATGTGGACTTCATCGCGCCGGTGCCCCCTAACGACCATGACCGTATCAAGCGCGACCCGAAGCTCAACCTGGTCACGATGAGCGGAACCCGGGTCATCACCCTGCAGTTAAACCAGAAACGACGGCCGGAATTTCGACGGGTCCAGGTCCGCCAGGCGATCGTGCACGCGATCAACAACGACGGGATCGTGAAGAAAATCATGCGCGGGTTTGCGACGACGGCCGCGCAACAAAGCCCGAGGGGTTACGCGGGACATCATCCCGGATTGACCCCACGTTACGATGTGAAAAAGGCGCAGGCCCTCATGAAGGAGGCCGGGTATGCGAAGGGGTTCTCCTGCACCATGATCGCGCCGAACAACCGCTATGTAAACGACTACAAAATTGCCCAGGCCGTGGTGAGCATGCTGGCGAAGATCAAGATCAAGGTAAACCTGAAGACGATGCCCAAGGCGCAGTACTGGCCCGAGTTCGACAAGCGGTCCGCCGATATTCAACTGCTGGGCTGGCATTCGGATACGGAGGATTCCGCGAACTTCACCGAGTTCCTCTGCATGACGAAGAACGCGGATTCGGGCTATGGACAGTACAACAGCGGCAACTACTCCAGTCCCAGGGTGGATGCCCTGATTATCGCCTCGCACACGGAAACCGATGCCGGCAAGCGTGCAACCCTGTTACAGGAGGTGGAAAAGATCCTCTACGACGATGCCGCCTTCGTGCCCCTGCACTGGCAGGATCTCGCCTGGGCCGCGCACAAGGCGATCGACATCGCCCCCATCCTCAACGTGATGAACGTCCCCTACCTCGGGGACCTGGTCATCCGTCGCTGAGCCGGCCCGGGGCGACGGAAATCGTGCCTCGCTTCACCCGCACGATTATTTCGGGTTTGCGCCATCCGGCTTAGGCCCTGTACCGATCTGCCCATCAAGAAAGGCGATTACCTCTTTCCAGTAGGCACCGAGTTCAAAAAACATTCGGTGCCCGTCATCCTGATAGGGCGGATACACGATCAGCTTGGGGTCCCGGCCCGCCGCATCGAGCACCTTCCCGATCTTCCGGGTCCAGCTGACCAGGTCCGATCGCTTATGGTCGTTCTCCGCCACCAGCAGCAACACGGGCGCCCGGGTATCCTTTACCTTACCGAGAAAAGCCTCCTGGTTACGCCGCCCCGGGGCACAGGCCATGATGACCATCGCCTGGGGCTGCGCATGGTCGACCGCGCTGTAAAAGGTAATATACCCACCCCGTGAGAATCCCAGCAAGCCCAGGCGGTCCGGGTCGACCCGGGGCAAACTGCGCAGGTACGCCATTGCCCGCCCCGCATCCTCAATCGCATCCTTCATCGGCTCTGTTTTTCGCCGCAAGGGCGAAAAGCCCACGTACCCGGCCTTTGCCAGGGCGATGCTGGTTCCCCGGGGATCACCCCCCATCCGGTTTCCGAGACCCCCATGATGATAGACCACGACCGGAAACGGTCCCTCACCCTTCGGGTAGGCGAGGTATCCCTTCAGGCCCAGGTCTTTCGCGTAGACCACTTCCTGGAGGGTATAGGCGTGTTCGGCCGAGGCGAGTCCCGGCACACACAGTAGCCACAGCGCCGCGAGGAATTGTTTTTTCATCTCAAACGCACGAAGGTGGTCAGAAGGACCGGGTCCCATCCCGGAGCTTCCCGATGTCCTTGCCCAATGTACGGAGGGTTCCGAGCACCCCCGGGGGAATCCGTCCATCCCCTGCAATCGGCACATCAAAGGTAACCGTACCGCCTTCCGCATTGATCACGTCAACCCGGTCTTTCAGCGT
>JAPYUI010000068.1:0-15972 GCA_029936175.1 Kiritimatiellia bacterium
CAATCGGAATAGCAATAGGAATCGCTGGCGGAAATAGGAGAGTGTCTAGGACCATGAAACGCGCACGGGACTATTTCCATGATGGAACTACGCGCATTTAACTTTCCGGTTGCAACCCATGTCCCTTCCATCTGATATCCAATCGTGTAAACACCAGATGACCAGGCCCCTGATTTTTTTCCTCGTCCTTGCTCAATTCCTCCTGGAGGTAGCGCTTCAAGCCGCCCCGTTGATCCTGGTAGAGGCGGAGTCCTTCGCGGAACAGGGCGGCTGGAAGGAGGACACCCAGTTTATAGAGAATATGGGTTCACCTTATTTGATGGCCCATGGCCTGGGTAAGCCGGTTGAAGATGCCCATACCTCGATAACGATTCCTGAAGCCGGCACCTGGCATGTCTGGGTACGCACCAAGGACTGGGTAGCCCCCTGGGGCGCGTCGGGTACGCCGGGGCGATTTCAACTCCAACTTAACGGCAAGATCCTCAACACGACCTTTGGCACGGAAGGCGCTGAATGGCACTGGCAGAACGGCGGGGAAGTCGCCTTGCCGACCGGGAAGATGGAGCTGCGCTTGAAGGACCTGACCGGGTTCAACGGGCGCTGTGATGCAATCGTGCTGTGTATGGGTGATGAGGCCCCGGACAACACGAGCGAGATTCTCCCCGCCTGGCGGCGGGAGGCCTTGGGCCTGGGCCGAGAACCCGAAGATGCCGGCGTCTACGACGTCGTGTTCATCGGGGGCGGATACGCGGGTACCGGCGGCGCTGTTTCGGCCGCGCGCATGGGCTTGAAAGTCGCCTTGATCCAGAACCGAAGAGTTCTTGGTGGAAACGGGAGTTCTGAGGTCCGGGTATGGGCCAAGGGGAATACCCCGGGCGGGCTTTATCCGGTTGGCGATATTATCCGCGAATTGGATGACAGTGCAAAATCCTCACCGGGCTTCTACGAAGAATTTGAGGACGCCAAGAAAGAGCGCATCGTGCGGGCTGAGGAGAACCTGAGCCTGTTTCTAGGGCATCATGCCTACGGGGTGGTGATGGATGGGCGGAAAATAAAGTCGGTCCTCGCGCTCGATACAAAGCGTTCCTCGATCCACGAGTTTCGTGCCCCGTATTTCTGTGACGCCACGGGCCATGGGACGATCGGCATGAAAGCGGGTGCGGATCGAACGATGATCCCCAAGGGTCGAATGGGCATGAGCAATATGTGGCGATGGCAGCTTGCCGGAGAGAAGACGTCTTTTCCTGCAACACCATGGGCGCTCGACCTGGAGGAAGGCACCTTCCCTTATCCGCAGAAGATGCACGCACAATGGTTTTGGGAAAGCGGTTTTGACCAGCACCCGCTGCACGACCTGGAGCGTATTCGCGACTGGAACCTGCGAGCCAATTTCGGGGCGTGGCATGCGATCAAGAATAAAGGCGCGTATGCGCGAATGGATAAGAGCGGGGGTGGCCATGCAAAGGCCGAGTTGCGCTGGATGGCGTACATCGGGGGTCCTCGCGAGACCCAGCAACTCCTGGGGGACGTGATTCTCAGCGAGGAGGATGTGGTCAGCAAGCGGTCCTTTCCCGATGCGGCCGTGCTCAGCACCTGGTCCATTGACCTCCACTACCCAAAGGAACAGTATCTCGGGAACTATGCAGACAATCCATTCATTTCCTATGCCGCGCACGGCAAGGGGGTTGACCGTCAACGTGGTTACCCGGTGCCCTACCGTTGTTTTTATAGCCGGAACATTGACAACCTGTTCATGGCCGGCCGGAATATCAGCGTTACCCACAAGGCACTCGGCACCGTACGCGTAATGAAAACCTGCGGGATGATGGGGGTGGTCGTTGGCAAGGCAGCCGCCGTGGCCCGGTTGCACGAATCCAGCCCCCGCGATGTGTACGAGACGTACCTGGCAGAACTCATTGAGTTGATGAAGCTGCCTGGAAATAGGCGCCGCCCCCACCTGAATGCTCCCTTTGTGGAAGATGCCCGGGTGCCTTCATTTACGCCGACCTCCCCGGCTGAGGCGGCGGGAGGCATCAACCCCGGGTCCTTGAAGGGCCTGCTCATAGACGATGAGCAGGCCGTCTTCTCCGGCAAGTGGTCGAAGGGATCGGGGTTGAAGGGCTTCGTCGGCACCCACTACCGCTACAGCCGTTCCGGCCAGGCACGTTATCCTTTCACCATACCCGAGTCGGGCCACTGGGATGTTCGCGTCAACTGGTTGCCGCACGAAAATCGTTCATCGAGGACCCGGGTTTTGCTCGAGCTTTCGGGCAAGGTTGTGGCGGAACAGCGGGTGAACCAACGCCAGGCCGCCCTGCTGAAAAACGGCTTTCACTCGCTTGGGCGGCACACCTTCACTGCGGGCCAGAAGGGTGCGGTCATCCTGCTAACTGAAGGTGCGGATGGAAACGTGCATGCGGATGCCGTTCAGCTCCTGAGAGTAAAATAAGGACGTATGTCCCCGCGCATCCAGGTGCCGCTTGCCATGTTGTTCCGCCTCGTGGCGGTGCTGTCCATAGGCTGGATGATTCATCACCACCATCTGCGCGTTATCGAGGAGGGGCAGCATCCCATTCGTCTTTCGGAGGTGAAAGTCTTCCTTCCCCAAGCCCATGACCTGGCCCTTGCGGGCGATCCGGGTGGAGGCCTGCAGGTAGTAGATGCGACCCGTACCCGTATCGGGTACGTGGCTCGAAGCATGCCACACGGCCGATCCATCAAGGGCTACTCCGGCCCGAGCGATGTGCTCATGGTGTATGATGCGGATGACAAACTGCTCGGCATCACGATCCGGCACAGCTACGACACCCCGAGTCATGTCGAAGACGTGGTTGCGGATTACCTATTCATGGAACGGTGGAATGGCCTGACGCGCCGCGAGATTGCCCGGATGGGGGATTTGAAGCGGTCCAAGGTCTACGGTGTTTCCGGGGCGACCCGCACCAGCGAAGCGGTGGCGCAAAGCGTCGCCTTGCGGGCGGGAATCGGCCGGGAGCAGGCGATGGCGCAGGTCCATCAGTTTCGCTGGCAGGATGGGGCCTTGGTCCTGGTTGCCCTGGCCGGTCTTGCACTCACCTTTATCAAGCATCCTCTCCTTCAGCGCCGGCGTTTTTGGATACACCTCGTCATCGTGCTCTATCTGGGGCTGATCAGCGGCGATCTGTTGGCCCAGTCATTGCTCATCAGTTGGGTTGAGCACGGGATTCCCTGGCGGACGCTCCCGGGCCTGGTCATCCTGGTCGCCGTGGCATTTATCATTCCCTGGAGTACCGGCAAGCCAACCTACTGTACACACATCTGCCCGCATGGACAGGTGCAGCGTTGGTTGACCCGGTGGGTGCCCCCGCAAGCCCGTTTTCCCCTGCCCCGCGATATACGCTGGGGGCTTTTGGCCCTTCCGGGAGGACTGCTGATGTTGACCCTCCTGGTTACTTTTCTTAAACTACCGCTCGATCTCGCGGGGATCGAACCTTTCGATGCCTGGTCCATCCGCAATGCGGGGCTCGCGACCCTCGTGGTGGCGGGCATCAGCCTGGTATTTTCCGCCTTGGTCCCGATGGGCTACTGCCGCTATGCTTGCCCGACGGGACTGGCCTTGAACCTCGTGCGTCGACATGGCAAGGGCTTTGGACCCCGCGATGCCTGGCTGTTCGGCATCCTGCTGCTTAGCGCCCTGCTTTATTTCGGTTATGCCACCTGGAAACCCTGGATTATCGGATGAGCCATCTTAACCGCGGCATTATCGTATTCCTCATTTTTCTCGGCCTGTCCTGGACGGTCCATCGGGAGGTCGGGAAGCTCCGCCACGAGCACCGGGTTCGCTCCATGCTGCTGGTGATCCAGGAAGGTCTCCAGCGCTACCATGTGGACCAGGAGAAATATATTCCCCGGGCGACCCTCACGGGTTCCGAACTCATCCGGGTGTTGCTGGATTTCGAGTTTCTAGCCGAGGTCCCGCTTAACCCGTGGACAGGCCAGGCCTGGGCGCTGGACAACGAGGAGCCCGATCACCTGCGCTACCAAACGGATCCTCATTTCGAGACCTACGCCCTGCAGGCCCTGGTGCCCGACTCCGATGAAATCCTCCTGGAGATCGATAGCGTCCATCACCTATCGCTTGAATAGCTGTAAGCAGGGTAGGGAGTGCTATTTGTTTTGCGACCGGGTTCGCGGTGAACCTTGATTTCCTGGCTGTCCGCTCAGGCGAGATTACGTTCGATAAATACGGTCTGCATCCCCGCGGCATGGGCTCCCCGGATTCCCATTTCACCGTCCTCAAACACGAGGCATTTTTCCGGGGCCACGCCGAGCAACTGGGCAGCGTGTAGAAACATGTCCGGTGCCGGCTTGCCTTGTTCCACGTCCTCAAAATTAACCAGGTGTTCAAAGTGGTGCCGGATACCGACGCGTTCCAGGCTGAGGTGAACGACCTCTTTCAGGCCGCCGGTGACGATGGCGACCGGGTGCGTTTTCACGACGGATTCAAGAAAGGCGACAACCGGGGTGATGGGCTTAATCTGGTCCATGTGTGTGCGAAAAAACGTACGTTTGAGTTTCATGAGGGCTTCCCCATCGAGTTGCACGCCGAATCGTTCATTCAAGATGTTCACCAGCTCGTGGGTTTCAACTCCGGCGAGTGCGTAATACATTTCCTCAGGAAAATGAAAGGACTCGCCGTGTTCCTTGATGGCGTGGACCCAGCCCTGGTAGTGGATGGGCATGGTGTCGACGAGGGTGCCGTCACAGTCGAAAAGGTAGGCCTCAAAAGGGCCTTCTGGAATATTGAGCAGGTGCCAGGGCTTTTCAGTCATGTGGATGATGTACGTTATAGCTCGCGTTTTTGCTAGGAGCTTATGGCTTTGAGTTGCTCGTGCAGGGGCTGTAAGGCGTATTGGATTTCCTGTTTGCGCGCCTGCGATGCGGGGTTGGTATCGAGCTGGGCGTAATCGTGCAGAAGATTCTCCGTTTCGAAGAGCAGGTCGGGAAGGGATTCCAGGTCCCGGGGGAGATTGGATTCGTGGTCGAGCATGGCGACCAGGCCCAGGACAGGACAAGGATCGCTAGCAGCCGAACAAGGTATTTCAGCCTCTGTTTCATTCGGGTTTTTCGTGGCCATTTAGACATGAGTGCCTATCATCCGAAAATAAATCCAATTCCGGAGGGATGCCTGATGAAATTATGGATCATAGGACTGTTGAGCGCGTGCATGATGCTACCCGGATACACCGAGAATCATGAGCGTGAGGGCGATGAGCGCGAGCACGAAGAGCGGTTTGAGGAGGAAGATGAGGGCGAAGAAGCGCAGCGGGACCTTGAGCCGTTGGGTAAAACCCTGCGTCTTGAGTTCAAGGCATTGCCGGAGGAAGATGAAGAACCCATGGCCCTGGTGGTCGCCACGACCGATTATGGCCTCGCAGTTGAGATGGAGGGGGCGGATGAATGGTTTCGCTTCGAGATTGAAGGTGAGTTGATTCTGTTGGAAGATGATCGCCTCGGTCTGACCTTCGACCTGCACCTGGTTATAGGCGGCGAAGAAGGCAAGATAATGTATGCCGCGCACGGAAGTACGATCTCAAGGATCAACGGGAAAGCCGAGTTGGCGACGCTTGGAGATAAAACCTTGTATGTCCTCGTCACGGAAATGGAATAATCAAAAAGAAATACGGAGATACGACATGAAACACCTGAAATTTTATTTTCTGTCCTGTTTGTTGGCTGGCGCAGTGGTCGCTGATTCGCTGAAGGCCGATGCGTGGAAACCGCTTTTCAATGGCACGAGTCTGGAGGGTTGGAACAGTTGGAAAACAAAAAAACAAGTGCAGCCCGGAGCCTGGAAGGCCGAGGGGGGTGAGCTGGTGATCAGTGGAAAGGGCGGCGGCGATATCTACACCGCGGAGGCCTACGAGAACTATGAAATGGTGATCGAATGGAAGACGACGGGTAATAGCGGGCTCTTGTTTCGTGTGGATCCCTCGCACAAGGGTGCGATCTGGAACAAGGCGCCGGAAATGCAGGTCGACAAGGGCAATCCGACCGCGAAAGGCAGCACCTCTGCCGGGGGCCTGTACGCGCTCTACGGGTTTACGGGGGAAAAGGTGTTTTATCCGGCTGACTGGAACCACGTGCGTGTGCGCTGTGAAGATGACCACTTCACGATCTGGTTTAACCACAAGAAAGCATATGAATTCACCGTGGGAAGCGACGATTGGAAGGCGCGCGTTGGGAAGAGCAAATTCAGGAAATACGAAGGATTTGGCGCCTTGAAGAAGGGCCACCTCGGCTTGCAGGATCACGGGCATTCCGTACGTTTTCGCAACATCAAGATTCGCTCTCTTTAGAGATTTCTCATGGCCTATCTCCTCGGATTGAACGGACAACGCCAGGGGCGTGATCTGCCGTTGGATCGCGATCTCCTGCACTTCGGTCGCAGCGAGGCCAATGATTTTATACTTGAGGATCCGTCGGTTTCCGGGCGGCATTGCTCCATCATTCGGCACGACGACCACTACGTGGTTCGCGATCTCGACTCATCGAACGGGACGCGGGTGAATGATCATGAAGTTTCAGAGTCCAAAATCGAAGCCGGGGATATCATTGAAATGGGTTCCCTGCTCTTTCGCTTCATGGCGAGTGATGTTGCGGCATCCGAGAAGGCGAGGCAGGTTTCGGCCGCAGGGGATCCGTTCTCTGATAAAAAGGAGGCCCCTGAGTCGCCCGCAGACAAAGAACCTGCCCCATCCGAACCGATTGATCAGGAAGAGGCACGCGAGCTTCCGCAGCCTTCAAAACTTGATAAGGCCCCGCCACGACCGGAGGCGGATTCTGCGCCTGTGCCCTCGTCGGCCGCCTTGCCTTCCGGGCGGCTGCCGGTGGATTTGAGCCGTCGGAGCATGCATTACACGGCCATTGCAGTTGGCGGATTGATCGTGTTGACCATCAGTATCGCGGTTTACCTGAACCTGGTTATGTCATGATGCCCGTGCGCAAGGGGTTCACGCTCATCGAGGTACTGATCGTGGTCTTGATCATCGGCGTGATCGCCGGTATCGTGCTGGTCTTGTATCAGACGGTGAACGGTGTGCGCACAACGCAGTCCGGGATTGCCCGGGGCAGTGCCGCCCTCAACCACGCGTATGCGGTCCTTAGTAAAGATCTCACCTGCACCTTTAACTCCGAACAGGAGGTCACGGCTTTTAAATTGCAGGCTCCTGCGGATGAGGAACGGGGGTCCTCCAGCCTTCGGTTCTGCGTGAGTTTGCATAATGCAGCGGAACGCGAACTTCGATGGGCCATGGTGCATCGAATCCATTATGCAATTGATGGCACGGGTAGCGAGCCCGCCCTGGTCCGGGTTGCTGGACCCCTGGATGGGCCGGGATCCCTGGGCGGGGGCTCGGTGACCAATGAGTTGCTGCGCCCGGTGAGTCGTTTTTTTCTGGAAGTGTACGATGGGAAAGACTGGTCGAGTGATTGGGATTCTGTCGAACGAAAGGGGCTCCCGATGGCTGCCCGGATCACGATTGGGGCTTTTTCCTTAGGAAATGCGACCCAGAAGGTCTCCAAGGTCTATATTCCGGCAGGAAACGTAATTGAGTCGTCCCTACAGCGGGTGCGTTCGCCCTAAAGGGGCGGTTGAGTGCAGGGTTGACCCTCAGATGTTGGGAAAGCCGGGCCGTGGGCTGCTAAAAAGTGTATACCTGCGCTTGACGAAGGCGGTTTTGCACGCATAATCCCCCGTCTGTTCCGGAAAACGGGGAACTGGAATCCTGGAAACAGGTGGAGATCATGGAAACATATGCAGTCATTCAAACCGGTGGAAAGCAATACCGCGTCGTACAGGGCGACGTGCTCGATGTCGAACGCCTTCCCGGCGAGGCCGGCGATGCAATTGCCTTAGATCATGTACTGGCAATTTCGGACGGGAAATCCCTGAAGACCGGCACGCCGAATCTAGATGGAGCAACGGTGAAAGTGGAGGTGCTTAGCCAGTTTCGCGGCCCGAAGCTGGTGGCTTTCAAAAAGAAACGGCGTAAGGGGTACACCCGTAAAGTCGGCCATCGCCAGGCACTGACGAAGATCAAGGTCGTTGAGCTTGTGGGCTAAGTGCCGAGGATTTTGACCAACGCTTCAAGCAGGGATTTAAATAATGGCACATAAAAAAGGACAGGGAACCAGTAAGAACGGGCGTGACAGTAATGCGAAGCGTCGCGGGGTTAAACACTTTGGCGGTGAAACCGTAACTGCGGGTTCAATCATTATTCGCCAGAGCGGAAACAAGTGGCACCCGGGACTCAATGTTGGTCAGGGCCGCGATTTTACGCTCTTCGCGCTGAAGGATGGCAAAGTGTTTTTCGACAAGCACGGACGCCGGGCGAATATCGATGCCTCGGTTGCTGTGAACTGACCCGGACATTTTATTTTATCTCTTTGGAGAGCGGGTTATTTTATACCCGCTCTTTTTTATGAAAAGGCCTGTATTCAAAGATAAAATCAAACTCTATGCCAATGCCGGAAACGGCGGGGATGGAATGTCCACGTTTCGTCGGGAAAAGTACGTGCCTCACGGCGGTCCGAGTGGCGGCGATGGCGCCTTGGGTGGCGACGTGGTTTTGGTGGCCTGCGCCCAGGCAAATTCCCTGCTCGATCTTTACTATCGTCCGCACCAGCGGGCGCAGCATGGCGGAACCGGCGGTCCCGGCGGGCGGACCGGTCGTCGGGGTGAAGACTGTGAGGTAAAGGTACCTTGCGGAACTGTGGTGTTTAATGATGAGGGCGAGCGGATTGCCGAGATTGTAGAGGACGGCGAGCGTATAAGGGTGGCGAAGGGTGGGCAGGGCGGTTTTGGCAACATGCACTTCAAAACCTCTACGAATCGTGCGCCGACGGAATGTACCGAGGGCACCCCTGGCGAGGTCATGGTACTTTGGCTGGAGCTTAAAATCATTTCTGATGTCGGCCTCGTGGGGTATCCCAATGCCGGGAAGTCGACCCTCCTCAACCGTTTGAGCCAGGCACACCCCAAGGTTGCCGCGTATCCTTTTACCACCTTGAATCCGATTATCGGCACCATGTATTGCGCCAACTATAAGAACCTGCGGGTGGCTGATATCCCGGGTCTGATCGAGGGGGCACATGCGGGCGTGGGGCTTGGGCACGATTTTCTCCGGCATATCGAGCGTACCCGTTACCTCGTCTTTGTCGTCGATATGGGTGGGACAGATGGGCGCAATCCAACGGAAGATTATCTCAATCTACGCGAAGAGCTCCGCCGGTATAAAGCCGAATTAGACGATCGGCCGTATGCGATTGTTTCCAACAAGATGGATGTTCCGGGATCCAGTGAATTCCTCACGGAGTTCATTGAACGAACCGGGGAGCCCCTTTTTGAAGTATGCGCAGAGATTGGCGAAGGCGTGGACGAGCTGGTTCAGTCGCTGGACGCGGCCTTTTTTGGGCCGGGTGGCATAGACGTAGAAGCATAGGTGATTCATTTCAGTGCCTGGCTGATTGTCTTCACGAGGGCATCGATGGTGAACGGTTTTCTCAGGAAGCTCGCTTCGGGCTCAAGGGATTCAATCTGCATCTCATCGTAACCGGAAATATAGATTACCGGGGCGGTAACTCCCTGTTTACGCAGTTGCTTGACCATTTCCACCCCGTTCATGTCGGGCATGATGATGTCGGTGATGATCAGATCGATTACGCCCACGTGCTCGTCCGAGATGTGTTGCATGGCTTGGGCGGCATTGCCGGCTTGCAGCACCTCCAGCCCGAGTTCGGTCAGCTTGCGGGTGAGGATTTTTCGGATGTCGTGTTCGTCTTCGACAAAGAGGATGCGCCGGGTTTCACCAGCCAGCTTCTGGGCGTTCTTTTCCGCGGGATCGCTGGAGAGAGCGGGTTTCGGTAAGGATTCCGATCCGGCACCCGGAGGGATGTTAACGTGAAAGGTGGTGCCGCTACCCATTTCACTCCTGACCGTGATGTTTCCCCCCATGCGTTGCACATGTACATAGACGGTTGACAGGCCCAGCCCCGCTCCCTCATGTCGTGCTTTTGTGGTGAAGAAGGGGTCGAAAATACGGTCAAGCAGCTCGGTAGGGATACCCGGGCCGGTGTCGGATATACGTATCTGGATAAATTTCCCATGTGTTGCATCATTTTTTTCGTGGCTGATATTCACCCGGTGGGTGGAAATGGTGAAGGTGCCGCCTTCGGGCATGGCGTCGCGCGCATTCTGGGTAATGTTCATGATAACCTGCTCCAGTGCCGCCCGATCAGCCACAATGGTGTCGGTTGCCTCGCTGATCTCGATCTCCAATTGTATCTCATTACCCAGGGTGGCTTGAATTTTTTGGTGCAGGTCGAGGATGACCTCGTTGATATGCAGTTCGGTCCGTTGATTTGACTGGCGTCCGAAGGCCAGGAGTTTCCGGGTCAAAGCGGAGGCGCGTTCAACGGAATGGTTAATCGCCTCGATGTCAGCGAGCAGCTCGGATTGATTTTCAGTGCCCCCGGAAAGCATGCTGCTATACCCCATGATCGCCATGAGGATGTTGTTGAAGTCGTGGGCAATACCGCCCGCCAGGCTGGATAACCCTTCCATCCTCCGGGCTTTATAGGCTTCCTCCTCAAACTGGCGTTGCCGGGTTACATCGCGAATGAAGGTAATGGTGACCGGTTCGCCATTCCAGATGATCGGCATGCACTGGATGTCTAGCCAGAACGAATGGTCCCCCTTTTCCCCAAATTCAATCCAGCCCATGGGGTCAAGATTCTGGGAGATTTTGTGACTGGCTTGGATGACCTCGTTGAAGTCGCCCTCGAACATATTGCAGGCGGTGTCGTTCCTGTAACGGACGGTCTTGGATGCGTCAAAGATGATGATCCCATCATTATGATGTTCCAGGAGGCCCAGGAGTTCAGAAACCTGCTGCTCATAGGTGTCGCTGACCCGGTCGCTGGAGCGGGTATAATTTGTCAACTCGTGGTTCTCCAGCAAAAGGCCAATGGTCTGGCCGAGCATCAGGGGTTCAACATCGGTGGGTAGGAAAGCGTATTTGACCTTTAAGGGCAAAGCGACATGGTTGAACCGGTTGGGTTTGTCGACCAGGAACACCACCGGGGAGGCGTGGAATTGACTTATCCGGTTCAGGGCGGAGGTGATCTCATCCGCCTGTTCGAAGTGCAGGCCGGTGATCAGTAAATGGTAGGGCTTATCGTTAAGTGCAATGAGCGCATCTTCGATGGATGAGGAGATGAAGACTTCACCACGGTAGCCGAGGTCATGGAGGTCGACCTTCAGACGGGCGATACGCTTTTCCGCATCGTGGATGATGATGATTTGCGTGTGCTCGGTCATAAGAATGGCTACGCCATCTGGCGGCGGGAGCGCCCGCTATGATGCCCATGCCTTCGAACGGTTTACGGCCCGTAACCACTGCTTGTACAGGGAATCTGAATCGTTTTTATCCATCAAGGGCTGGTACGTATTCCGAATGGTCCTTTTCTCACTGATTTCTTCCAGGCTGGACCAGACCCCCGTCGCCAGGCCTGCAAGATAGGCTGCACCGAGTGCGGTCGTTTCGTTGATGGTGGGAATTTCAATTTTTACTCCCAGGATATCTGATTGATGTTGCATGAGAAAGGGATTTACGACGGCCCCGCCATCGGCCCGTAGTTGCTGCAGCGGAATACCGCTCTCTTGTTGCATGGTATCGGCGACATCGCGTGACTGGTAGCAGATGGCCTCAAGGGCGGCACGGACCAGATGCGCACGGGTGGTGCCGCGTGTGAGGCCGATGATAAGTCCACGTGCATGGGGATCCCAATGGGGTGCGCCGAGACCGGTCAGGGCCGGGACGAAATACACCCCATCATTTCCATCGATCGAGCGGGCAAGTGCTTCGGTTTCCGCAGCGGATTCGACAAGTTGCAAGCCGTCGCGTAGCCATTGGATCGCGGCACCGCTGATAAAGACCGAGCCCTCAAGCGCGTATTGCACGGGTTCGTCGCCGATTTGCCAGGCGATCGTGGTCAGCAACCCGTGTGAACTGGGGACGGCTTCTGTACCGGTATTCATGAGGATGAATGAACCGGTTCCGTAGGTGTTTTTGGCCATGCCAGGTTCGAAGCAGGCCTGCCCGAACAGGGCCGCCTGCTGGTCTCCGGCTACGCCGCCGATCGGCACCTTCCGCCCGAAGAACGCGTCGGGGTCGGTTTCCCCGAAGATGCCGCAGGAGGATTTGACCTCGGGCAGCAGGCTGGCGGGGATGTTCAGCCAGTCGAGCAACTCGCGGTCCCACTCCAGGGTGTGAATGTTAAAGAGGAGTGTGCGTGAAGCATTCGACGGGTCGGTCGCATGCACGCGGCCACCGGTGAGTTTCCAGATCAGCCAGGTGTCGATCGTACCAAAGGCCAGCTCCCCGGCTTCCGCACGTTTGCGCAGCCGTGGATCCTGGTCCAGCAGCCACTGGACTTTGGTTCCAGAGAAGTAAGGGTCGGGTAGGAGGCCGGTTTTGGTGCGGATAGCCTCGGTCCGTCCATCGTCCTTCAAACGGTCGCAGATCCCGGCGGTTCGCCGATCCTGCCAGACGATAGCACGGGCGATCGGTTGGGCGTTGGCCCGGTCCCAGATTACGGTGGTTTCCCGTTGGTTGGTGATGCCGATGCCGGCAACATCCGCCGGGTTCAGGCGGCCCTGTTTAAAGGCCTGGTCGATGACCCGGCAGGTGACCTCCCATATTTCCTCCGCGTCGTGTTCGACCCATCCGGGCTCGGGGAAGTACTGGTTAAATTCAGCGTAACCTTTTCCACGAATCGCACCGGCAGCATCGAACACGAACGCGGCACATCCGGTCGTGCCCTGGTCAATAGCCAAGAGTAATGGATCCGACATTTATTTCTACGCGTTCAAGGCTGTAAACCATCCATTTGCCGCCGGGGCTTGCCGAAAAAAAAGCGCGCCGTACGAATACGGCGCGCAAAATTAATAAGTTCAGTTGGCCAAGCCTTGCTTACAGAGATGAATCCTTAGCTGCCTTGGCGATTCGAAACTTCAACACGGTTTTCGCCGGGATATGAATTTCTTGACCGGTGGCCGGATTGCGTCCCATGCGAGCCTTGCGGTTGACAACGACAAGTTTGCCTATACCCGGGATGGTGAATCCGTCTTTGGCTTCTGCGTAGGCCAGTTGTGCTTGCGCCTCCAGAAAGGTTTTCACATCCGCCTTAGAAAGACCGCTTCTCTCGGCGAGGCTCTCTATGACTTTACTTTTAGATAACGGTTTTCCATCTGCCATTTAAATGCCTCCTTAAAGCATTAATTTCGGTTTTAGTATAAGGTTCAATAACTCCAACCAGAGGAGCATTGCGCTCGTATTGTGAGGTTAAACTAGGTGGTGGGCACAGTGTTTTCCAGTAAAAAACGCCTAAAATTGGTATTTATTAACACGGTTTTCAATTGCTTTTCGTCTATTCTCTGAAAGCGACGGCTATGGCAGAATTGATAAATGATTTCAGTTGGTCCTACAGTGCCGCGTCCGATTTTGGCGATTGTCACCGTAAACGCTACCTGGGAAAGTACGCCAAATGGGGTGGCTGGGCGTCTAAGGCCACTGAGGAGCAGCGTACGACGTATCGATTGAGCAAAATGGATAATCGCTATTCCCTTCAGGGCGAGGTGGTTGAGCGCTCGGTGGTATGGATGATGCGGCAACAGCAGAAGGGTGTTCCGGTGAGCGCCGAGGAAGCATACGAGACCATTGCACGGGGTCTGCTGCGGAAAGCCTGGGATGAATCGACCAACCAGCTCTGGAAAATCAACCTGAAGAAATGCTGCCTGCATGAACACTACTATCCGGATTTCCTCCAACTGGAACAGATGGAGCTCATGGTGACCCTATCGGATACGGTGAAGCAATGCCTCCAGAACTTCGAGCGGGTATTCGTGGAGAACTTTGCATTTATTGCTCCAGAAAATGAGGTGCAGATCACCCAGGTCGGGATGGGCGATCCGGAACATTTCATGTTCGAGGGGATCAAGATCTACGCCATTCCGGATTATGTGCACAAGCAGGGCGATCGCTGGTTCATCCACGACTGGAAAAGCGGAAAGATTCGTGAGGAGCATCGCAAGCAACTCGGGGTGTATGCCCTGTGGGCACACGTCAAGCATCACGTCGCGCCAGAAAATATTCAGATATCGCTGGAGTATCTGCAGACCGGACAGTCGATCGGATCCGATATTACCGAGGAAAACCTGGAGGCGACGCGGATGGAAATCAGGGCTTCCGTGGAGGAGATGAAGGCGTACCTGGTGGATGGGGATATCGACAGCAATGAACCGTTGCCCCGGGCAAACTGGCCGCAGACGCCCCACGTTGGGTTTTGCAGGAACTGTTCGTTCTACGAACTATGTGCGCCCGAATTAAACGTATGATCCCATGGCGTAAATGCCGGGTCAGCAAGGGTGGTTTCCCACATAATTCGGATGAAGTCCTTCAACCGTGGCTCCGATCGTTTCTGCCCCGGTCTTTCTGGGTCTGACTCGACCTGGCGTGAGGGGGCTTCCGGTAGGGCAGTGGGCGGAGTGATCAGTCTTCTTCGGGAACCTTGGTCAGCTTGCGGCTCTTCAACCAGTTCAGGGCCAGTGGAAGAGCTTTGCTCTCTTCTGCGGTGGCGACCTTGTCCATCACGTTGGAGGCCAATTGCACGAACTCGCAGAGTTCGACCAACTGTTCATGGAATTCTTTGACCGCCGGTCCATCCATCTCCGAGGTCGTCTGTACACAGTCGATCAGTACGTTTAACGCCGGGTCGATTTCTCGCCGCTTGCGCTCCCGGGTGATGGTACAGAACATCTTCCATACGTCCTTCTCTGACGCGAAGAACTCCTTGCGCTCGCCTTTTTTAATGACTGATTTCACCACGCCCCAACTCACGAGTTCCCGCAAGTTGCTGTGTGCGTTGCCGCGACTGATCTGGAGTTCTTCCATGATCTGGTCGGTGGAAAGCGCTTCAGGGCTGACCATGAGCAGGGCATGGATCTGTGCCATCGTCCGGCTGATGCCCCAGGCATTTCCGATGACCCCCCATTGGGTGATGAAATCGTCCTTAGCCAGCCGGAGCTGCTCGTCGGTGCTCGTTGTCGTTTCCGTATGCATGGTCAAACGCTAGGTAAACATATAATTTTCAATAAATACTGAAAATATTAAAAATCAAAGAAATTTCGGTATTTGTTGCCACGGTCGAAGCTTCAAGTGAGGTCAGAAGTTCGCTTTTCAGCGCCTTCGGCGTATAAGACCTCGGATATGGCTGGGTCTATCATCACCTGTCGTCCGGGTTTCGAGTCTGCTTTGGTGGAAGAATGTGTGCATGCCGCCCCACGGGGTGAGGGCTATGTATATATGAACAGGCCCCTGCCCGGGCGACCCCTGGTCTTCGAGCGGCAGCGAATGGACGACGTGACGGCACTGGCTCCGGGCGAAGCCAAGCCCTTAACAGAAAAGGCGGCCCGCGCTATCCTCCAGCGGATCCTTTTGGAGGAGACGCTGTGGACGACGCATACCTTCCACAGTGATCCGGAAATAGCCTCGCGTGCAGAAGGTTTTGAACATGCGCTCTTACGCGCCTGCAGGAAAATGGATACCGGGACCTTCAAGTGCTGGCGCAAGCCGGAAAAGTTGATCGCGCGTAATACCGGCCTCGCGGTGCAACTCTTCTTTTCCGGGGACCAGGTATGGTACACAACGTCCAGTATCGATGAGATGTTCGATCGCTGGCCTGGAGGGGTCCGGCGGATGAAGATGGATGCGGACAGTCCTTCCCGTTCCTATCTCAAGCTGGAGGAGGCCTTCAGCTACCTCGGCCGGGAACCGCAACCGGGCGAAACCGTGGTCGACCTCGGGGCAGCCCCCGGCGGTTGGAGCCACGCCTGTCTCAAGCGGGGAGCACGGGTCCTCGCGGTGGACAATG
>JAPYUI010000068.1:16072-21025 GCA_029936175.1 Kiritimatiellia bacterium
ACCTACCTGGCCGGGACGGGTGTGGAAATTCGCCTCAAGCAATTGTATCACGACCGGCGGGAAGTCACCGGCTTCGGGTCCCTTTAGCGGGCGTGATGGGACGGGCGCATAGACTGCAGGGTAAATACGAAACAGCCGACCAGAATGCAGGCATTCGCCTGGTGCAGGAGTGCCATGGGCAGGCTCACCCGGGTGATCACCGTTCCCACCCCGAGCAGCCACTGGAGCGTGATCGAGAGAAAAATCCCGTTCAACCCCAATTTCTGTCGATTGCTCAAGCGCCGGCGCTGGGCCGCAAACCACAGTGCCAGCGAGAGCAGGAGGGTTACCGTACCCAGTACACGGTGTGTAAAATGAATAGCTGTTGCATTTTCGAACACGTTTTTCCAGCCGGGCTGTATCTCAAACATGCCGGGCGGAATCCAGGTGCCCATCATTTTCGGAAAGGTGTTGGAGACCTGTCCCGCATCCATCCCCGCCATGAAAGCGCCATAGAGGATTTGAAGGCAGAGCACGCCGAGCAGGCCCCAGAGCATCCAGACGAAATGACGTTCAGCAGAATCAAACATGCGTCGTTCCTCCTGTGGCATTAAGCGAGCGATCCACCATGTGTTGTAAGAAAACACGAAAAAGGCCAGGCCCAGGTGGGCCGCGAGTCGATAGTGGCTGACGTAGGGTTTGTCCACCAGGCCACTTTTTACCATGTACCAGCCCAGCAGGCCCTGGAGCAGGATGAGCAGGCCCGTTAAAGCCAGGGGCCCGGTCAGGTTACGCATGGTCTTGCGTGCAAGGAAATACAGGTAGGGGCAAAGCCACGCAAACCCGATCAGGCGCCCCCACATTCGGTGCAGGTATTCCCAGAAAAAGATTTGCTTGAAATCCTCCATGTCCATGGTTGGTCGAAGCAACTGGTATTCCGGGTGGGCCTGGTACTCCGCAAAAGTTGCGGCCCAGTCCGTTTCGCTGGTGGGTGGTATCATGCCCATGAACAGGTTCCAATTGACCATGGATAAACCGGAGTCGGTGAGGCGGGTTACCCCACCAATGCATATCATGATGAGAATCATGCCGTTCAGGATAAGCAACCAGCGGACCAACACCCGACGGTCATAATCTATCGGAGCATGTGCCATTTCGCGGGGTACTGTCTATTTACGGTTCGGAAAGTCAATGGATTCCGCTTGTCGAGTGTGGCGTTCGCCCCCGTTTTTTGGGTGTTTCCGTTCGACGGGTCTCCGTTCGGGCGTATGTTGGCGGCTTCTATGGAAGAAGACTTAACTCAGGGGCCTATTCCGAAGCTGATCCTGCGACTCGCGATTCCGGCCTCGATTGGTTTTTTCTTCCACACCATGTACAACGCGGTGGATCAGGTTTTTGCGGGAAAGTTTATTTCGGAGGATGCGCTTGCAGCCCTCTCCCTGTCCTTTCCGGTCTTCTTTTTTCTGGTCGCGATCAATCACGGGGTTTACGCGGGCGGAGTGGCCCTGGTGTCGAACGCCCTGGGCGAGGGCGATCGCGATCGCGCGTCGACGCTCACCGCCCAGACGATTACCTTTTCGATATTCGCGAGCTTGGCGATCATGGTTCTCGGATGGTACTTCTCGCCCGCTTTATTTCGCATGCTCCATGCGACACCGGAAGTACACGCCCTTGCCCTGCGATACATGAATATCATTTTTGGGGGGACGCTGTTCTTCCTCTTCACCAGTGTATTCAACGTCCCCATGATGGCCCGGGGGAATACGCGTGTATTCCGCAACTCGTTGATCCTGGGGTGCATGCTGAATGTCATATTTGATCCTTTATTCATCTTTGGAGGGTTCGGTGTTCCGGCGATGGGTTTCGATGGCATCGCCATCGCCACCGTTCTGATCCAGGTGATCAATGCGGTGTACATCGGCCACGCTTCCTGGCGTGCGGGGTATTTGAATCGTGATACGCTAAAGCAATTGAAGCCCCGTGTGGCGTGTCAACGTGAGTTGATGCACTACAGTGTTCCGGCGGCTCTCAACATGGCGACCGTGGCGATCGGGATATTCGTCATTACATTCTTCGTGGCCCGCTACGGGATGATCGAGGCCGCGGCCTACGGGGTTGCCACGCGCATCGAGCAGATTGCGCTGCTTCCCTCAATTGGCTTGAACATCGCCACCCTCAGTATCACCGGGCAGAACTTCGGCGCGAAGCGCTACGATCGGATTCAGGAAACCGTGCAAGTCGCCTTCCGTTACGGATTCTGCCTGATGCTTGCGGGCGGGGTGCTGATGCTTGTATTCGCCGAGGATCTCATGGGTTTGTTCGTGAGCAGGCATCAAGTTTCTAATTATGAAAAAGTCGTTACGATCGGCACCCAATACCTTAATATTGCAGCCTTGGTCCTGTTCGCTTATGTGATTCTCTTTGTGTGCAATAATGCATTGCAGGGCATGAAACGCCCGATGTACGCGATCTGGATCGGCCTGTACCGGCAGTTGCTCGCACCGGTCGCGGTTATTTTTCTGCTGACCGGCGTGCTGGGCATGGGGGTAGAGGGGATTTGGTGGGCGGTTCTCATCGTGACTTGGTCGGCCGCGCTTTTTACCTGGTGGTACATGCGACGGGTATTGAAAAACTATCGGGTATCTGAGCCTTCGGTTGGCCCGAATACCGCAAAAAAGGGGAGTCCGACAGTCGTTTGAGTCGATACAGCAAAGCGCTGAACCCCGGATCAACATCCTGTGGTTTTATGATAGAGCCTGCCCTGGTTCTATAAACTTCCGTCACTTCCGGCTGGACCCCTTATCCTTGATGGGTTAAGCCGCGCACCTTGATGACGATGGCAAGTATAGGCTCACCCTGGTATATGAACCTCACGATCTGGATTGTGGTGGCTTCGTGGACCGTTGCCCAGTTGATCAAGTTCACCACGGCTTTGATCACTAAGCATAAGATCGACTTCACCTACTTCGTCAGCACGGGAGGCATGCCAAGCGCGCATTCGTCCGCCGTGTGTGGCCTGGCCGCTTCTGTCGGCTTGCGTGAAGGGTTTCACACGCCCATCTTTGCCGTCAGCCTGCTTTTCGCCGGGATCGTGATGTTTGATGCCCAGAGTGTTCGTCGGGCGGCGGGTAAGCAGGCACGTATTCTCAATCAGATTGTCGATGAACTGTTTACGCATCATCACCTTTCACAGGAGAAGCTTGCCGAACTTCTCGGGCATACCCGACTCGAGGTTCTCGGTGGCCTGATCACGGGCATCCTGATCGCGGTGCTCGGGCATCGGCTGTTCTCCTGATCTCAAGAGGCCAAAATATCATAATGTTTTCTCCTCCCGTGCTGTTCAGGCGCTACGTCTACACCCAGGTAGAAACGCTTGACTAAATTTCACCCTGTGTGAAGGATTTGTGCCTATGGCTGACAGCAGCATATCAGATCTCTTCGCTGAAAAATCGGCACCGGTTCTGTCCTACGAATTTTTTCCTCCGAAAGCCGATAAGGCCTTTGAATCCTTGCGTAGAACGATTGCCGTCCTGCGGGGAAGTACTCCGGATTTCGTTACGGTCACCTATGGGGCCGGAGGTTCGACGCGGGCCCGTACCCTGGAGGTAGCGGCCCTGTTGCGCGATGCGGGATTCGGCCCGGTAATGCCGCATCTGACCTGTGTGGCTTCCTCGTGTGAAGAGTTGGCAGAAACAGCAGAGGAAATGTACGGGGCCGGCTATCGTAACATTATGACGTTGCGTGGCGATCCCCCCCAGGGCGAATCCACGTTTACCCCTTGTGCTGACGGCTTGAGGAATGCCTGCGAGCTGGTGGCTTTTCTCAAGTCGCTGCATGCTGATTTCTGCTGTGGCGTAGCCGGGTATCCGGAGACGCATCCTGAAGCGGTATCCACCGAGGATGAGATCAACTATCTCAAATCGAAAGTAGATGCCGGGGCATCTTTCATCACAACCCAGCTCTTCTTCGATAACGAACACTATTTCCGTTTCGTGGATCGTTGCCGATCCGCAGGCATAGAGGTGCCGATCCTGCCCGGCTTGTTGCCCGCTGTTTCGTTGAAACAGATCCGGCGATTCACGGAAATGTGCGGGTCTTCGTTGCCGGCAGGGTTGATCGGTGAGCTGGAGCGGGTAGGTGGCGAGGGCGATGCCGCGGAGAACGCAGGTATCCGCTGGTGTGTTGAGCAGATTGTCGGCTTGTTGGAAAACGGTGCTCCAGGGATTCACCTTTACATACTCAATCGTTCGCGGGCTGCACTGAGCCAGGACCTGGCGACCGTCTTTAAAAATTACACGGCGTAAATTGTTTCGCGCGGTACGCGTCGCTCCCGTGAGCTGCCGAGGCCCGATTATTTACCCCGGATGATTGCCAAGCTTAAGACTCTGTCTGCCCGGCTGGAGGCGTTCACTCTGGAGAATTCCCCTTCGTGCCGATTTTCGCGACGAAATGTCTTGTTGGTCATGCGGATCTTTCTTGAATAGGGCTAAATTCCAATATGTAGGCTCCCCATTCCCCTCATTGGTACGAATTTTGCTATTGTTTTAGTAGAGTTACAGCACGGGTGCTGGATGTACGGAACCTTGATGGACGCTAAGCCATGTCGGAAAAAATAGTCTGTTCTCACTGCGGGAAGAAAACGGTCAAATTATTGAAGTGTCAAATATGCGGATCAGCCTTGCCGAAAGAAGACCTCGAGATGGACGAAATGTCTTCTACTGGCCTGTCGGAACGGGAACACCCCACGGATGCCTCCGCGATGCTCGCGGAGGTGGATACGATTCTTAAAGCCGAGGAGGGGTCGCCCCCCCCCTCCAGTTTACGGGTTAAGAGGGATGTGGTCGGAGCTTCAAATCCCGAGAATCCAGCGGACATGATTGCCATCAATCCCGGGGAAAAGACCTTATTCGCTGATGAAGAGGAGGATCACATCGCGGGAATTGAAGAACTCGCCGGCAGCGGGTCGGCCGCCGC
>JAPYUI010000290.1 GCA_029936175.1 Kiritimatiellia bacterium
CCAAGTAGGTGTCCTTATGAAAAAATTCGGTTTAGTGCTCGTCCTGTTGATTCCTGTCCACCTCATCCTCGCCTGTTGCATGGTTCCCCGGACCTACAAGGGGACGATCCACCAGAACACCCAGGAAGCGGTGATTTTTCACGACCGGGGCATGCAGGACATGATTCTCCGCATCAATTACGAGATCGATGGCGAGGGTGCCCCGGATCGCTTTGCCTGGATCATCACCGTACCCAATGAACCCGAACGCTACGCGGTGGCCGATGCCAAGGTGTACGAAGAAGTCTTTGCCTGGGCGGATACCCTGGTGCAGCCGCCCCGCCCGAGAGGTCTTTTTAAAAACCTTGCCGAGCACCCCGCTGTACCAACCGATGGCCTGGCCTTCAGCGAACCGGTCGAGGTGGGTCCCTACGATATCCAACCGGTCAAGGTGAAGGGTGCAGAAGCGCTGGGCGAACTGAATGCGTGGTTATCGAAAAACGATTTCCCCACCGAGGATCCCAAGCACATGAAATACTTCGCAGAAAATGGCTTTACCTTCCTTTGTATTAAAATCAATCCCGCAAAAGGGCAGGCAGCGGTGGGAACGGACGGCGACCTCGAGCCCCTGCATCTCAGCTTCAAGTCGGAGGACGTCTATTACCCCTTGCGCTTCTCCAGCCGCCAGGGGGTCTTCGATGTGAACCTTACCGTGTTGACCCGGGAGAAGCTCGACTACCGGAAGTCCGCGGCCAACCTGAATAAAATCGGGTGGTCAGCCCGCAACCTCAAGAAGAACGTGGTGGTATCGCGCGACGATTTTCCCAAGGGCCTGGCCACCGCGTATGCCCATTCATCATTCAACAAGCTCGCGGAAAAACACTGGCACCTGAACGTGATTCGCACCCGGCATACCAATCAAGGAAACGCCATAGCCAAGTGGGATGCCGATGTATTCTTTCAAACCGGTGGGAAACCCGCCAAGGCGGCCAAGCGCTTCCTGCTGTTTTAAGGCCCCGGCTGAAGGTGGCTTCGAGGGCCGTGACCAGCACATCTCCTTCCCCAAGGTCGCGGCCCGGCAGGGCCGGGACAAGGATGCCGGGGCACGACGGAAGCGACCCGGGCGTGACAACCCAGCTGTTTTACCGGCCGGACCGAAAGGCTTTCATCTCCTTCAGGAGGCGTGCGACGATGCGGGGATGCGCAGCCGCGATGTTCGCCTGCTCAGCGGTATCGGCCGCGAGGTCGAACAGCAGCGGCGGGTCGTGCCGGGCGAGCGGCTCACCCCGGCGCGTGTCGGGATGGGAGGAACGGTCCTTGCTGGCCAGGTGGATCTTGTAGTCCCCGGACCGGAAAGCCAGGGACCCGCCCTGCTGGTAGAGCCATTGCCTGCGCGGGGGAGCCTCGCCCCGCAGGAGTGCCCCGGAGAAATCCCGCGAGATATACCCGGCCAGCTCCCCCGGTTGATCGCCCCCCGCGAGGGTCGCGAAAGTGGCGTAGAGATCCAGGTTGGCGGCGAGGCCCTTCACCGTACCCGGCTTGATCCGGCCCGGCCAGCGGAAGATGCCCGGCACCCGGTAGCCCCCTTCCCAGGAGGTCCCCTTCTCGCCGCGCAGGGGCTTGGCGGTGCCGCCGTGCGGCCCGAACATGGACCAGGGCCCGTTGTCGCTCGTGAACACGACCAGGGTCTTTTCATCGATGCCCGACGCCTTGAGCGCTTTCATCACCTCGCCGACGGACCAGTCGATCTCCTCCACCGTGTCACCGAAACGACCGCCTTTACTCTTGCCCTGGAAAGCCTCGGAGGCAAAGACCGGCGCGTGCGGCATGTTGTGGGCGAGGTAGAGGAAAAACGGCTTGTCCTTGTTGGCCCCGATCCATTTCACCGCCTCCCGGGTATAGCGCTGGGTGAGCAATTCCTGGTCGGTGGGAACCTCGACCAGCTCGCGCCCCCGGATCAGCGGCACCTTGAAGGTGAACTTGTCGCAGGCATCGAAGAGGCTGCGCACCTGGCGCTTGCCCGGCGGTGCCGGGACGTCGTTGCTCCCCGGGGTCCCGTAGTGGTAATCGAAACCGCATTCCAGCGGGTGCATCGGGCTTTGGGTGAAATCCTTGGGGTATCCCGCCAGGTGCCACTTGCCCAGGATGGCGGTCGCGTATCCCTGCTGCTTGAGCATGGCGGCCATGAGTTTGTCCCGCGTCCCGGGGAGTTCCTTTCTACCCACGAACAGGGAGGGATGCCGGCCTGACATCAGGCCGGTGCGGCTCGGGACACAGACCGATCCCGAGGCATAAAAACTCGTCCAGCGCTGCCCCTCGGCCGCGAGCTGGTCGATGTTCGGGGTCCGGTTCTTTTTATTGCCGTAGCAACCCAGATCGCCGTAACCCATGTCATCCACGAAGATGAGCACGATATTCGGCCGCGGGGCTGCGGCATGCAGCGAGGCCCACGGCGTGACGCAGGCCAGGAGGCACCAGGTAAACAGGTATATTTTCATCGCGTTTCCTTCTCCATTCAATTTTTCGCAGTCCCTACTTTTTTTCCTCTGCCTGCAACCAAGCCTCGACCCCGGCGTCTCCCTGTAAAAAACCCAGGCCCGCCAGGAAATAGTCCGCCTCGGTCACCCCTTCCCCTCCTTCAGGCACTGACTTCCTCCAGCCACCTGCGGGCGATCAACTCGTGGCCCTGCGGCAGGGGATGAACCCCATCCCAGATCCAGTGCTCGGGGCTGACCGCCTCGGCGGCGGCATCGAAAACCTCCTGCGTCCTGAGGTGTACAGCTTTGTAATCGATGACCAACTGGGAGACCATGCCACAAAGTTTGTCCACTTCTCCTCTCATCTGCTTCCAGGCATCCTCGTTCTTCAAACGCCCCGACCGCAGAACAAAGGGGTCAAGAAGAACGAGCCGCAACTTCGGATTCGCCTTTCTGCTTGCATCGAGAATGAAGCGATAGTCTTCCTCCCACTTTTTCAAGTCGACACCCTTCGCTCCACTGCGACCAACGTCGTTCACCCCGACCAGGATACTGAGGACATCCGGCTTCATGTCGATAGCGTCCTTTTGCCAGCGCGCCCTGAGGTCGGCCAACCGGTGCCCACTCATGCCGCGGTTGAAGAACTCGAGCTTTGCCTGGGGCAGGTCCACCCCCAGCCGCGAGGCGATCAGGTACACGTAGCTGTGGCCGAGGTAGTGGTTGCGGTCGCGCTCGTTCCGCCCCCACTTCATGTCGGTAATGGAGTCGCCCAGGAACAGCATCCGGCTGCCCGGGGCAAAGGTCGGCCGGCGGTAGCCATAACCCGCCACGCCCGAGGGATTCGGGGGGGCCGCCTGCCCCGTACCGGCCAGGCTGAGCGCAGCACCGCCGGCAACACCGCCTTGAAGAAATCTTCGTCGATCCACCATGTTCGTTCCTTTCAGGTCAGGGGACAAGGATACGCGCCAAGAGCGGCGCACCATTGGACAGGACGCCGCTTCCCATTCATTTCCCGCCTCCCTTTCGGACCGGGATCAACTTGACCAGGTCCGCCAGGGGTTTCCAGGGCGCCCCGCCCCCGTTGAAGCCGATGCCCACCTCCAAGACCCCGCCCTTGCCCTCCCGGATCGGGAAGCGGTTATTGTAGGTGGAATAGAGCAGGTCGCCATCCAGGAAGAAGAGGAATCGTCCCGGGCGGCCGCCGGAAACGACTCGTAAAGGGGCAATCTTGT
>JAPYUI010000069.1:0-2646 GCA_029936175.1 Kiritimatiellia bacterium
ATGGCTACCTCAGGTCGCCTTTATGGAAGAGTTCTTCATAGTACTTGTTGTTCTCCTGCTCGGGGTTCCCTTGATATTATCCATTGTGGCCCTGGTCTTTGCGGCCGGGGCCCGGAAGGAATTACGGCTACTCCGGGAGCGGCAGCGTCGCATGGAGGTCGGCGAGTCCCCGGCAACACCGGTCCCGGTCCCCGCAGTCGAAAAGCCCGCTGCGCCCCCCTCGACCGAGCCGCCGCCGCTTCCGCTTGAGGCCCGGGACGAAAAGCCCGCGCTTGAAGAAACCCTTGCGCCCACGGCAGGCACCCCCGAGGTCCCGCCCCCCCGGGCCAACCTTGAAGTCACCCTCGGTGGCAAAGTTGCCAGCTTCATCGGCATTGCCGCGCTTGTGCTCGGCATCGTGTTCTTCGTCGGTTACGCGATTCAGCACGGATGGATCGGTCCCGCCATGCGCATTCTCCTCGGCTTGATCTGTGGCGGTGTCCTGATCGCCCTGGGTCATCTCGCCGAGATCAAGAGCACGTCCCTGCAGGTGCTGGCCCGGGTGCTCACCGGCGGCGGTTCCGCGTTGATGTTCTTCAGCGTGTTCGCCGCGCATGGCATCTACCATTTGATGGGCCCCTGGCCCGCCGCCGCGGGCCTGGTGGCCACCGCGGCAATCGTGATGGGGTTATCCGTGCTGTATCGCAGCCAGACGGTGGCCATCCTCGGGGTGCTCGGCGCCTTTATTACGCCCCTGGCTATCGGGGGTGAATTCAACCACGGCGTCTTTCCGCTCGCGTATATTGCCGGGGTGAATGCCTCGGTCATGTTGCTGGGTGTCCGGCGCAATTGGCAGTCGCTCTACAACATCGCCTTCGTGTTCACCGTGGGGTACAGCGGCCTCTGGATCGATCGCGAAATTTACGGGTTGGACGTTGTTCTGTCAGGAGAAAATCCTGGCCTGAGCGGCGGTGGATTGGGCCGGGCCTGGATCGTCGGGCTGTGTTTCGTGTGCCTGTACTTCGTGGAGTTTATCGTCCTGGGCTTTGCGAAATTAAAGGGCGAACGAGGCGCGCTGGACCAGGTTGTTGATATGGGACGGATGCTGCTGGGTTCACTGCTGCTCATGGCCGCCCTGTACGGGATCCTCGACTTCCATGATTTCAATGCCTGGATAGGAACGGTGTTCCTGGTTGCTGCGCTGGTGCACCTCGTGCTGGTCAAGCTGGCCTGGCGCTGGTTGCCGCGGTTTAAGGGCGACATCCTGGTCCTGATCGCCGGGGCCCTTACCTTCGCGACCCTCGCCCTCCCCGCGCAACTGGACGGCGTGTGGGTCTCGCTGGGTTGGGCCATCGGGGGCCTCCTGCTCGCGTGGTTTGCCCAACGCTACACGGTTGGCGCGTTTTTCATCGGCGGCATCGCCCTCGGCTTGCTGGGGCTCTGGAAATCCCTGGTCTACGACCAGCAGTTCTATGACCGCGAGTTGGTCAAACTTTTCTTTAACGGCCGCTTCATCGTCGCCCTGCTTTCCGCCGGTATGCTCGGCGTCCAGGCCCGGCTGTGGGGCCGGCGAGACGAGGCGGAAGCGGGGCACCGGCATGCCCTTCACCTGCTCGAGAACCTGGTCATTATCATCGCCGCCCTGGGATTCATTGTCGCGGTGGGTTCCGATGCTTTCTTTGTGCTGCGGGATGCGTCCTGGGCCTGGATGAGTTTAGGCGTGGCTATTCTCCTTGCGGGTGCCTTCGTGATGGTGCTGGCGAATCGATCGGACTCCTATCCGCTGTGGCTTTTCGGTGTCCTGCTACTCGCGATCCTGCCGGTGGAGGTCTTGTTCATCGTTGTTTCGCATGAATACAGATTCGAATTTCCCAACGGGGTGTTTTTCACCGCCCTGCTGCTGGTCGTCGGGACGTTTTTCCTGGCGAGTCGCCTTGTCGAGTCGGAAGCCCGTCCGTCCGGGGTCAAGGTCAAGGTGGGGCTGTACATCACCAGCCTGCTTTCCTTTATCCTGGTCGTGAGCAGGGAGATCGCCCTCACCCATACGCCGTGGAAGGATACCGCCATTACCCTGTGGTGGGCGAGCTGTGCGCTGATCCTGATCTTCCTGGGTTTGCGCATGGCGCAACGTTACCTTCGCATCACGGGCCTGGCCCTGTTTGGATTTACCATCGGCAAGGTGTTTTTGTTCGATTTATCGGAGCTCGACGACCTGGTGCGGGTCGCCGCGTTCATGGGTGTCGGCATCATCCTGCTCGTGCTCTCGTTCACCTACCAGCGCATCGCACCGAGCTTGGCCGCCCCCCAGCCCCCTGCGAAAGAGAAAGACGACCATGAAGCGTAGTACCTGGATGCTGCTGGCCGCCCTGGTGACGCCGCTGGCCGGGTCGGCGGCCGAGCTCGCCTCGTCTTTCACCTGGCAGATGCCACTGGAGAGCACATTCAAACCGGCCAGCCTGTACCGGGTAAAGGTCCCCGGCGCGGTATTCGATGGCTGCCTGCGCTTTCCCCAGGATGTACGCATCATCGATGACCGGGGCGAACAGTGGCCGTTTTACCTGTGGAAACCGCAGGATACGCGCAGTTTCAAGACGCGCCCGGTCAAGGTTCTCAATCGCTCCCTGGTTGAAGGGGAGGATCCCTACCTGCGCATCGAGTTGCAGGTCG
>JAPYUI010000069.1:2746-20989 GCA_029936175.1 Kiritimatiellia bacterium
GTAGACGTGCCCCTGGAACGCATGCCGGAAGCGGCGGAGCCGGAACCACCGGATTCGTACCGGTCGGTCTACCTCGATACCGGGTTTGCCGGGCAGCCGGTTGAACGGCTGCACCTGGTGATTGCGGAGCCTGAATTTGCCCGCCCCGTGCAGGTGATGGGTCGCAATGGACCGGCGGATGCATGGGTCCATGTGTTCAATGGCGAAGTACATCGTCTCGGCGCATCGGTGAGGCTGACCCTTCCGCTGGACAGCACCTATCGCATGTTGAAACTCGAAGTGTTTCATTACGACGATGCCCCGTTGACCATCGAGCAGGTGACGGCCGAGGCGGTGCCGCGTTACCTGGTTTTCGAGCCGAGCTCGGCCGGGCCGGCCACGCTCTACGCGGGATCGGAGAGTGTTCAGGCACCGCGGTATGACCTGCAGCGGCGGACGGACGCGCCGGCGGCTGCAACGGCACCCCTGGCCAGCCTGGGCACTCGCGCGCCTAACCAGGCGTTCACCCGGGACCGGGCGGGTACCTACCTGCCCTGGATTACCGGGGGCGTAATCGCCCTGCTCAGCCTGGTCATCCTCTGGGTGATCGCGGGGATGCTCAAGCGGGGCGGGGAACTGAATACCTAACCGGGCACGATATCCATGCCGATGCGCTGCTTTGCCTGGTGGCCCGGGGCCCTTCGTGCCGTTCGATTCGGCTTAACTCACCAGCTCACGTATGGGCGGACAGGTGTCGATAAAGCTCATCAGCTCGCGGGGGATGCTGCTGTCGGTCCGCATGGCCCCGACATCAAACAGGGTATGAAGAATCGTCCCGAAGAGCCTGTGCGGGCCGATCGGCTCGCTGGCGGGCTCGCCCGCGTCCCGGCTGCTTCGGCCGATCACCTGCCCCATGTTCAATCCGCCGCCGGCGAAGGCGAGGGTGCCCAGGCGCGCCCAGTGGTCCCGCCCGCCCTTCTTGTTGACCTTGGGACTGCGGCCGAAGTCCCCGGTTATCACGAGCAGGACTTTTTCGGACAGGCCGCGGTCCTTGAGGTCGTCCAGGAATACCGACAGGGCCTGGTCGAGGGGGCGGCCGAGCATGGCCATGCCCTTCACCATGCCCGGGTTGTTGCCATCGGCGTGCATGTCCCAGCCCGCGCACTGCACGGTGACAAAGTTGCTCCCCGCCTCGCAGAGCCGTCGCGCCATGAGCAACTGGTGGCCCAGGGTGCAGTCGCGAAAAACCTTTTTCCCCACCCGGTACCCGCTCGTGTCGTAGCGCGCCAGGAGTTTGGGGTCCTCGCCTTTCAGGCTGAGGGCCTCCGAGGTGCCGTTCAGGATGAGGTCGATAGACCGCTGTTGAAAGCGATCAAGCGCATCGATCTGGCCGCTCTGGTCGATGTGGCGCTTGATATGGTCGAGCTGCTGCAGGAGTGCCTGGCGATTTTCAAAACGGCCCTTGGGGAGGTGCAGTTCCATGTCCTTCCTGAACTGGCTCTTGCCGTCGGGAACCAGCGGCCCGTACATCCGCCCCATGCTGCCCGGGTTTGAGCCTTTCAGCACGCGGCCCAACTCCTTCCGGTACTGGCCATCCACCTCGGGCGCACAGAGCACGGAGTAAACCGGCAGGCCGGTCTCCGGGTTAAAGCCGCCGCGCAGGCGTGACACCATGCTGCCCATGCTGGCCCGCTCCGGGTGCCCGGCGGTGAGTACATGTTCGATTGCTTTTTCGTGGGCCCCGACCGGGTGCTGGAAGGAGCGAACGACCGCAAGGTCCCTGGCCCGCTTGGCCAGGCCCGGGAAGGTGCCGCCGAAGCGCACGCCCGGCAGGGCCGTGCCGAGGTCCCCGGTCATGCTGCAAACCGGGGCGGGTTGATCCATATGGGGGTCGAAGGTCTCGATGTGGCTCGGTCCACCCGCGAGGAACAGAAGGACCACGGATTTGTCCTTCAGGTAGGCCGGGGGTGCCGCGAGCAGGTCGGGCAGGGCCAGGCCCCCGATACCGAGTGTCCCGATGGAAATGAAGTCGCGCCGGTTGATACCGGCGCAGTCGCGGCTGCCGGAAGGGCTTACGATGCGAAGCATGGTGGAAGCATACCACAGCCCACCTGCCTCGTCGACAGGTATGCCCCCCGCCCAGGGCAAAACGTTCGAAAAAAGGGCGTTTTACCGGGCACCACGACGGGCTTCGGGAACCGGTTCAGGAAAGTATCCCGCGCGCCACCAGGTTGTTCAAGCGGTGGGTGACATCTACTACGCCATCCAGCGTAACCTGGTCGTAGTCGCGACCATCCCGCGTGTCGATGCCGTGACCCGGGTCGAGATTGCGCAGGCCTTCCAGGGCCGGGTCCTCGTGGTGGAAGACCTCGACGAAGGCGAACGCGAGCGTGCCGGTTTTCGCGACCTGGGCGAGCAGGGCGGCGATCCAGCCGTCATCGGTCGAGAGGCAACCGCGGGTTGTCTTGGCCGATGCGTGGAAGATGCCCATCGCGCCTGCCTTGGCGATCTCGTTGATGATCGGCTCGTGATCCGGGATGCTGATGGTGGAATCGCCGCAGTGGGCGGCATCGACCATGACCTTGAAGAAGGGTTTGCCGAGTGTCTCGTTGGCGGCCTTCACGAAGGCCCAGATCTTGCCGATGTCGGTGAAGGTCTTGAATTCGCCGTAGCGGAGGAACTCGATGTGCCAGGCCTTGACGCAGGAACCCTCGATACCGGCTTTTTCATAGGCCTTGGTATGTGCGGCAACATTCTGGGCGACGGCGGCATCGAAGTCGGCCCCTTCCCGCGTTTCCGCGCCTTCCTTCATCCATTCCTCGACCGAGGTGGAGGCCACGTTCTCCACGCCGTACTGCTTGGCGGTCTCGACGCCGGCCACGAGCATGTCGACCACCGCATCCTCGTCCGCCGGGTTCATCGGGTCGGCGCCGCCGACCATGAGGATCAGGTGCACGACCAGGCCGAGGCCCTGGAGCCCGGTGATCAGGTCCTTGACGTCGGCATCGTCCACCCCGGGGAAATACGGCACCTGGGCGCTGGCGATCTGTACCGCCGATTCCGACATGAGCTTGTCCATGTTTGCGACCACGAGGATGCGACCGTCCTCGGCACGGGGGAGCTTGCCCGCTTCATCCGGAACCAGGCCGCCGACAAATTTCAAATGCGTGGGCACGATGCCCAGTTCCACCTTGGCTTTTAACGATATCGACATGGGTCCTCTTCCTTGGTTTACGTTTGACGTTCTTGCGGAAGCTTCCGCCCCGGGAATGCGGGCTTATAAACGATGGCCGGGGGCTTGTCGACAGCAAGTTTTGCTCCGGCGGCAAGGGGCCTCATTTTGTACTTTTTACTTGGTGACGGGCGGTTTAGGGATGGTTCTGGAGAACCCTATGAAACGTCTGATCCCGATCCTGTCGCTGGTGGCCACACCCCTCTTTGCCGCCCCGAACGTGCTGCTGATTTACACGGATGACCACGGCTCCGTGGATGCGGGGTGTTACGGGTCGCCGGACCTGTACACGCCGAATATCGACAAACTGGCGAAGGTGGGGGTGCGTTTCACGCAGATGCTGGCGCCCTCGGCGATTTGTACCGCGTCCCGGGCGGGCCTGCTTTCCGGCAATTTCCCCCCACGGGTAGGCCTGGCCGGGAACGCGGGGACCCGGCGGGGTACCCGTGGCTTGAACCCGGGGCACTATATCCTGCCGGAACTGTTCAAGGATGCCGGCTACCGGACCCACCACGTGGGCAAGTGGCATCTCGGCTACACGGATGAGGATATGCCGACCGCCCAGGGCTTTGACACGTCCTGGGGGCACATGGGGGGCTGCATCGATAATTACTCGCACTTCTATTACTGGGCCGGCCCGAACCAGCACGACCTGTGGCGCGACGGCAAGGAGGTCTGGGAAGACGGGGTGAATTTCGGCCGGGGCATGGTGCGCGAAATGAAAGCGGTGCTGGACCGGAAAAGCAAAGAGCCCTTTTTCGTCTACTGGGCGATCAACTGGCCGCATTATCCGCTGCAGGGCTACGACAAGTGGCGGGCCTATTACGCCGGGAAGGGCCTGGAAAGCCCGCGTTCAAAATACGCGGCCTTCATCTCGAGCATGGACGAGATCGTGGGCGAGGTGATCGACCATCTCGACGCGAGGGGCTTGCGCGAGGAAACCATCATTATTTTTCAATCCGACCACGGCCATTCGGTCGAGGAGCGCACCTTCGGCGGCGGCGGCGACCCGGGGCCGTACCGGGGGCACAAGGGTTCCTTCTTCGAGGGAGGCCTGCGGGTACCCTCGATTATCAGCTGGCCGGGCAAGCTGCCCCAGGGCGAAGTGCGCGATGCCTTTGTTACCGGCTGCGACTGGTTTCCGACCCTGGGCGAACTTTGCGGGGCGAAAGGCCCGGACGGCTTGCATCTCGACGGCAAGTCCATCGTCGAGATCATCAAGGCACCCTCGGTGCCGAGCCCGCATGACTCCTGGTTGTGGTCCTTTGGCGCGAACAGCCACTGGGCGGTGCGCCAGGGCGACTGGAAGTTGATCCACAAGCCGCGTGACAACCGAAACCCTGGATCCTTGAAGAAAAGCGACACCTTTTTCCTGGTGAACCTCGCCTCGGACATCGGGGAGGCGAAGAACGTGGCGAGCGCATTTCCGGAAAAGCTGGCGGCATTGAAGGCTCTGCAGGCAGCGCACGAGGCCTCGATCCGGGCAAGCCTTGAAGCGTTCAAGGCTCCCTGATGTGGGCACGCGGATGGAGCCGTCCCCGGGGTCGGCGTGGCACCTGGGGAAAGGGTGCATTGTGGCCTTGCCTGTTCGGACTGCGGGTCTAGGATTCCCCCATGAAGAAACTCAGCTATGTACTCCTCTCGATGGCACTTGGTGTCTGCGCGGATAACTGGCCTGCCTGGCGCGGCCCGGACGGCAATGGCCTGTGTCATGAAAAGAATATCCCGACCAGTTGGGCGAAGGATTCGGTGCTGTGGCAGGTGGCCTTGCCGGGTGAATCGGCCTCGACCCCGGCCGTCTGGGGTGAGCGGATGTTCCTCACCGCGGTCGATGGGGATGCGCACCTGGCGTACTGCTTTGGCACGGATGGTTCACTGAAGTGGAAACACGCGGTCGAGAAGCCGGTGAAGGTGGTGCGCGGCGGAGAGGGGAACTCGGCCTGCATCTCGGCGATGACCGATGGCGAGCACGCCTGGTTCAAGTTCGGGACCGGGGACGTGATCTGTTATGACTTTTCCGGGAAGGAAATCTGGCGGGCCAATCTCCAGGAGCGCTACGGGAAATACCGGGTTGGATTCGTGATCTCGGCGACCCCGGTGCTCCATGAGGACAAGTGGCTGTACCAGGTGACCCATGAGAAAACCCCGTATATCCTGGCGCTTGACAAGCGGACGGGCAAGGAGCTCTGGAAGGTGCCGCGCAAGACGGATGCGATCGCGGAATGTGAACACGCCTATACCTCGCCGATCCTCTACACGGATGGAAACGGGACCCAGCTGGTGAGCCATGGGTCCGACTACGTGATCGGTTACGAGATCGCCACCGGCAGGGAGCTCTGGCGCTCGGGTGGGCTGCAGACCGATCCGTACCACAAGACGCTCCGCTTCATTGCCAGCCCGACCGCCGTTCCCGGCCAGATCGTGGTGCCTTCGGCCAAGAACCAGATGATCATCTCGGTGAACCCGCAGGGAGCCGTGGGTGACATCACGAAGACGAAGCATTTTCAGTGGAGCATCCCCAAGGGGACGCCGGATGTGCCCTGCCCGTTGATCCACGACGGGATCGTCTACATCTGTCGCGAAAAGTCGGGTATCGTGAATGCCTATGAGGCGAAGACGGGGAAGGAAATCTACACCGAGCGGATCCACGGGGGCTTGTATCGCGCCTCGCCCGTCTATGCCGATGGAAACATCTACCTGACCTGCCGCGACGGTACGATTACCGTGATCCGGGCCGGCCGGGCCTTTAAGAAGGTTTCGGAGAATGTACTGGACGGGGACGCGATGACCGCGTCGCCGGCGATCAGCGGGGGCGTGATCTACCTGCACACGCACAAGGGCCTGTACGCGGTCAAGTAAGGGTCCTTCCGGGACAGAGCACGTTCCAGGGTAGCGGTTATCAGAACAATTTTCACCCGCTTTTCCTGTCGTAGGGGAATCCCTTTCCGCTATGATGGGACCTATATGAAAAAGCGTATTCTCCTGTTGTTGCTTTTCCTTGCCGGTTTTGCGGCTGCGGAACGTCCCCATGTCCTGGTCATCATGGTGGATGACCTGGGTTACGGGGATCTCTCGAGTTACGGCGCGACGGACTTGAAATCCCCCCACGTCGACGCGCTGGTGAAAAGCGGCATGCGCTTCAACCAGTTCTATGCGAACTGCCCGGTATGCTCGCCGACCCGTGCGGCCTTTATCATGGGGTCCTACCCCGACCTGGTCGGGGTGCCCGGGGTCATCCGGACGCACCAGGAGAACAGTTGGGGTTACCTGGACGCACGGCGGATCTCCATCGCCAAGGCCTTCAAGTCGGCCGGTTACGATACCGCCCTGGTCGGGAAATGGCACCTGGGACTGACCCCGCCGAACACCCCGAATGACCACGGATTCGATTATTTTCACGGTTGGCTCGGGGACATGATGGACGACTACTACAAGCACCGGCGGCACGGGATTCCCTACATGGCGCTCAACCGGGAGATCATCGAGGTGGAGGGCCACGCGACAGACCTGTTCACCCAGTGGGCGGTCGATTATCTCGATCGACGCAGGGATGCCGAGCGGCCCTTTTTTCTGTTCTTGAGTTACAATGCACCGCACACACCCATTCAACCGCCGCCGGACTGGACGAAAAAGGTCAAGGCGCGCGAGCCGGGCATCACGGACAAGCGGGCAAAACTGGTGGCCTTGGTCGAGCATTGCGACCACGGGATCGGGCGGGTGATCGCAGCCTTGAAGAAAAACGGTTTGGATAAAAATACCCTCGTCGTGTTCACCAGCGACAATGGGGGCCAGGTGAACGTGGGGGCGAGTAACGGGTCCCTGACCGGTGAAAAGCAGGAAATGTGGGAGGGGGGAATCCGCGTGGCCACCTGCGCGGCCTGGCCGGGAAAAATAAAGGCGGGCTCGTCCTCGGAATATACCGGGATGACCATGGATCTCTACCCGACCCTGTGTGAAGCGGCGGGGATCGAGCTGAAGCAGGCGGTCGACGGTCGGAGCTTCCTCCCGCTCCTGCTCGGAAAGGACTTTGCCCCGCCGGAACGTACCATGATCTGGGTGCGCCGGGAGGGCGGGGCCAAATACGGCGGACGGGTATATTACGCGGCGCGTCGGGGCCCGTGGAAACTCCTGCAGAATACGCCCTACGAGCCGATGCAGCTTTTCAACCTGTCGACGGATCCGAAGGAGCGGTCCCCGCACAAGACGAATCATCCGATGTACCGAAAGCTGTCGGGGGCGATCCGGCAGCATATCAATGCCTCGGGACGGATCCCCTGGGCCCCCCCGGTGGACTAGCCGTGCTTATGAGCGTGCAGAAAGCGATTGGGTATGAACATATACGACAGGGTTAGTTCGATTGAGGAGGGTGGGGTGCCGCTCCCTTTCCAGCTTATCTATACCAAGCGGGGGACGGTTAAGGACACCTTCTATATCCGCGGGGTGCATATCAAAGATATGAAGGGCCAGTTACTCTGCCGGATGATCGTGCCGGACGGGTATTTTCGCCGCTCGTCCTTCGGGTGGTCGATTACGACAAAGGGCTTCGAGCTGCATATGACCCAGGGGATGTTGAGCGAACGGATCTCCATCCTCCAGATCCGTGATCCACGCGCGTACGTGTTCGTCAATCCGGCGGGCAAGTGGATGGGGGAGTCGTTGCGGCATATTGCGGGTGGCATCGAGGTGCACGACGAGCATGGCGAGACGATTGGAATTCATCGCACGGGTTTCTGGAAAGAGCAGGTCTTGACGGACACGGGGAAGGAGCCGATATATTCGCTCAAGCTCCTTAAGAAGAAGGTGCAGCGGATGCAGGGGCATAAGGATCTGGTCTACGAGGTTAGCAGCGACGTAAAGACCCGGATGGACCACCGCTTACTGTTGTCCTGGGTGTATTTCACCTTCCTTGAGCATACGGCGTAAGGAGGTTCAAGGCGCTAAACTTCAGCCACCCGGTAAGGGTCGCGTGGCTTCCCCTACTTTAACCTGCGCGTGCACAGTTGAGACCATTTAGTGCGGTCGTAAGGGGTCGGGAGCTCGGGGAGCCGACCGGTGTAGCTGGAGGGCGGGGCGAGTGCTTTTCCCCCGACAAGGGTCTCGTTGTGACTGTCCGGCGGGACGATGCTGCGTACCTCGTAAAAGGCGCGCTTGAAGGCTTTGCGGGTCTTGCTTTGTACGCTGCGGTGACCGGATCCGGTTACCAGGTTGGTGCAGAGGATGCCGCCGGGCTTCAAGCGGTCCTGAAAGAGCTTGAACAGCCTGTCCGTGGGCAACACGGGCTTTTCGACATCGTCCAACCCGGCGATATACACGTCATCCACCACCACATCAAATTTGCGCGGATCGCCCCTTAAAAAATCGTAGGCATCGGCGATGATGATTTCGCATCCCAGTTCACCAATCTTCATGTACTTCTGCGCCAGGCGGACCATCTCCGGATCGATTTCGACCGCGACCAGGGCCAGCTCGGGGAGCAGGGCCTTGAGTTGGCGTACGGCGGTCCCGCCTGCGAGGCCCAGCATCAGCAGGCTGGCCGGGCGTCCCGGATGGAGGAGGCAGCCGGCCGTGATCGCATCCCAGGCCTGCCCCGTCATCAGGCGATCGTGCCGGTAGGTGGCGTGGACGGCACCCTCCACTTCAAAATCGAAGCCTTTTCCGTTGTCGCAGACATCGACGACATTCCAGGGGGTCTCCACATGTTCTCTAATGTGCGAAATAAACAAATCTACCTGGCTATTCGGACTGAATACGGCGAATTCATCCTTTATTAATTAATAATGTACCGTATCATTCCGCGCGTTTCGGATAATGCGGTGTACGATCTCCCGATGAATGAACGTTCTATTGACCGGGCCTGCTCGTTGTGCAAATCAGCGAAGAATGAAGACCAATTATGACTATTTGAGAGTAGATTTCTATGCTTAACGGCCAGGAATTGACGGGGACGAAGTCCGCACTCTATAGTATAGCATACCCGATGAAGAAAATTATTTTTTTGAGCCTGCTGGGGCTGTTTTTAATGCTGACGAGCTGTAAGACACCGAATTTCAGCGGTGGGGAAAGCTCCGGCGGGACGGCGGCCGAGGAAGAGGCCGATACCCTCGCGCTGACGGAGGAGAAAGCCTTGGCGTATACGGCCATGGACGCGGCCGTTCTGCGTCCCGGCCTGGTGATCCGGGTCGGTGTCCTGGTCTCTGGAAAGAAAGAAATAGACATCCCTGAGAAGCGTATCCCGGATGAGGGCATCATTACCCTGCCGTTGGTTGGTCAGGTGGACGTAAATGGCCTGACACTTGCTGACTTTTCCGGTGTGTTGCGAAAGCGTTACGAGGACTACTTGGTTCGTCCGGAAGTAGTTGTGCAATTTGTCCTGACCGAAGGGGATTCCCCCTGGGGCCATGTCACCGTTCTCGGGCACGTGGCCAAACCGGGGAAGGTGGCGATCCCGGCAACGCGTGACATGACGGTTTCCGGTGCCATCCAGCAGGCGGGTGGCCTTGGGCCAAGCGCAAAGGACTCGGCCATTACCCTGACGCGCAAGTTGAAGTCAGGTGAAGTCAACCGCAGCGTGGTAAACCTGCATGCGCTGGCGGTAAAAGGGGCCCTGGAAGAAGATTTAGCCGTTCGTTCAGGGGATGTTATCTACGTCCCTGAAAAATATTTATAAGGATAAAGGCCTTATTTTAAGTTAGTAGTCTGGAGAGTGAATCGTGTTTAAAGCCCGTTTGATGACAAAATGGATTGTTTATGTGTGTGCGGGCCTGACGGCCCTTGCCGACCCGGGCGATGGAATTCGCCTGGACAACTTGACCCTGCACCCCTTTGTTGCGGGTAGCGTGGTAAGCGGTTCGAATGTGGGCCTGACCCAACTGAGTGAGCCGCAGGCTTCACCGAGCGCGGAGGAGGAGGCCGGTGATGTGTTCCTCGAGCTTCGGTACGGCCTCAAGATGGATTACCAGCGGGAAACCGTGCTAATTAAGGGGTCCCTGTATGGCTATGACCGCTATTATCAGGACCTGGATCTGGACAACAGTGGCTTCGGGCAATCGGCCAGTCTCGATGCGGGTTCAAAGGAACGTGTCGCGATCCGCTTATCCGAAAGCTATTACGTGTTGCAGGATTATGCGCTGATGAATGCGGCCCTTTCCGGGGATGAGGTGCTCGACAACCAGCTGCTTGAGGATCGCAGCGATCGCCTGCTCTGGATGGACAAGCGCGACGTTATTAACGCGGGAATCAATTTGAGCCGGCAGCTCAGTGCGAAGATGAACCTGGGTGCCAGTTACACGTACTCGATGACGGAGTATGATGATATTCGCCTGTTTGATACCAGTACCCGGACCCTCTCGGGGGATGTCAGCTGGGCCAAGACGGCCAAGACGGATGCCTTCCTCACGGGAAGTTACGGGGTTGAAGACAGCGATGCGCTGGACCTTGGCGAAGGCGAGGAGCGCTCGGTGATGGTCGGCCTGCGCACGGCCGCGACCCAGAAAATAAATTACGACCTGGGTGTGGGTTACCTCGACTACGTGGTCGATGGCCTGGAGGATATCGACCAGGGCGGCCTGAATTATGCTGTCGGTATCGGATGGACCCTTTCGCCCAAGTTGGCCCTGCAGGCGTCGGCGGATAAATCTTTTTCCACCTCGGCGTATGTCGCCAACAATGCCCGGGAAGTGCAGTTGGCCCAGGTGGCCCTGTCCTACCGCTTCTCGGAGGCCATGGGTTTCGGTGCTACCGTATCCTTTCGCCAGGATGATTTCGTGAACGACCTGGTGGCTCCCGACGGAGGGAACGTGAAAGAGCAACGCAAGACGAAGGCGCTTACGATCAGTGGGCAGTATGCCCCCCCGGGTCGCTGGTACACGATTTTCGGGTCAGCGGGTTACGAGGACAGTGAATCCAAGGTCATCGGTGGCAATTATGACCAGGTACGGGTCCAGGGCGGGATTAACCTGGTCTATTGAATTTGACGGCCCCGGCGACCGGGCGTAACATGCATGGAGCACATTGGAGCGTATCATGAAATCAGTCACCTTAAGTTTATTTTTGGCCTTCAGCTTGCTGGGGATGGCCTTTGCGTATGAAGCACCCAGTGACGCCCAGATACAAACGGTCCTGGCGGATCCATCGAGTATCGACGCATTGATCGAGGGTGCGAGTCCAGCTGAGGCAGCAGCGGTTCTCGCCGCGGTGCTGGAAAAGCTTGACGGGCAAAACCTGACGCCCGAACAGAAGCGTGATTTCACCGCCCGGCTCGTGGCCCGGGCGACGGAAGCTTACCCGGAAAAAATCAAGTTGATATTGGAGCTGATCGCCCTGGTGGAAGACCAGTGGATCGACCTTGTCGTCGCCGCCGCGTACTGTGCCACCGGGTTGGATGTGGAATTCAAGAAGGCCCTGGTCGGGACAAGTCCAAAGGCCATCGGCGATCCCGCGACGACGCTCGGTCTTCTCCTGTACACCCAGATCCTGGGAAGTGTCGGGAATCCTACCCCGCCCTTTGAGCCCTTTCCAACTCCCCCGCTGACGAATGGGGTGGTGGATTCCGTGCCCCCTGCGGCAAAAAAATACCAGAATTGACCCGGCACCTTTTGCGCGAGGACCGCCCGAAAATCCTTATACAATCCTCCTGAGCCTGCTGGCTCAACCATCCCCATGCGTCTTGCCGTCACACCCACCGCGATCGAGGAGGTCAAGCTGATCGAGCCCCGTGCCTTTTCCGATGCGCGGGGTTTTTTCCAGGAGCTGCACCATCGGGACACGTACCGGGACGCGGGTATCGACTGTACCTTCGTCCAGGATAACTGGTCGCGTTCCAGCCGGCACACCCTGCGTGGCTTGCATTATCAATTGCGCTATCCGCAAGCAAAGCTGGTCACGGTTATTCAAGGCGCGATTCTCGACGTGGCGGTGGATATTCGCCGGGGCTCCCCGACCTTTGGCCAGTCGGTCACCCAGGAACTTTCGGCTGAAAACCACCACCAGCTTTTCGTGCCGGGCGGTTTCGCGCATGGTTTCTGCGTGCTGAGCGAGGTCGCCGACGTCCTGTACAAGTGCAATGACATTTATCATGCCGATGATGATTATGGGATTGCCTGGAATGACCCGGACCTGCACATCGATTGGCCGATCGAGGCCCCCAAGTTGTCCGAGAAGGACCAGCTGCACCCCTGCCTCAAGGATGCCCCGCGGGGTCAACTTCCAGATTATCCCGCTTGATGGAATGAATCGAGCTTGAACGTATTATGCCTATCGTGAAACCGCGGGGCCGGGTCCTTCTCGTAGGGGTGGCTGCAGCACTACCCATTTTCGCCGTCTGGGCACGCAGCGGGACCCATGTGCCCTGGCAATCGCCACTCCTGTACCTGGCGGGCCTGTTGCTGGGGGTGTATCTCCTCGCCGGTGAAGATAACCCGGCACGTGCCCTGTGCCGCCTGGTAAAGGATCCGTTCTGGGTGCCCGTCGGGGTCTTCATTGCCCTGCTTCTCCTGCAGTGGGAAAATGCGGGCCGTGTCCGGATCTATGACGTTGAGCAAGGAGCCTGGGGTTTTTCCGATCCGCGGCGGGTCGGTTGGCCGAGCGCGTTTACCCGGGGTGAGGCCTTCGAAATGTTGAGCTGGTTTGTTCCAGCCGGCATTTTGTTGCTCGTGGTGCGGCGTTTGTCCGGCGCGTGGGGGATACGCCTGGTCCTGGGCATCCTTTTTTTTGCCGCACTGAATGCCGGGCTCGGGATCGTCCAGGAACTGGCACACCTGCGGTCGATGTTCGGCCTGGTTCCGATGCATACGCATTTCTTTGCCAGCTTCGGTTACGGTAATCACGCGGCCTCTTTTTATGTCCTCTGCCTGGCCTGGGCCCTGGGCCTGCTGATGAAAAGCTTCGCGCGGCATCCTTCCGAACGACCCGCCGGCTTGTTGCCGGGCCTGCTGCTGGTCGCGCTTCTCCTGTTTATCGCGGCCAATCTCTCGATGAGCCTTGCCGGCATCCTCTTCAGTTGGTCCTTGGTTTTGTTTGCGACCTTCTACGGTATCTGGATTTTTCGTTACCGCATTCATCCCCTGGTCGGAATGCGCGCGGCGCTGGGTGTCGGGCTCTGTTTGCTTATCGTCGGGATCCTCCTGGCTGAACGGGGCAGCAACAAGATGTTTACCGAGATCCGGGCCATCAGTGAGCGTGGACTCGATCACGAAATCCTGGGGCGTCAGGAGCAGGCCGCGGCCGCGATCGACCTGTTTAAACAGGCCCCCTGGTTCGGCCTGGGCGGCTGGGGGTATCGATACCACGTGGCCGAATATATGCCGCCCCGGAAATGGGACTGGGGACTCCAGGGTGCCGCGAACGCGCACAATGACCCGGCGCAATTCCTGGCGGAGTTCGGCTTGGTGGGATTCATCGCCCTGGCCTCTATTTTACTCGGCTTGGGCGGAGAGCTGCTGCGATCCGCCGGCCGGGCGGCAAGGCAGGGATTTTCCTGGTGGCATGATCCCCTTTGGGTCATGGGTCTTGCGGGTTTAACGATTACGCTGGTCCACAGCCTGATCGATCTCCCTTTCCGCTGCCCGGCAATCCTTTATACCTGGATCGTATTTGCTGCGGTCCTGACGATTGAAACCAATACCTCGATGCATAAACACTCCATGACCTGATGGTGGTTGTTAAAGAGGATGATGCGAAAACAGATAGAGCATGCCCATGACAGACGAACATACATCATCGAATAAAAACCCTGACCGACGCTCAGCTCCAGGCCCCCAGTATGGGGGCAATGCGGGACCCCCGGGATCCTATGGCGGAGGCTTTTACGGCGCATATGGGTCCTACGGCCAGCCCTATTACGGGCCTCCGTCCGGCACCTTGACCCTTAGGGTTATCCTGCGCATTTTCAGGCGCTCCTGGTTGCTGGCGGTGCTGCTTGGCGCGGCTGGCCTGGCCCTTGGCTATTACATCCTGACCAAGATAACACCGATGTATCGTGCGCACAGCAAGATTGAAATGAGCGTGCGCAAACCGCGTATCCTCGCCACACAGGGCGCGCTTATGGATGAAGGGTTACGTGGCCCATCGTACGAAATTTATAATGCCCGTATCGAGAAGTTGAAAAGCTATTCGATCCTGGAGATCGTTCTCGAGAAGTACCGGGCTATGTATCCGGGGGACAAGCGACAGGACGCGCTCATCGCCGAGGTTATCGCAGCGGTCACGGTCTCGCGCAGCAAGAATAGCCGCATCGTAAACTTTATTTCCGTGCACGCTGATCCCGAGTTGGCGGCACGCGTGGTAAACGCCTTTGCGGAGGCTTCAGAATACGCGGTATTTAAGGAGAACAAGGAGTCGTCCGACAAGGCGGTAGAGTGGCTGCATAGCCAGGCCCTGGCACAACGGAAGATGCTGGTGGAGTCAGAAGAGCGCTTGCTGGATTATCGAAAAAGTAACCAGATCGATGTGCTCGAGAGCGAGAAAAAGGCCCTTAATGAATCATCGATCGCCCTCAGCCAGAACCTGGTGGAGATCGAAAGTGCTACCGTCCTGATCAGTGAAACGCTGAGTTTCCTGGGCCGCCTGGATGACGATCCATCCAAGGTGTCCGAGATGCCGATGGAAATTCCAGGCCGCGGCGAAATAATGGTGGTGGTGGAAAAGCTTCGGGCTGCGATGCACGAACGTGCTGCGCTGATGAGCAAGTATACCGCCAAGCACCCCGAGGTGCTGAAACGAGACGATGAGGTGAGTCAACTGGGCCTGCAACTGTTAACCGTAAATGCACGGGCGCGAGCCGGCGTTGCCAACTCCCTGGCGATCAAGCGGCGACAGGTCGACAGCCTGCGCAAGAGGCTGGAGGATCAATCCGGGCGTATGTCCGAACTGGAATTGCAGACGGTTAAGATTCGTTCCGAACTGAATACCCTGGAGCGCGAGCGGGACGTCATCCAGGTTTCCTACAACGGTCTCCTGAAGCGAATCGAGGAGGCGCGCCTGTCCGCCGATGAAGATACCGCGACGGTGCAGGTCGTCGATCTTTCCCCGATTCCGCAGGAAACGATCAGCCCCGACCGACCGCGTGTATATGTGGTCGGAGTGGTGTTTGGAATCCTGATGGGATTTGGCCTGGGCATCCTGTCGGAGGTCCTGGATGACCGGGTCAAGTCGAGCATGGAAATCGAGCGGGACTTTGGCTTGCGTGTGCTGGGCATCGTGCCACGGATTCGAAAAATTCAACGTCACGAACTCGCCCTGGCTGGCTTGAACAATAAGTTTGGCTATGTCACCGAGGCTTTTGCCGGTGTCCGCTCTTTCCTGGACAGCCCGCAATTCGAAGATGTCAGCCGATCCATACTGATTGCCAGTTCCACCCCGGAGGAGGGGAAAACCATCACTTCATCCAACCTTGCCGGCATGTTCGCCCGGTCCGGACAGAAAACCCTGCTGATCGATTTTGACTTGCGCCGCCCGCGGATGGCTCGTATCTATGAGGAGGCCTTGGGTGCCATGGATGGAGAAGCCCAGGAGTACAGCCTGCTCCATAAATTGGCCAGCGGGGGCAAGGCCGACTGGAAGGGCCTTCCCCTTCAGGGACCGGAGGAAAACCTGTACGTTATCACCAGCCAGGCTTCCCAGACGATCAGTCCGGCTGAAGTCATCGGGAGTGATGCGGTCAAGGAGTTGTTGAATTGGACGGCCGAAAATTTCGACCGGGTCATTATCGACTCCCCGCCGCTGGGGATAATCAGCGATTCCAACGTGCTGGCATCCCTGGTTGACTGTGTCATCCTCGTGTGTCGTCCGGATAAGTCCCGCAGGCGCCTCGTCCGTCACATGCTGGATCAATTCCAGACCATCGGCGCCAATGTCATCGGCGTGATCGTCAACGACCTGGATCTCAGGAAAGACAGCTTCTTCGACACCAAGTACAAGTACATGAGCTATTCGTACAAGCAGGCTTACCAACATTCGGATGTGCCCGCTTCATCTGCCTAGACCCTGCTGGGCTTTCGCTCCCCGGGACCGATGTCCTCCATCCAAAAATCTGCGCTTAAACATGCCCTGTTCTGGAGTTTCTGCTCACGATACGGACAGCAGTCAATAAGACTCGTGATCGGGATTGTCGTGGCTCGGATTCTGGAGCCTGAGGATTTCGGGTTGATTGGGATGCTGGCTATTTTTACGGCCTTTTCCGACAAATTGCTGACATCCAGTTTCGGCTCAGCGATCATCCAGAAGAAGGATTTGGATGATCTCGATACCTCCACCCTGTTCTTTTTTAACATCGGATTCAGCCTGTGTTTGTATGGGCTGCTTTTTCTTGCCGCTCCACACATAGCTTTATTCTACGATCAATCTATCCTGAGCCTCATCCTGCGGATCAGCGCGTTGAAGCTGGTGATCAATTCGTGTTGTGTCGTCCAGAATATGCTTTGCTCGAAGGAGCTGGACTTCAAAACACAGATGGTTGTCAGCATGATCGGTGTCGGAGTTTCGGGGCTGGTCGGGATTACCATGGCCTTAAAGGGTTTCGGGGTCTGGAGCCTGGTTTTCCAGACCCTGGCTGGTCGCTCCACGGCCTGCGTGGCTTACTGGTTTTTCCATCGGTGGCGTCCATCCTGGCGCTTCAGTATCGAGCGCCTTCGCCGATTGTTAGGCTACGGGGTGAAGGTGACTGGCCTGGCCTTGGTTGAAACCATTTTCCGAAACATTCAGGAAGTGGTCATCGGTAAGTATTACCAGGCGGCTGCCCTGGGGTTTTATGCGCGGGGCAAGGCCCTGATGAGCCTGCCGGTAAGCAATATCTACGTGCCTTTGAACGCGGTCGTCTTCCCCACGTTCTCGAAGATGCAGGACGAGCCGGATGCCATGCGCAGGGTGTATCGCAAGGGCAATCTCTACTCCTGCTACCTGTTGTTCCCGCTCATGGTTGGCATGGCCCTGGTCGCGGAACCCCTGGTCGAGGTGCTGTTGACGAAAAAGTGGCTGCCTTGTGTCCCGTATCTCCAGTTGTTCTGCGTGATCGGGGCCATCCTGCCTATTCGCCATTTAAATTCGTACCTGTTTAAAGCCGTCGACCGGGTTGGTCTCGCCTTGAAGCTCCAGCTAACCGCGCGATGTGTCTCCGTGATTATGTTAATCATCACCTGTACCATCAGCATCGAAGCTATTCTGATCGGCGAGATTTTTGCCACCATTGTCCTGGTGGGAATCTTCACTTACTTTGGCGGCCGCTTGATCCAGTATCCTGTACGCAAACAGCTGCTTGATATGTTGCCCTACGGACTCATCACCCTGGCCATGGCGGCCTGCGTGTATTCCATTCGCCTCCTCGAGGTACAGAATCCTTTCTTTCTGCTCGGGTTACAGATTGGGACGGGCATATTAATTTATGGAATACTCTCTCATCTGTTTCGCTTCGATCCGTATCTTGAGATATGCAAAACAGCAACGGGTCTGGCGGGCCGTTTTCGACCGTAGAGCGTACGCTCGGAGGGGGCAAACGCCCATGGGTTATTCGATACCGGATCATCGACGGATCAGCACACATTAACGAATTGAATTTAAGGCATGAAGCATGGCTCTTTTGAATAAGATCGTAGCACGCCTAAAGGATGGGACTTTTATTCAGCGAAGCATGGAGAAGTTGATTGGCCGTCCGTCACCGGGCGCGAAGGGTGTTGAGCCCGCTGGCGACACGTACTATGGCGAATGTGCTGAAAGCTATCTGGCAAAGCGGTTGCAGCAGGACTACTGGCACCTCGAGCAGGAGACGGTGCAGGAAATCATCGCGGGCTATCCACGTGAGATTCGCGTCCTGGACGTCCCCTTCGGGACCGGTCGATTCGTACCTTACTATCTCGAAAAATCCATGGATATCCATGGCTTGGATGCTTCCGAGGATATGGTGGGCGTAGCGAGGCGTGAGCTGGGTGAGGACTTTTCCAAATGTACGATTGAGATAGGAGATGCTGCCAAGCTTCCCTATGAGGATGCCGCATTTGATGTGGTCCTGTCATTTCGTTTTCTTTCACACGTGGTTTCAGCCC
>JAPYUI010000070.1 GCA_029936175.1 Kiritimatiellia bacterium
TCCGATATCTCAAACGCGAGGGGGCCCAGGCGAACTTCCCCGCCCCGTTCATACACAAAGGGTCCGTAGACCTCCCCGGTCTTCTCGGATATGACTTCAAACGATTCGCGGCCCTTCCACGGGCCGGTTTTCCCGATCTGGAAGCGGGCCCCCTGGAACTCGATGATCTCTTCAGATTTGTACGTAAAAGGCCCGATGAGCGGAGCCTGGCTGTGCCTGAGCTGTAAATGGAATTTTTTCGTATCCTGATTCTGGGCCGGGATCCCGTTGGCCAGGAGCAAAAACAAGGCGAGAATGAATGGAGCGAGACGCATCACAGGGATAGGTATAGCCGGAAGACCCCGCCCCTTTCAAGCTCGCGAGATGACATTAAACGCGGCCCCGCAGGCCCCGGCCCAGGTCCCCAGCTCCGCCGGCACCAGGGGGACCGCCTGGCCAAAGGGTCGCCATTCACATTTCGCCAGTTCTGCGGCAAGCGGGTGAAACAGGGCATCCCCCGCCTTGGAAATGCCGCCCCCGATGACCACCGCCTCGGGATCCAGCACATTGACCAGGGAGGCCACCCCGGCCGCCAGGGCGCGGATCGCGCGCCCCCATATCTCCTGGGCCACCTCGTCGCCGGCGACCAATGCCTCCACCAGGTCATGGGTGTCCTTGAAGCGTCCATCGCTGCGTGCCGCCAGGGTATCGTTGCCGATCGCATCTTCCAGGCTTCCCGGGGTGCGGCAGATATCCGGTGCGCCGAGATAATCGACCGAGATATGTCCCAGGTGGCCCGCGCGCCCGCGGTGACCCTTGAGCATGCGGCCGTCGACCATGGCTGCACCGCCAACCCCCGTACCCAGGGTCAACATAAAGACGTTGCGCATGCCCCGGGCGGCCCCGCGCCAATGCTCCCCCAGCAAGGCCGCCTGGGCGTCGTTCAGTACCGGTACCCCTTCCGGTCGATGTAAGGCCTCGCTCCAGTTCAAGCGGGTCAGGTGCTCCATCCGGTTGATCATCAAGGCGATGCAGGATTCGTCCGGTGCCCCGATGCCGGGTGCACTGATCCCGATACCCGCGGCGGACGCACCCCGCTCCTCCTCGATAAGCGAAACGATCTTTTGCACCTCGTGGAACCAACCCGGCTTCCCGTCCGGCTGGAGCGCATCGACCGACGGGGATGAGCGACGCTCGATCGTGGCCACATCCGCAGCCTCGACGCATATGCACTTGATGTCCGTACCCCCAATATCGATGCCGATGGTATAGGACATCTCAGATATCCTTATAATACCCGGCCAAGCGATGGGCATGTTCATCGTAGGCCGCCTCGAAAATTTCCTCTGCGCGTTCGCTGCCGATCACGCAGGCCGCCGTGAGGACCTTCGGCGGCTGCTTCGCCCGGACCAGGCGCTCCGCGACCTCGGCTTTCACCGCGTTGACCAGGGCACAACCGCCCACGGAAGAGCCCGGGCTCACCGGCGTGTCCAGCCCATCGATCATCACCATCGCATCGCCGGCCGGGGCCCCGGTATCGAGGACCAGGTCGGCGAAGTCACACAACTTTTTCCCGTCCTCCCGCCTGCTCGCACTGGCCTCCAGGTGGGCCAGGCTGACCATCGCAACCACCGGGATTTTTTGCTGCTGGAAAATTTCCGCCATTTCAATGGACACGATATTGCAGCCACTCGAGGAGATGACCAGGGCTGCATCATCCCCACCCAGGTCGAAATTCCGCAGGATGCGCCCGGCAAGGCCCGGCACATTCTCCAGGAACATGGCCTGTCGCTGGCCATTCGCGCCGACGACCGGATTGTGAAAGGTCAACGAGAGCTCCACGATCGGATTCCACCCGGGAAAAGACCCGTAGCGCGGCCACATTTCCTCGGCCATGATCCGGCTGTGCCCGGAACCGAAGACATGCACCATCCGCCCGGCGAGGATGGTCCTTGAAAAGAGATCCGCGGCAGCCGCGATGGTTTCGTGCTGCGCCCTGGCGTTCTCAATCAGTGCGGCGGCCTTGTTCAGGTAATCCAATCCGGGAGCGGGCATGCTATTTTCCTATTCGGTAAAGGTTTTGGGCCGTGCGGATGTACAGCGTGCCATCATCCACGGCAAAAGAAGCGAGACTCCGCTCGCGAAGATCATTTTCGGCCAGCTTCTCGAAACGCTTCCCCGCCTTGAGCACCACGCAGACCCCCTTTTCATCCTGGACATAAATCCGGCCTTCCGCGGTGACCGGTGAGCCGGAAATCGTTCCACAGAGCCGCTCCTTCCAGTGCTCCGAGCCCGTCCTTGCATCCACGCAGGTCATGATCCCCCCGTCGGAGATGAAATACAGCTCGTCATCGATTACCAGCATGGACGGCGTGTGCGGTACCCCGCGCTTGCTTTGCCAGACGACATGGCTCTCGGTCAGGTCCCCGCTACCGCCCGGCTTGAGCGCAAGCAGTACCGGCCGGTCGAATCCCGAGCTGATGTAGAGCATGCCATGCGCGAAAACCGGCTTGGGAACGACCGAGTACCCCTGGCCATAGCGCACCTTCCACAATTCCTTCCCGTTCGCCGGATCATAGGCAAAAACACCCCCGCTACCCGGGCTGATGATTTGCGGCTTACCGTTGGATTCGATCAGGGTCGCGGTGCAGAAGGAAAAAGGCTTATCCGGCTTCGTCGTTCGCGGGGTTTTCCACTTGATCTTCCCCGTATGCTTCCCCATCGCCACCACGAAGGGATTCTTTGCTCCATCACAGCTGAAGAAAAGGATATCGCCCACGATAATGGGGGAGGCACCCTGGCCATGCACCGGCGGATAATCCAATTCTGTATTCTTCCACTGGGTCTTTCCCTTCAAGTCGAGACACGCCGTACCCTGTGGCCCGAAGTGGACGTAGAGCCGGTCATCCTCGATCACCGGCGTCGGCGTCGCCCGGCTGTTCTTCTTGTGCATCTTCGGCAGCTTGCCTTGGTGGGTGAAAACCGTCTCCTCCCAGAGGGTCCCGCCGTCCGCTGCCGACAGGCACATCGCAACAAAGTCGACGCGCGCGTCATTGTCCGCACCACTTTCCCGCGCCCCGGTCAGGTAGAGCTTGCCGCCGACCAGGATCGGCGAGGACCAGCCCGACGGGGTCTCGATCTTCCAGCGCACGTTTTCTCCCGGGCTCCAGTTCACCGGGACCTTTTTCGCACGCGAATGCCCGTTGCCCTCCGGCCCAAGAAATTTGGGCCAGTCATCCGCGGCTGAAATCAAGGCGACAAGGGAAAGCAAGCTGCTGAGCATCTTCATGCGAACAGGTTTATTTCCCCGGATGGGAATGGAAAGGAATAAATGCAATGCGCCGCAGGCGATCCCCCTGGACCCGCATCCTGGGAGGGACGTTATTATACTTTGCATTGCAAAGCTCTTTGTGTATATTGGCCGGGTGAACCCTGATTTCATCAGCCGAACCGAGCTGGATGCCGGGATCGAGCGCGCCCGTGCGACCTGCAGCGATCCCCTGTGCGGCCTCTACGGACCCGGCAGCATGATCTGGCGGATATCCCGGCATTCCGCCCTGTTCGCGGGGTCCTGGAAGGCCGTCCTCCTGCAGCTCGCCCACCCCTGGGTCGCCAATGCCATCCAGCAACATTCCAGGACCATGAGCGATCCGCTTGGACGCTTCCATGGCACCTTCCGGGTGATGTTCAGCATGGTCTTTGGCAGCCTTGACCAGGCCATCACCCAGTCGATCCGGCTGCACGAGATACACCGCCGCATCAGCGGAACCCTCGAGGAAGGTGCCGGGCGCTTCGCTACCGGGACGCCCTACCGGGCGAATGCGGTGGAAGCCATGTTCTGGGTGCAGGCCACGCTCTGGGAAGGATCGATCACCTGGTACGAACAACTGGTCGAGCCCTTGAGCGACACGGAAAAAGAAACCTACTACCGGGAAGCCCGGGCCTGCGCCTTTCTCTTCGGCCTGCCCGAGTCGGTCATGCCTCCCACGTGGAAAGCCTTCATCGAGTGGTTCAACCAGACGCTCGATTCCGATCTCCTGGGCGTGGGGGACATCGGCCGCGAGCTCGGTGACTACCTGTTCAAGCTCGATCGCCTCCCCTGGGTCAAGCCCGGCATCCCCACCGCCCGCATGATCACCGGCGCGGCACTTCCCGCACATCTGCGCGATGGATTCGGCCTGCCCGATCCCCATCCCGGCACACTCGCCCGGCGTCTGCGCCTCTTGAAACGAACCTACCACCTCCTGCCCTCTCGGGCCCGCTATATCCCGCCCTACTACGAAGCCCGGTGCCGGATCAAGGGCCGCAGGAAAAGTGATCCCCTCACCCGCCTGGGGAACCGCCTCTTGATCGGGCAGCCCGAGCTGGTGTCTTAGCCTCTCGTGCAAGGGGCCCGTCCACGCTCCGTTTGCCGCGTCGTGAACGAAGGCGCGGCATGGTCCCCGCCCCTTTTACAAACTTTTGACATTTTACTGGGTGTGTTTCTCCGGGTTCCTGCTATACCGTGCGACCTGCAACTGAAGCACTCAACGTCCCGGAGGCTTGATATGAACCGTATGTTACCCGCAGCCCTGTGTGCCCTTATCTGCACCGCAGCACTCTTTGCACAAGACCAGGCCACCCCTGAGCCGGAAAGGGTGGAGGCGCAACCCGCGCTTCGCGAACAGAGTATCTACATTCCTTACGAGCACTTGTGGAAGATCTTCGAAAAGGAGGGCCGCGGGGTCTTCATGCCACACAAGCGTTTTATGGAACTCTGGAAGGCCTCCTACACGAAGGACCCGTCCAAGCCGGAACCGAAGGTGCCGATCGACACCCTGATCACGGACATAGACGCCCAGGTGACGGTGGAGGAAGATGTGGTAAAGGTCGCCTCGACCTTGCGTATTGAAGTGCTCAAGGAGGGGTGGAACCAGGTTTCCCTTCGCCTGGCCGATGCGGCGATCACCCGCGCCAGCCTGGACGGCAAACCGGCGCGCATTACCTTCGTCAAGGACCGGGGCTACCAACTGCTGATCGAAAAAGTGGGCGAGGCGCCCAGGACCTACACACTCAACCTTGCCTACGCAAAATCCTATACGAAGTCACCCGGCCGGAACTCCGTCAGCTTTCAGGCCCCTTCCGCGCCCGTGAGCAAATGGGATGTGACGATTCCGGAAAGCGGAGTGAAAGTCGAAATCCATCCCATGCTCGCGACGACGGATGTCCCGGTGGCGGATGATGCGAGAGAAACCCACGTGCTGGCTTTCGTCGGCACCACGCCGACCGTGCGGGTGGACTGGACCCCCAAGGCTGAAGGCGCAAAAGGCCTGACCGCGCTCGTCAGCGTCCGCAGCGACCAGCGCACCATCCTCGCGGAAGGGGTGATGCGTAATCATGTCGCCCTGCATTACGACATCAGCCGAACCGAACTGGATCGTTTTGAACTGGAGGTGCCCGCGAGTCAAAAAGTGGTCAACGTCTTTGACCAGAACGTGCGCGAATGGTCCGTGGAGAAGACGAATGGCATACAGCGGGTAATCGTACACCTCTTTGAAGCAACCAAGGGCAAGCAGAAGCTGGCCGTGGAACTGGAGCAATTCTCGGGCGCGGAAATGGTGAGCGTCCCGGTGATCAAGGCGCTCAATGCCGGTCGCCAACAAGGCGTACTCGCCGTGCGGGTAGACCGTTCCCTGCGGGCAGAAATCAGCAAACGCGAGGGCTTGTTGCAGCTCGATGCCCAGGAACTTCCCGCCGACTTAAAAGGCCTGAATCCCCAGTACTCTTATCGCTACGCATCGGTACCCTTCAAACTCGAGATGCAACTGGAGAAAGTCCAACCGCGGATCATCGCGGAGACCCTGAACGAATTTCACCTGGATCCCCGCAAGATCGACCTGAATGTCTTTGCCACCTTTGACGTGCAACGTGCCGGCGTATTTGAATTAAAACTCCTCGTCCCGGAAGGCTACGAGATCCTGAAGGTCGTCGGCCAGTCGACCAAGGGAATCGCTGCCGCGCTGGTGGACGGCCACTATCTGGATACGGCCGAAAAGGGGATGCAGGTGATGACCATTAACCTGTCCCGCAAGGCACTTGGGCGCACCGGCGTGGTGATCGAGCTGCGCCAATCGCTCAGCGAAGCCGACTTGCTGAACCCCACCGGTCAACCGGTGGTCATCCCGGTTCCCGTGGCGCGTGAAGCGGCCAATAGCGTCGAGCGCGGCAGCGGTTTTGTCGTGGTTTATGGTCCCGAGAGCCTGCGCATCAACCCGTCGGACCCCCAGGGCCTGCGCGCGGTCAAGCACGCGGAGGCCGTAACCAACCGACGAAATACCCGGCGCGCGCAGGAACGGCCCGTCCTCTCCTACGCCTTCGGCCAGGAAATCGCCACCCTGGGCCTGGAAGTTGAGCGGCGCGCGCCCTACGTGACGGTTCGCCAACTGCTCACGGCGGGCATTGAATCCGGCGTGGTGAAATACAGTGCGAAGCTCTTCTACAACATCCTGTACAGCGGCGTGCCGAGCCTCCGTCTCGACGTTCCGGCATCCGAAGCCGATCAGATTCGCATCATCACCAACGGCATTCGTCACAGCGCGCTGGATACGACCAACCAGGTGGCCGAGGGAACCATCGCCTGGAAACTGGAAGGCGAAACCGAGTTCAGCGGCCAGCAAGTCATCTACCTGAACTGGGAAAAGAAAATCGACAAGCTCGATATCGGCAAGCAGATCACCATCGCGATTCCCCGCTTGCTCCCGCGTGACGTCGACCGATCCACCGGGCAGATCGTGCTGACGAAATCGGAAGGTATCGATGTGAGCCCGTCTGAAACAGCCGCCGGGCTCCGCCCGATCGATCCACGCATGGACCTGATGCCCGAGGCCTCGGTGTCGGATGCGGCACAGGCTTACGAGTTCCTTGGAGACTGGGCCCTGAACGTACATGCCCGGCGGTATGAAACGCGGGAAGTCAAGGCGACCAGTATTGAACGCGGCCTCGTGCGTACGGTCATCACGCGGGGCACGGTACATTCGGTACAGGCGGTCTACCGGATGCGCAGCAAGGAGCAGCGGCTAACGATTCAGTTGCCGGAAAACGTCGATTTCGATTCCCAGCCGCTTCGGATAAATGGCCGGCCCGTGCCGCTGGAACAGGGGCAGCAGGACGAATTCTTCGTGCCCTTGACCTCCCTGGAACAGGACAAGGCTTTCCTGCTTGAGCTGCGTTACACCGTGGCGGACCAGGGCCAGCAGGTCACCGGTCCCGTCTTTCCCGGCGACCCGGCGGTCCAGCAGGTTTATATGTCCGTCCACTACCCGGATAACCGCGCATATATCGGGCACAGCGGCTCCTGGAACGAAGAGATGGTCTGGGTCCTGAATGGCTTTACCGCCTATCCCCGGGGGAAAAAATCGGGGCAGGCCTTGGTGGCCTGGGTGAGCGAAGGCCTGAACGTCAACCGCGAAGGCCTCAATAGTTTTGCCATGGACGGACGGAACTTGCTCTTCAGCACCCTGCGCCCCGAGGCCCATGCCACACTGCGCGTGCGAACGATGCCCGCGATCCTCTTGAACCTGATCGTACTCGCGGTGATTATCGTGATCGGGGTCACCCAGTTGAACGCATCGCTCGGCCGGAGGGCCTTGATCGTGGGAGCCGCCCTGATCGCGGTTATCCTGCTCGCGGTGTTCGCGCCCAGCCTGGCACGCGCCCTGGTAACCACGGGGGCGATGGCGGCGGGGACGGTCGTGGTGATTATCTGGGCCATCTGGTATCTCCTGGTATTACGCCCGAAGAATCCGGTGGTACTCGCGCGACGGGATGCCCGGATCGCACGGGCAAAAGCTTTGCATGCGACGCCGCAGCCCGTGGCCGAAACCCCTGCCACACCGCCACCGATTCCGGAGACGGACGCGACCGGGAAAGACCCGGGTACGGGCGATGCAAACAAGGGGGATGACGATGCATAAGCGCGCTTTTCTCGCCCTGATGCTTGGCTTGGGACTGGGTGCCGACGAGCCCGAGAAGCCCGAACGTGAGCTCTTCGTCCCCTTTGAAGATCTGCACTTTCTGCTCAACAACCCGGAGGAGCAACGCGTACTGATCTCGCGTGCGGAATTCGAAACCCTGAAGGCCCAGGCGAAACGGGAAGAGGAAACCCGGGCGCCACACGGGGCCCTGCTCTCCGGGGCGAGCTACAGGATAACCATCGCAGACGAACGTGCGCACATTACCGGCGAGGTCGGCATCGACGTTCTCGAAGCCGGCGTGCACGCTCTCCGCCTCGACATCGGCGGCGTCGGCTTGCAAGCCGTCCAACTCGACAAACAAGCCGCGCCGATCGGGCGCGATGCAAAAGGGCATCTGCAGCTCATGGTCGAGGGCCTGGGTCAACACACGCTTCAGCTGGAGGCGATTGCCTCAATCGAAACGACAGCCGCGCGCCAGATTCTCGGCTTCCGCCTACCCATGCCCGGCGCGACAACCTTGACGCTGACCATCCCCGGCGATGTGGAGGTCAAAAGTGGGGCGGCGGTAATCGAAAGGGTGTTCGACGAGGCCCAGGGCGAAACGCGCTTTACGCTACTCGCCAGACGAGACCTGGTCAATCTGGTGATGTCACTGAACAGCCGACTGAAACGCACCGAACGCGCCGTCATTGCCCAGTCCGTGCTCGTCGACGAAGTCACCACCGCCTATGAACGCCTGCACGCAACGATCTCGCTCGACGTCTTGCACCGTGCGGTCGCGGATTTTCGCTTCCGACTGCCTCCCGGCCTGGAAATAACGGATGTACAGTCGGAAAATCTCTCGCGGTGGGAAATTACCGAGGCAGAGGGTGAACGACTGCTCGAAATTTTACTCCGCGATGAAGCGAGTGGGCGGGTGATCCTCCACGTGTCCAGCATCCGCATGAATCCCGATCTGGACAACTGGACCATGCCACAAATCGAGCCCCTGGACGTCATCGGTCACGTTGCGGTGATCGGCATGCTGGCAGAAGAATCGTTGAAGCTGCGGAAGATCGCCACAGAGCAACTGGTGAGCATCGACAGCACGGTCTTGATGCAGGCGATCCCACAGAGCTTCCTGACGCCCGATCCCGGGGCTGCCCAGGTGCGGGCCCTGAAGGCTTTTTATGCCCCGCAGCGGGCCTTTGGGCTCACCGGTCAGTTTTACCGGCCGGCATCGCGCCTGTACGCAACGGGCAACGTGACCTTGAGTATCCAGGAACAGGGATTGCGCGTGGAAGGTGGCTTCGTGCTCGTCCCCGTCCAGGACAAACTCTTTGATGCCTCCTTCTCCGTGCCTGCGGGCTGGGACGTCCAGTCGGTGACCGACGAACATGACCAGGCCCTGGTGTTTGAACGCTTCGGCAGCAGCGAGGAAGCCGGACGCGTGCTGGTGCGCCTGCCGCAGGCCGTAGCGGCAAACGAAGAAAGCCGCATCTTCTTCACCGCACGTCACGTGCCCGCGGGATGGTTCTCTGAATGGGCGAGCAAGGAGGTGCGTTTCCCGGTTTTTGCCATTCAAGATGCAGCACGGGACATCGGGGCCATTGCGGTCGACGCCAGCGACACCCTCGACCTTCGCGCAACCGAACTCGCGGGCCTGACCCCGCTCGACCAGAACGAAAAAGCCCGGTATGGCATGCGGGAATCGAATGCGGCCCTGGCCTTTCGGTACGAATCGTCCGGCTACGCAGCCACGATCACCGCTGACCAGGTCGATCCACGCGTGACCGCGGAAACCTATTCCTTCTTTACCGTCAACCGGGAATCCTTGCGAGCGCACTACGAGATCATTTACAACATTGAAAAGTCCAAGCTGGATTCGGTTCAACTCGTGCTGCCCGCACGTACACCCTCCTCGCTTTCAATCTACGGGCTGGGTGGAACCGGCGTGAAGGAATTCTTCCAGGAGACCACGGGTTCCAATCGTATCTGGACCGTTTCATTGAACCAATCCGCGGATGATCGGGTTCATGTCGCCGTCGACTTTCTAATGCCGGTGGACAAGGACGAGTTGCAACTGCCTATCGTGGAAGCCGCTGGCGTTGCATACCAGTCGGGACTACTTTCCGTCGAAGGCAGCCCGGAACTGGATGTGGAAATCACCCACCACCCGCGCCCGGTCGATGTCGGGGAGTTGATTTCAGCCGCGGAATACCTGCCGGGGCGTCGCTTGCTCGGCGCCTTCGGGTATGTCGGGACGCCGGAGCCGGTGCGCATCAAGATCAACGAACCGAGTGGCTATCTGCTCCCGCCCGCCCTGGTCGAGCGCGCCGAAATTTCAACCTCCCTCTCGACCAGTGGGCGCAGCCAGTCCGCCGCGCGTTTCCACATCCGGAGCAACGCCGACTTTCTCGAGGTGAAGCTTCCGGGTGCCTCGGAACTCTGGTCGGTCATGCTCAACGGTAAAGCGGCCAAACCACAGCAGGAAGCAGAACGCCTCCTGCTTGAGCTGCCCTCGGGCCGGGCGAATATCCTCCGGGACCTGCAGATCGTGTACGAAACCCCCGTTGCCCCGCTGGACTTCCGCGGACGAATCCAACTTCAAGCCCCACGGTTGTTCCTGCACGAGAGGGCCGGTCTGCCTGCGCGGGAGGTTCCGGTGACCGATCTTAAATGGCGGGTCTACGTCCCGGACGGCTATGATATTATCCATACCCGGGGCAACGTGGTAACCGAGTATATCGAGCCGCCGCAATCTGCGGCGGTAAAGGTCAGCGAGGCCTTGTATGCCATCAGCGGGGGGGTAAATCCACGAAACGGGATGGTCGGCCTGGTCCTTATGCCTTTCCGATCCATGGCAGAGGCCACACGTAGTAGTAAAGGCTATAAGTACAGTAGCGAACCCCAGGATATGGCGGACGATTTTGGGGGCGTGGATATGTCCACATTTGAAACAGCTGCAAACCAGGAGGTCCCTGAGACTGAAGAAATGGAACGAGTACTTGTTCCTGCAGCAAAACCTGTCCCTACGGCAGCCCCCCCGGAACCTGCCTCTGCAGCAGCCCCCCCGGCAAGGAACGACACCGCACTCGCCCAAGTCAAAAAAGAAGCGGACATGATACTACCATCGATCCCGGCCAAAGCCTCCATTGAGAAGGGAAGGAGTATCTTCATGGGCATGGGCTCCTGCTTCAGTTGTCATGGGCCCACCGGAAAAGGTGATGGACCCGCCGCGATCGCCTTGAATCCGAAGCCGCGCAGCTTTGCCGAGGGGGCCTTTCTCTATGATACCGATAAAGACGGCCAGAAGGGCACCCGTGCGGACTTGAAAAATATCCTGGCTAACGGAACGTTCAAGTATGGAGGCAGCCCGCTCATGCCCCCCAGGCCGGATATCCAGGGAGCAGACCTGGAAGATTTGCTCGATTACGTGATCTCGCTGGGTCCGGCGAAAACGAAGGTCAGCGGCAAGGACTGGGCACGCAAGGGCTTGAGCAGCCTGAAGATTGATCTCGCCTCCGCCGGCCAGGCGGTTGAATTCAAAAGCCTCGGCGAACAGCCCGAATTGGACGTGAAGATGATCCATGTAAAGCGCCGTGGCGCCCTGGTTTGGGCGATTGCAATCGCGGTCTTTCTGGCTGGAACGACCCAGAGCCGTGCCTCGTGGAAACGACGCTTTTCTTTCATCTCCCTGGTATTGATCGTCGTTTCGGCATTGCCCGCCCTGCCCCTGTTCCTCGGGTGGGTTCCGGTCTTGAACGGCATGTTTTACGCGGCCTGCGCCTTGATTCCCTTTTACCTGCTCGCCGGGTGCTGGCTGAAAATCTGGGGGGGCATCCAGCGATGGGGCTTGGCGGCCGATGCGACCATCATCTACCTCCTGGTCGGAGGGCTCGGCTTCCTCCTTGCCGGGGACACCCTGGCGCAGGAGAAATCGGCCGTGCCTTACATCCCGGTTCCCCAGCCGATAACCGTCCCCGCGGATGCGATCGTGGTTCCCTTCAACCCGGTGGATGGATTTGAACCGGCGGCCACGAAACTCCTGGTCCCGTATACGCGCTATGAACGACTCTACAAGCAGGCGCACCCCGAGGAGGAACAACGCACCCCGCCCGCCGCCTATGCAATCGCCGGCGCAGATTATCGCACACGACTGGAAGGCGATGACTTTTTACTGGTGGACGGCCGGGTGGAAATCGATGTGTATACGGACGGGTACGTAGAAATTCCCTTTCACCTTGAAGACGGTGTTTTCACCAAGGCCCTACTCGATGGACAAGCCGCACGGCTCCACGCAGCCGTGCCGCAACTGAAACCCCAGGGCCAGAACCCACCCGCCGAACCGCGTACGATGCTCGTCGTTTCCGGAAAGGGTCACCATGTTTTTGAAGCCGCTATCCGCATGAAGGTTGCCAAGCAGGGAGGATGGCGACGCGTAAGTGGTCGACTCCCCCATGCCCCGGCCTCCCTGCTCACGCTTTCGGTTCCAGGCAAAGGAACGGAGGTCAATCTGCGCAATGTGCCGGACCGCCCCCTGTACAAGACCCTTCGCGCGGATGAAGACATCCGGTCAACCCTGGGTGCGAAGGGCCAACTGGACCTGCAATGGCGTCCGCGGATCAGTGAAGGCGATGTTGACCGGACGCTTACGGTTATTTCCCAGGCCCTCTTCGATATCCAGGAAGACCACCATCAACTGACCTGGGACCTGCAGTTTAAATTCCGCCGGGTCGAACGTGAATTCTTCGAGGTTCATGTGCCGAGCGATTACCTGGTACAGAAAGTGGAGGGGCTCAACGTCCGTGGGTGGGAACGGGAGAACAGGGACGGTCGACAGCACCTGAAAATTCGCCTGCTCAAACGCGTCAAGGAGCACGAGGCCTTCACGGTCCACTTGCGCAAGGAGGGATCAGAAGCGGAACCCTTCCTGACACCGGTGGTGGTCGTCCCGGATGCGATTCGACACACCGGCAAACTCCTGATTCGCCGTAGCCCCTTCATGGGCGTACGCACCGTGGCATCCAGCGGCGTAAATCGCAACGACCTCGATCCCGGTCGCGACACGGCCCTGATCAAACGGGTGAAAGACGAAAGTCCCCTGGGCATCAAACCCTACGAATCGTATACCTTTAATACCGTCCCCTTCGAGCTGGAGCTGGCCTTGCAAGCGGTGGATCCACGGGTAACCGCTACCTTCAAAACGATCCTGCGCATGGGCCTCCGCGAGAAAAACATCGAGTGCCGGCTGGACCTGCACATCCAGGATCGTCCGCTGCACCAGTTTCGCGTCGCGCTGCCGGCCGACCTCGAACTCGAGAACGTGTCGGCACCGGGCACCATCGAATGGGAAGTCAGCGACCAGGTTCTGACCCTGCATTTCGCCTCGGGAGCCATCAACAATGTACCGATCCTGCTCATCGGAAAGCATGGTTCACTTGAAGAGCAGCCGCGCGCGAGCCTGCCCGTATTCAAAGCCCTGGACGTACAACGGCAGGATGGATACCTGGTGATTCAATCCGATCCCGGTTATGATGTGGAGACCGCGGACCTGGAAAACGTGGAACACAGCCTGATGAGCCGGGTGCACGGATGGCTGCTCGGCCCCCAGCGGACACTCACACGCGCGGCACTGTTTTACACCACGCCGGATTACGCGGGGACGGTCACCCTCAACAAGCGCACGGCCAACGTGAACGGCTACACGATCTCCAATGCACGCATTACCGATCGCACGATCGAGGAAACCCTCCTGCTGCATTTCAACATTGAAAAAGCGGGTATTCGCGAGGTGAAATTCCGTTTGCCCCGTTACCTGGCAGATGCCGAAATCAGCGTGCCCTTTCTGCGGGAGAAAACCCTCGCTCCGGCGGAAGGTTTTCCAGGCGAGCTACTGGTGACACTGACCCTGCAAGATGAGGTGATGAACCAGTTGCGCGTACTGATTGAACACGATCGCGTCCTGACCGGCGCAACGTACCAAGTGGCGATTCCCACCGTCTTAACCGGTCGGGTCGACCGCCAGTACGTCGCGCGCGAAAGCGCGGGCCGGGACGAGGTCCTGACCCATGACCAGAGCGGCCTGGAACCGCTCACCCGGCAAATGAAAGAATGGAGCACCGTGAACAACCTGCTGACCGGCGGGACCACCGAAGCCTGGATCGTGACCCCCGGGGCGGAAAAGCCCCACCTCACCCTGGCCACAAAACAACGGAAGAAAGTGGAGACCGCCGGGGCGACAATCGGACTCTCCCAGACCTTGCTGATCATGGACGCGGCCGGCACCTACCGGGCCCGCCAGACCTACCAGGTCGATAACCGGACCGAGCAATTCCTCGCCATCGAATTGCCCGAAGGCGCGACGCTCTGGACGGCACGGGTGGCCAACGAATATGTGAAGCCCATCCAGCCAGACGCAAAGAACCTGCGCGAGGTACGCATTCCCCTGGTGAAGACCGCCGAGGGAGATATCGACTATGAGGTCGTGCTCAAGTACGGTGGAAAGGTTAAGAAGGTGCGAACCCTTTCGCAGATCAACTTCCCGTTGATCAAAACCTCCAGGATCCACGTCGAGTTGAGCCAGGTTGAGTTGCGACTGCCCAACACGCACAGTTGGCATAACTTTGACGGCACCTTGCGCCGGGAACTGGTCGAAGGCCAGTTTGAAGCCGGCCAACTGGGCTACCTTAACAAGCAGGCCAAGAAATTGGTGCAGGTCCTTCAATACGGGGATGACTTTTCCAAGGCACGAGCCTATGCCAACCTCAAGGTGGTGCAGAAAAAGGTCCGCGACAACCGGCAGGCCACGGAACATTTCAGTCGAAACCGGGATTGGGGGGTAGCCGCCCAGGCCGCGGATGCGATCCTGAACCAGGCGGATGAGGAGCTAAAGAAAGTCGATGAGCAGGCGCCGACGATTGACCTTGCCGGAAACCGCGTGGATTTCAACGGGCAGTTCGACCTGCAAACGGCCATGTGTTCCGCGAATATGGTGAACAACTACGGGTGGAATTTTTCCATCTCCGACATCGTCGACGCCCTGCCCGCGACGAACCTGGTCAACTTCAGTAAGAACTGGCTGCTTAAAAGTGGTCTGGACAACGACACGGTCGACCGTAACGCAACCGTCGTGGGCGGACGACTGATCAATCCCAACGTCCAGGTGCAAATGGACAACCAGGCCCTCGAGCTGAAAAAGAACGCGTATTATCTCAACAACCTCTCGCTAGGCATCACGAAAGTGAAGCAGAGCGAGGGTCGGGAACAGGCGATGAAGCAGCAGCAGGGAAAGAAAATAACCTCCCGCCGGGGCCAGCAGGCCGCGGCGAGTCGCTATCAATCAAAACTGGATGCCTTCAATGCGCCTGCCCAACAATCTGTCGTGTCCCAAATAGCCACTGGTGCGGTAAACACGGAAAACGGCGTAGCGGGCATCGTATTGAATTCATCCGGTTCAATTCCGCACACCATCAATATCTCCGGTGGCCTCCAGGCAGGCAATGATGGATTAGGCTTCGGTATCGGGGGCGGGAGTGCTGGCGGGGCCATTAGCCTCTACACGATTCCCGGACCCATCAATGACGGCCGGGCCGTCGGCACCGGGCTGGCCAGCCTCGACGTGCAGCTCCCGGATGCGGACGATTCGCGCTGGACCAGCTATCGCTTCACCACGCCGCGAGGGGATATACAGATCAGCTCACGCCCGGCATCCAAACATGCGATCGGAGGACTCAAGCGCGTGGGGATTGTCCTGGTCATTCTGCTCATGCTCTCCGTGCTCCAGGTCATCCTGCACGATCGCAGCCTCGATCACAAGGGCCGCAAGATCTTGAGCACGACCCTGATCCTCCTCGGGGTCGCCGGTTTGCTGGTGGGCATCCTGCCCGTATTTGCCTTCGTGTCCATCGTCGCCGGCATCGTGATGAAAGTAGGCCAGCGACGGGCCGCGACGCGACGGGCCCTGCAGGGCGCCTGAGTCATTCCAATCCACACCCATCGCCCGGCATGTAGCGCGTGAAACTGAAAAGCGGGCCACCTGAGCCCCACCCGGTCGAGATCGACCCCGCCACGACCGGATCGCCTTCATTATTGCCGGCGCTTTCAGCCAACATTTTCCCTGACATCGACACGCTTTCTGTTAGCGTGTGGTCATGGACTCACAACCACCCGCCCCGCCACCGCCCGTCGCCCCCAGGCCGACCAACGGCATGGCCATTGCCAGCCTGGTCTGCGGCATCCTCGGGTTCATGCTTTGCCTCCCCTCCATCGGCGCGGTCGTGTGCGGACATATCGCGCGCGTGCAAATCCGCAAGGACCCGGCACAAGGCGGTGAAGGCATGGCCCTGGCCGGGTTGATCACGGGCTATATCGTCCTCGCCGGTTCCCTCATCTATATCCTCGTGGTCGTGCTGGCAATCGGCACCTTCGCCGCTGTCCCCACTATCAACACCGGCCCCTGAACCCCGGCAGCCCCCGCTCCACCTTGTTGTGGTTGACAAGGTAGAGCACCTGTCTACGGTTTAGATCCATTCCCTGTCGCATGCGTGCCCTTTTATCCAAAATTGAATGGCTGGTGGTCCTGCTCCTGGTGACCTTCTTCGTCGCCACACAGGGTCCCGGGTCCAACACGGGAACACCCTGGAACCATGCGTTGTTCTTCGCCTATAATAATTACGATTACACGGCACTGAAACAACGTTATCCCCTGCGCCGTGCCGCGATGGAGGCCTGGCAGGTCGTGCCGAAAGGCCACACCTTGTCGCACAGTCCGGTGGGCAACCGCTGGGACCTGAAGACCCTTTCCTACGAGGCCTACCCGGAGCTCCGCATCGCCGAGGAAGGCGATTACCACCTCGACCTCTACGGGACCTTCGAGGCCCCGGAACCGGGTTGGACAGAGCGGAACCTGTCCGGTGGGCGCAAGATTTATGCCCGCCCCGGAAAGGTCTTCCTCGATACGCCGAGGGCCCTGCATGATTTTCCCAAGAAGAAAGCCTTGCTTGTTTTACTCGGCCTCACGTGCTGGACGGCGATCGCCGGATCCTTCCTGCTCGCCTTGCTCGCCGGGAAACGCACGGAGCACCTGGGGGTCTTGTCCTTTCTCTCCTTCTCCTACCTGTCCGGCCTGCTGGCCTTTCATGTTCCGCTCATCCTGCTCTCCGTCATCGGGCGTATGCCCTTGAACCGGTGGAGCATTCTCGGCACCTGGATCGCCCTCAGCATCGCCCTCGGGTTCCTGGCGCGAAAACACCTCGTACGACAACTGCGACTGGTGTGTTCCTGGCGACGATGGATGCACTATGTGCCGCTTTCAGCTTCCGGGTTTATCCTGCTCACGGCAATGCTCTACGTGATGGCCGTACTGGTATCGCGAACGGTATTCCATCCCCCGGAGGCCTTTGACGCGCTGTGGCACTGGCTGGTGAAAGCGAAATTCATCTACGCGGAGGGGCACCTGCAATACGGCTTTATCCCCGTGCCCGAATACCCCCCGCTCTGGCCCTTGATCAACGGGGTGAACTACCTTCTCCTGGGTGGCGTGGCGGATTATACGGCCCTGTGGCTGATCGCCGGGTTTCTCTGCCTGACCGCATGCATCCTGGTCGACCTGGCCATCATCGCCGGCCTGGCCAAGCGCCTGGTGTATCTCGCACCCTTCCTCGTGTTATGGGTGTTTCATAACAACATCCAGAATACCGCGTACGGCGAAGCCCCCTTGCTGGCCTTTTTTACCGCCTTCTTCTTTCTATCCATGCTGCTCCTCCGAAAAATGAACCGCCTGTTTCCGCTTTGGGTGCTTTTCGCCCTGGGTGCGGCCCTGTGCAAACTGGAGGGCACGGCGGCGGTCCTGATTGCCACCCTCGCCCTGGGCCTCGCCCGCGGGGTGCGCGGTATACGCTGGCGCAGCCTCTCGATGAGCGCGATCGGCATCCTGGCCGTCGCGGTTTTCATCGCCTTGCAGTGGGCCTGGGGGCAGTGGGTGACCCGTGGCCCCACCGGGGAGCTGGGCGTGCAAAGCTGGCACTTCGCCGGCTCCTTCGGGCGAGACCATGTTGGCCTGCTGCTCGACCTGCTGAACACGATCCTGCAGGAGGCGGGTCCGGTCAAGATCGGCTTTTTCGGTCTCTTGTTCGGCCTCTTCCTCGGCGCCGGAACGCTGCGCCGGAATCGCGATGCCAGTCGATTTTTATTTTACCTCGGCATCGGCCTGTTGCTGTTCCCCCTCATTGCGGTTGCGAACTGGGATGCCGACCACATTCAAAAGGTGGCGATCAAGGTGGTGCCACGGGTCTTCCTGCTGAGCGTGCCTCCGCTGGTGTTCCTGCTGTTTCAATACCTGCCCAGCTCGTCGGCTTACCCGTCCACCGGGCGTTTGCGTCCCTGGCGTTTTCGCCGAAATATGCGAAGGTAACCTTGGTAGTGTTCGAGCCGATAGATCGATGGAACAGGATCCCCTCGTGCAAAGCCCAGGTACATTGTGTGTCAGTAGTTCACCTGGTTTTAGGTATTTAATATATACACCGCCCCCGCTGAATCGAATGATCCGTCGAATCCTCCTCGTACTCCTCTCTTGGTTGCCCGTGCCCGCGCAATCGGGCGCATCCACCTTGGCCATGGATACGGTCAAACCTTTCATCGAGGAAAACTGCCTTCGCTGCCATGGGCCAAAAAAGCAAAAGGGCAAGATGCGGCTGGACACCCTGCCCCTGGAGATGGGCAACAGCGCGGTTGCGCAGCGATGGCAGGATGTGCTGGACGCATTGAATGCGGGGGACATGCCGCCCGAGAAGGAGGAGCAACCGGGCCGGCAGGAACTTACGCTCGTGCTGCGGGCCCTGACCGAGACCCTGCGGGATGCCCGCATACAACTCTCGGACCAGGGGCGAGAGGTTGCCATGAGGAAGCTGAACCGCAGGGAATACGCGAACAGCATCGAAAGCCTCTTTGGGTTTCGGGTAAACCCTGATTCCATTCCCGAGGATGATCCCGCCGATCCCTTCGACACCATCGGATCGCAGCAGTTCTTTTCTTCCTATCATTTTGAGAAGTATCTGGATCTTGGCCGCCGGGTCGTAAGCGATGCCTTTGCCTGGGGGAACAAAGGGCGCCAGGAATCAAAACTCCAGGTTGAAGAACTGGAAACGCGGACCAACAAGAACATTCGCGAAAGCTTGCAGCGACGAATGGACCGATGGCGCGAAGTGGTGGCCGCCCTGGAAGAGGGAAAGACCTGGAAGGAGGATGATTTTCCAAGAACCTTTGAAAAGGACAGGCGCTTTGATGGAAGGGCGCTGCATTTCTACCTGAACTTTCATGCCGAGCGTTCGAGTGGCCCCCAGGCATACCTGCAGCGGGAGTTGATCAACAAGGGGCTGTATTTAACCCGGCGGGCAGGTGGACGATGGTCGGCGGGTATTACCCAGCACAACTATGATCCACGGGCGACCTACAAGGCTCGTGTCCTGGCGGGCATCAACGAGGAACCCCCGGAATCGAGAACCTTTGTCAGCGTCAATGACAAGGGGCGCCGTTTGCCCCCCTTGAGAATTTACGGGACCGCTCACGAGAACGAGATGATCGAGATCATCCATCGCCCCCTGAATGGCTCCACCCACTTTGGATTCCAGATCATGGAGCGGCGAAACGAGATGATCGACGGCAAGCGATACGTCAAGATGGTCGATCCCTACGGTGACTCGTCCAGCATCTTCGTGGACCGGATGGAGGTCGAGGGACCTTTTTACGGGGAAGAGACTTTCTTCGAGAAAATGGCCTTCCCCGACGGCCCGCCGAAAAATAAAAACCAGGCGATCGAGAGAAGCAATGAAGAAGCCAAGGCCTTGATCACCTCCTTTACCCACGAAGCCTTCCGGCGCAGTGAGGTCGATCCTGGTTTCCTCGAGAAGCTTCACGACCTCTATGACCAAGGGAGAAAATCGGGCCTCGAGGTTGAAAATGCCTTGGTGGACCCGCTTGCGGTTGTCCTGTCTTCCCCCGGTTTTCTCTACCTGAGCGAGGCGGAAGAGGCCGGGGCGAAACGCATTCCCTTGACCGATCGCGAACTGGCCGTGCGTCTCGCTTATTTTTTGTGGAGTTCATCTCCCGATGAAACCCTTTACCAAGCGGTGACTGATGGAAGCCTTCGCCGCCCCGAGATCCTCTCCGCCCAGGTCGAGCGAATGCTGTCCGACCCCAGGGCCAGGTCTTTCTTCCACGCATTCATGAGCCAATGGTTCGACCTGCATCGATTTGACGAAATCGTGGTGAACCCGGACGAATACCCCATGTTCGACGAGGAAGTCCGCTATTCCGCCCGCGATGAACCGATCCGTTTCTTTGAACACCTGGTAAAGCACAACCTGCCCATCACCAACCTGATCGATTCCGACTTCGTGGTGATCGATCCCCTGCTGGCCCATCACTATGGGATTGAGGGCGTGGATGGACAAGGTTTCCGCAGGGTCGATTTACCCCCGACCTCACCCCGTGGCGGATTGCTCGGTACCACGGCCTTCATGACCATGGGCTCGACCGGAGATCGGACATCTCCCATAATCAGGGGAACCCTGGTACTACAGAAATTCCTGCATGATCCCCCGGCATCTCCCCCTCCCAACGTCCCCGAGTTACGTGACGCGTCAAAGGAACCCTTGCCCATCAGGGCGATGATCGAGCTCCACCAATCCAAGGCCCAGTGCGCCTCCTGCCACGCCAAGATCGATCCCATTGGCTATGGACTGGAAACCTTTGACGCGGTAGGCCTGTGGCGGGACGAGGCGAAGGTGGGCAAGAAGATGAAACCAATCGAGCGGGGCGGAACCTTCCCCAACGGCAAAACGTATGCAGACTTTGATCAATTCAAGGCCTTGCTCCTGGGCCATAAGGAAAAACTGGCCCAATCCCTGGTCGAGGGAACGATGAGCTACGGCTTGGGCCGGTCGGCCGAGTTCTCCGACGGGGACGACCTTGATGCCTTGACC
>JAPYUI010000071.1 GCA_029936175.1 Kiritimatiellia bacterium
CGTCATTGGCCCGGAGTGAGCGTGCCGTGTACGAGTATCTCGGGAATGCCTGGGAGTGGGTGAAGCATCTACCTTCTTCGCTGGAGAAATAGTCGCGGATGATCTTTAATTCCCTGCCCTTTCTGGTCTTCCTTCCCCTCGTGTTGGGCGTGTATTACGTCCTGCAAAAACGAGCGCAAAACCTCTGGCTGTTACTCGCCAGTTGGTTTTTTTATGCCTGGTGGGATGTTCGTTTCCTCAGCCTGATCCTGATTTCCACGGGCGTGGATTATCTGGTTGGGAAGGGCATTTCCGAATCCAGTGATCCGCGCAGGCGAAAGGTACTGCTGGGCGTCAGCCTGGTGACGAACTTATCCATACTGGGGTTCTTTAAGTACTACGGTTTTTTTGCTGAGAGCCTCCTGGGCTTGCTGGAACCCTTCCATCTGGCGCTTCCGCTCCCCGCCCTGCAAATCATTCTGCCACTTGGCATATCGTTTTATACCTTCCAGACGATGGCCTACACGATTGACGTATATCGCGGTCGGTACGAGGCCGTCCGAAAGCCCGTCGTCTTCGCCCTCTACGTTTGTTATTTCCCGCAGTTGGTCGCCGGGCCTATTGAACGAGCCGCGAGTCTCATCCCGCAGCTGGAAAAAACACGCCAGGTAGATTGGCGTGCTATTTCTACCGGGTTGTTGCTTATCCTGTTCGGCTTTTTTAAAAAAGTAGCCGTCGGGGATGTGTTGGGCCTCTGGGTGGATCCGGTATTTGAGGACCCCTCGGCCCATTCCGGATTAGATCTCTGGCTGGCCGTCTACGGTTTTGCCCTTCAGATCTATTGCGACTTCAGTGGGTATACCGATATTGCCCGGGGCTGTAGTACGCTGCTGGGAATCCGGTTAAGGGTGAACTTTGAGCACCCGTATTTTGCAACTTCGATCACCGCATTCTGGCGGCGCTGGCATATCTCCCTTTCGGCCTGGTTGCGTGATTACCTGTATATTTCACTTGGCGGCAATCGCGGGGGCGCTTGGCGCACGTACCGCAACTTGATGGTCACCATGTTGCTTGGAGGGCTCTGGCACGGCGCGAGTTGGAATTTTATCTTCTGGGGCGGTCTTCACGGGCTCTACCTGGCCGTGCATCGCGCCATGGGTCACAACACGCGTGGAGAGAAGCAGAAAACCCTTCCGGTTGCCTTGGTGACAGGTATGGGTACCTTTCACCTCGTTTGTCTAACCTGGATCTTTTTCCGGGCCCCCGATTTTGCCAGTTCCTGCACGTACCTCGTCGGCATGTTTCAGGATTTGAGCCGTCTGACGATCCCCGTTTTTGACTTGCTTCGTGGCGCGCTTCCCTTAGTCGGTTTGATCGTTCTCGATCTTATTCAGTTCCGGAATAAAGACCATCTGGCCACGCGCGGTAAGCCCCTGGTTTTTCAGGCGATTTTCTACGCGTATCTCCTCATGTGTATTTGCGTCTTTGGTGTACTCGATGAACGAACCACTTTTATCTATTTTCAGTTTTAAAACCCTGGCCGTGCGGGGGCGGCCTCCGCGTGCCTGTGTGGCCATCGGCTGTGCTTTGTTGCTACTCCTTCTAATGGAAGGCATCGTGCGGGTTCTGCCTCATTCAATCACCGCAGGTTGGGATTACTGGAGTCCGTCCTCGGCAGAAAAATTCCTGAATTACTTCGATCGCTTGGTTGAGAATAGCCCGCCTGAACTTCTCGTGGTCGGTGATTCCGCCGCCGCTTACGGTTTCGACCCAAAGGTATTTGACGCCGAAATGCCGGAAGGTTTCGACTCATTCAACCTGGCCACCCTGGGTAACTTTCCACTTTCATTTGATGCCAGTATTCGCCAGTGGGTGCTGACATTGTCTCCCCAACCGAAGCGGGTCATGCTCATTTTTGCACGAGGGGCATTTAACCTGCAGGACCATGTTCGCCCGTATCGTCCAACGGAACAGGCTATCCTGGATGCCCCCATTATGCGCCGTCGACAGGGTGAGGTAATCCCCGCCGATGTGGTGCACCTCCTCCGTGTATGGCCAGCCCGTGAGCGCTGGATTAATCTTCTTCGTGGCAGGCCAACCCGTTCGATCGAAGCGGGTCTGCATGCGCGTACGGGCTCTCTTCGTCCGGATCGTTTGACCTCGAAGGTAACGCCACGGAAACTGATCCTCGATCCCCGACGCTTCGAAGTTCTTGAAAAAACGCTTCAAGACTTAAAATCCATGGAGCTCGATCCTATTCTCGTGCATGCGCCCGTTCATTCACGCGAGCGAAAGAAATGGTCCAATGAAGGGGTCTATACACAGCAAGCGCGTGAGCTTTGCCAGACCCTGGGTCTCCGCTTTTGGGACTACAGTACAGAGGACTACGATAGTATGATGCTGGATCAGGTCCATCTTGATTGTGACGGTCACCAACGTTTCAGCCAGACGTTGGCGGAGCGATTCCGCTCCGAAAACATGAGCTTTTAACCATGGTTTTTCACGAACCCGCATTCCTTTTCCTCCTGTTTCCGCTCGCCATTCGCTTCAGTCGAATGCGTGGAATGGTTGAGGCTGCCTCGCATATGCCGCGCGTGATGGCCCTCTGCAGGCGCCATGGCGTGCGGGCCGAGGCGGCCCCCTGTGGGCACCGTACCCTGAAGGCCCCCCAGACCAGGCACCGGCTGCGCCTGGACGAATCTTATCCCAACGCCGCGTCATTGGCCCGGAGTGAGCGTGCCGTGTACGAGTATCTCGGGAATGCCTGGGAAGGCCTGAAAACCTGGTGGTTTTCATTACGGGAAGGGCCCGACAAATGATTTTCACCGAGCCGGCATTTTTATTCCTGCTCCTGCCCTTGGCCCTGCTGGTCAACTTCGTGGGCGGTCATCGCTTCCGCAATCTCTTCCTGCTGGGACTCAGCCTCCTGTTCTATTTCATGGGTGAGCGCGGCTTTGTGCTCCTGATGATCATGTCCTGCGGCATGAACTACGGCCTGGGGCGCTGGGTTGACCGCCAGCGGGGCCTTCCCATGGGTCAGCGGGTTTTGGCGCTTTCCGTGGCCCTGAACCTGGGCCTTCTTGGGGTGTTCAAGTATGCGTCTTTCCTCGTGGAAAGCATCAACCCGGTGTTGGCGCCTCTCGGATGGGCTCTCCCCCCACTGGACATCCACCTGCCGATCGGGATTTCATTCTTCACCTTCCAGGCCCTGTCGTACCTGGTCGATGTCTATCGCGGCAAGATTCCGGTTGAACGCAAGTGGTCTGATCTCGCCTTGTACATCAGCCTCTTTCCACAATTGATCGCAGGCCCCATCGTTCGTTATGGCGACCTTGTTCGTGAACTCCACCAACGAAGCGTCAGGCTGGGTCCTTTCGTCGCCGGGGTGGAGCGGTTCATTCTCGGCCTGGCGAAGAAAACAATCATTGCCAATACCCTGGCCGTGACCGCGGACGGGATCTTTGCCCTCGCCCCGGAGCAACTCAGCACCCCGCTGGCCTGGATCGGCCTGCTCGCGTACGCCTTCCAGATCTACTACGACTTCTCGGGTTATTCCGATATGGCGATCGGGATCGGGATGATGCTGGGCTTTCGCTTCCCCGAGAACTTCAACTACCCCTATATCAGTCGTTCCATGTCTGAATTCTGGCGACGGTGGCATATCTCGCTCTCCACCTGGTTTCGCGATTACCTGTATATTCCCCTGGGCGGCAATCGAAAGGGTGGACCCCGTACCGCATTCAATTTGCTCCTCGTCTTTTTCCTGTGCGGTCTCTGGCATGGGGCGAGTTGGAACTTTGTCATCTGGGGCCTGTTTCACGGGGCTTTCCTGATGCTTGAACGCGTGGGGGTCTTCCACCGGTTTTTGTCGAGGTACGCGTCGCTCGGCCTGGTGTACACCTGGGTCGTGGTCCTGTTCAGCTGGGTGTTCTTCCGCTGTGAAACCCTTGCGGCATCCCGGTCATTTTTTCAGGCCCTGCTGCTGCCCGGTAAGGGTTCTCCTATCCAACCCGGCCTCTACCTTGATGCATTAAGCCTGGCGGTATTTTGTGTCGCGTTTATTTTTTCCACTCCCGTATACCCCTTGCTGCGCAGCAAGCTTCAAAGGTCCCGCACCCCAGTGCTGCAGGGCGTCTACGTCATGGGGCTCCTCGCGGTATTCCTGCTCAGCCTCTCGCAGATAGCGGCCAATACCTATAACCCCTTTATCTATTTTCGTTTTTGATGAAACCTGAATCGCCCACCTTCCACCCACTCAGCCGACCGCTTGCCGGGCTGCTTGCCGGGCTGTTTTGCGGCGTCTTGATTCTTCCGGGACTGGTTAACTTGAGTGGCCTTGAGCCGTCCAGCCCCCTGGTGGAGAAGCGCTCCAGGAAAACATTTCCCGACCTCCGAACCGTGCACCCGGTACAGCAGTTGAGGAACATCCTTGCCCTCCGCAGCTATTTTAATGACCGCTTTGGCCTGCGAGCACCCTTGATCGAGTTGAATGCCCGCCTGCGCGTGAAGACTTTTCGGGTCCGCGTGGCTGACCGGGTGGTCATCGGCGAAGCACCCTGGCTTTTTCTTAAGAACGGGGCGGAGAATAATCCTGTAACCATGCCGGTCCACCCCTTTTCCGATTCCGAGTTGAAGGCTTGGCAGGGCCTCTTCGAGCAGCGTCGCGATCGCCTGCATGAGCAGGGGATACCTTACCTTGTCCTGATTGCCCCCAACAAGGCGTCCGTCTATGCAGCGTACCTGCCGGATAGCTTCAGGGGCGTTGATCAGGGTGGAAGGTTCCGCCAGTTGAAACAATGGATGGCGAGCCATTCGGATGTCCCGATTATCGATCTACATGCCGTGATGGAGGCACACAAAGGCGAGGCTCGTTTGTATTACCCTGCAGATACCCACTGGAATGCACGCGGCGCTTTCTGGGTGAGTCGTCGCTTGCACCGGGCCATGGGAATGGCAGACTCCCTACCCGCTCTTGATAGCTACATCGTGCAGGTGGAGGAGAAGCGGGCTGACGACCTGGTGAACCTGCTGGGCCTTCCCGGGTCGAGTGCTTCGCAAAAATTCAGCCTGGTGCCCGCGGGCGGAGTTAACTGGGTGCAATCAACGTGTACCTGGGACACGCGGACCTATGCAGTGGCCCAGCATAAACCCTTCGCGACGGAGGTCCCCGGGAAAACCCTGCGCATGCTCGTCTATAGGGATTCGTCTGCAACAGGTCTGCAACCGTTCATTTCTGAGTTTGCGGGCCGCGCGGTGTTTGTCTGGAGCTATGTTCACGACCCCGCTATCGTCGAGGCCGAGCAACCGGACTGGGTGATCGACGTGTTTGTTGAGCGTCGCCTGACGGCCGAGCTTCCAGCATGTGACCCGGCCTCCGGGGGGGAGGGGTGATCCCCCGGGAGGTCTTGGCTCCCTGTCTGGTTAAATTATGCGGGTAAGGGTAGGCATTAACACCTATGCACATTCTTTTTTTAAGCCATTATTTCCCACCTGAAGGCAACGCGCCCGCTTCGCGCGTGCATGCCTGTGCACGGCGCTGGGTGGAGCAGGGGCACAAGGTCACGGTCATCACCTGTGCGCCGAATGTGCCGGGTGGCGTGGTGTATCCCGGGTACCGGAACCGCCTGGTCCAGCGGGAAGTCATCGACGGGATTACCGTCATACGGGTGTGGACCCTGCTCGCCGCCAACCAGGGAACAATGAAGCGGGTGCTGAACTTCCTCTCCTTCATGGTTGGTGCCACCTGCAATGGCCTGTTCCGCCGGCGCCCCGATGTGCTGGTAGCGACGTCGCCGCAGTTTTTCTGCGGTTGGGCAGGCCTGGTGCTGGCTAAGCTCAAGCGGGTGCCTTTTGTGCTCGAGATCCGTGACTTGTGGCCGGAATCCATCCTGGCCGTCGGTGCCCGCTTGCCACGGCCCGCATTGCGTCTCCTGGAATGGATGGAGCAGCGCATGTACCGGGGTTGTGATCGCCTGGTGACCGTGGGGCAGGGGTACCACGACCGCCTGCTCGGGAAAGGGGTCCCGGCCGGGAAAATGAGCATCATTATGAACGGCGTGGATACCGGGTTGTTTCAACCCCGGGATCCGGATGCGGCTTTCCTCGAACAATGGGGCCTGACCGACCGTTTTGTCTGCAGCTATGTCGGCACCATTGGCATGGCCTGTGGACTGGATGTCGTGCTGGCCGCGGCTCGGCGTTTAAAGGCCGAGGGGAATACCCGGGTTGTCTTTCTCCTCGTCGGCGACGGTGCGGCGCGAGCGCGCCTGCAGGAGGAGGCGAAGTCCGGCCAGCTCGATAACATCGTGTTCACCGGTCGCCAGGACAAGGCCTTGATCCCGGATTTCCTGGCCGCCAGCCAGGCCTGTCTCGTTCACTTGCGGGACACGGAATTATTTTCCACCGTGATGCCGTCCAAGATCTTTGAGGCCGCGGGGATGGCGCGCCCGATCATTATCGGCGTACGGGGGCAAGCCACGGATATCGTGCTCGAGGCGGGTGCCGGGTTGGCCATGGCCCCCGAGAGCGTGGACGACCTGCTCGCCGCGTTGGAAATCCTGGTCGCGGATCCGGCCCGGGCCCGGTCCATGGGCGAGGCGGGTAGGGCCCATGTATGTGCGCACTACGAGCGGAACCGATTGGCGGATACCTACCTGGCCTTGCTCGAGGAAACGGCGAAGGGCTGATCACCCGTCCGCGGTGTATCTCCCCCATTTTTCCGGGCCTTTTTGATTCTTCCCTTCGCTCGTTGAATTCTATTGGTCTGCGTGATTCCATCCTGCCATGGACCGTGGGCAGGAGTGGATAGACGCGCGAGGCCGGCACGGGCTGCTGCTGGCCTCTGCGGCGTTATGCCTCTGGACCCTCTGGCCTTTCCTGCGGATGCTGGCAGGGGTCTACGAGCACGTGCCGGACCATTCGCACGGGTATTTCGTACCCCTCGTTTCCGGCATCATCCTCTACCAGCTCTGGCCGTTTCGGCACGCGGCACCCGTCCGGACGAATGCCGTCGGTCTCCCGATTTTTGCCCTTGGCCTGGCCGGCATGACCTTTGGCCTCTGGTATGAGATCGCCCTGTATCCCGCCGGAACGGGCCCCGAGGTCATCGGGGCCGCCGGCCTCTTCCTCACCCTTTCCGGGGCCGCGCTCGCCCTCTTTGGCACCGCCCGTCTTCGCTTCTTTTCCTTCCCCCTCTGTTTCCTTCTCCTGGCCGTGCCCTATCCGGACCAGGTCAGTCGCCTCATCACCGGACCCATGCGGGAGCTGGTCACCGTCCTCGCCGAGCGCTCGCTCCAGCTCTCCGGCTACAATGTTTTCCGGGAAGGCAACCTGCTTCATCTCGCCACGGTCTCCCTCGGGGTGGAGGATGTCTGCAGTGGGATTCGCTCGCTCTGGGCCTCCCTTGCCGCCGCGTTCGCGATTGCCTGGTTTACGCATTGCCGGCGGTGGAAGCTCCTGCCCATGGTCTTGTCCGGGATCCTGCTCGCGATCCTGCAGAACGGGGTGCGGATCTACCTCACCGCCATCCTTGCCCATCGTTTTGGCGAACCCTGGGCCGAGGGCTGGCGGCACGAGACCCTGGGCATCATCACCCTCACCCTCGCCCTTTTCGCCTTGCTCGCGATCGGCCTGCGCATCGGCCGGGATGAACCGTCCAAGCGCCCTGACGATCCCCACGGGATGAGCGAATCGGTCGACTACCTGCTGCAGCACCGGCGGATGCTTTTTGCCTTGCTGGGCGGGTTCCTGCTGGCCCTTGCCGGGCGCTACCTGGTCCAGGGCCATTACGACGCGCGCGATCGTTACCTGGGCTTCCTCGAGGAGCGGCGCCAGCCACTGGAGGGCTTTCCCGATCGCATCGGGCCCTACCGGTGTATCGATCGAGTGATGCCCGAGGTGACCGTGAAACAAACCACCTCGCTCCATTTCACGGACGCTTTTTACGGGACCTTCGTCGGCCCGGAGCGGATCCCCTTCGAGGTCCTGGTCATGTACTGGGACCCCTTGCAGATCCGGCACAAGCGCCAGTGGGTGTATCCGCACTCCCCGGATGTCTGTTTTCCCTCTTCCGGCTGGGAGGTCGCGCAAAAATACCCGGCGGATCCGGCACTTTTTGACGTGGACAGGGAGTGGCTGCTTACGCGCCTGTACCGGAAATCCGACGCGGGGCGCATCATCTATTACTGGAACAACAAGACCTTTGCCCAGCGTCACCCCCATCGCAAACCGTCCTACCGCGATCGCTTCGCGGGGGTGTTCAAGTCCTGGAAGCAACCGCGTGACTTCATGGGGGTGCAGTACAGCATCGCGATCTACACCGATGCCGGGGCCCGGGAGGAAATGACCCGGGCTGCGGTGCGCGATTTTGCCCGCGAACTCAAGCCCGCGCTGGTTCCATACGGTCCCGGCCACTTCCGGCCGGAGGGCTCATGAGGTATCCGCCGGCCCGCGAATGGAGGTACGTGATCCGGCGAATCGGCCTGGTCGCCCTGCTTTCTTCGGTTTCGCTTCGCGCTGGCCTCGCCCCGGAAAACGTGGCCGTATGCGTCCTGCCCGACAGTTGGACCTCGTTGACCCTGGCCAACCATTACGCGGAACTGCGGGGGATTCCCGGCGACAACATCGTGCGGGTGAAGGGCCGCGGGCAAAGTGTGGACGCCTTTCGGAGCACCTGGTTGAGTCCCGCCCTGGAGGAGCTCCAGCAGCGCGGCCTGCAGCGCCAGATTCGCTGCATTGCCTGGTCCGACGGCTTTCCGCTCAAGATTGGCCTGGCCGGGGACCTCAAAGCGCTCCAAAACAAGCCGAAGGTCATTACCAATGAAGGCTCGATCAACGGATTAACCTATCTCTACCAGTTGGTGGCCCAAACCAACCTGCACTACGTCAGCCTGCGATCCAACCCGCTCTACGCGGGGCCGGAGGCCGGCTTTGTGCCGAGCGAGCCGGGCGAAAGCGAGACGAGCTACCGTAAGCGGGTCAAGGGAAAGGGGCTGGACATGGAGGCCGCCTGCGCGCACCGGGCGGCCTGGGGTTTTGTGGATGAACCCGGCCTGCCCTCGGTTGTGCTCGGGGCGACTGGCGGAGAGGGTTTTCCGCTGTCGCGCTGGATCGAGTTTCTCCGGCGTGCCCGGGCGGCGGACGGCACGCGACCCGAAGGAACCTTGTATCTCATGCAGGGCGGGGATATCCGCTCACGGACCCGGGAGTGGGCCTACCACCCGCTGAAGTACGCGATGGAAAAACGCGGGATCCGTACGCGCATTGAAAAGGGTACCCTGCCCCGGGAAAAGAAGGATGTCGCAGGGGCGGTACTGGGACGTGCGACCCTGGATTGGCCGGGAAGCGGCAGCACGATTCTTCCCGGCGCCATCGTGGAGAATCTCACCAGCTTCGGCGGGTTTATCCGGCGCCCGGGATCCGGGCAGACCTCCCTGATCCATTTCCTGGCAGCTGGTGCAGCCGGTTCAGCGGGAACGGTGATCGAGCCCTATGCTATCCAGGAAAAGTTTCCTTCGCCCTTTATCCACATGCATTATGCGGACGGCTTGCGCCTGGCGGAGGCCTTTTACCGCTCGATCCATGCGCCGTACCAGTTGCTCATCATCGGTGACCCGCTTTGCGCGCCCTGGGCGAAAGAGGTCAAGGTTGCGGTCAACGGCTTGTCTCCCGGGGAACAGCTCGATGGTCCCCGCGCGGTTTCTTTTAGCTCCGCAGGACCTGGAGAGGTCGCCTATGCGGAGTGGTTCATGGATGGTCGGTATCTCGGGACCAGTGGGGCGGGAACGGTTTTCCCCCTGGATCCATCCGGTCCGGAAGGGACGCGTCAACTGGTCCTGCAAGCCGTTCTTTCCAACCGGACAACGGCCCTGGCCCCGGTCGTGATCCCGTTTCGATATAAAGACCCCGGCCCCGCCCGGCTCGAGATACCGGAAAGCCTGTATTACGGGGAGGCTCTGGCGATCCGTGTCAGCGGTGTCGAGCTCCGCCGGTTCGAGGTCCGGCATTTTGGCGAGGTGCTCGGTACCAGCAACCGCAATGCGGTCCGGATTTCCACTCGCCAGGTCGGCATGGGGCCTGTGCGCCTGGACCTACGGGCATCGCTCGCCGACGGCCGGGAACTGCGTTGGATCCGCCGGGTCGTGGTTCGGGCGCCGCGGCCACTGCGTCCGCTGGCCCAAAAGCCCCCCCCCCGCCTGAAACCCGGCATCCGGCTGGCTCCCGGCCTCCGTAAAGAACAGGTGCTCAAGACGGTGAGCGGGGAGGTTATCAAGGAACTGGGTGGGCTGAAGGCGAATGAGCGAGCGGTTTTCGAGGGGTACCTGGAAATACCCGAGACGGGCCTGTACCGCATCCAGGTCTCCGGGGCCGGCGTTGCGCTGTTCATCAACGGCCAGGCGCTTCTACCCGAACCGGCTTCCCGGGAACAGGACCTGCCGCTCTCCCTGTACATGGGATTGTACCCTTTCCGCCTCACGGTCCAGCGTGCCCAACCGCGGGCGGCCCTCGCGGTGCGCTTCGGGAAAGATCGGGTGAGCCCCCTGGACGCCTCGTTTTTGCGCTATGCCCCGTGATTGCCTGTCGTTTGACAGCGAAGGCTCCATGGGATAGTTTCATCAAACGTCCCTTTTAGACCGTTCACTACGGGTATCCCCGTTCATTATGAAAGAATATGCTTTCAGTTTTCTGTTCGCCTTCTGCCTGACCTACGTACTCACGCCCCTGATTCGCAGGCTCGCACCGGCTATCGGCCTGATGGACCTCCCGGACGACCGGAGGATTCACGCCCGGCCCACCCCGCGCGGCGGCGGTTTGGCGATCTTCCTCACCTTTCACCTGGGTTTCCTCCTGCTGTTCAAGCTCCGTTGGCTGGATGCCAATACCAAGCTTGAGATGACGTGGTGGAGCGGATTTGTCATGGCCTCGGGCATTCTCCTGCTCGTTGGCCTGATCGATGACCGTTTTGGCATGAAGCCGTTTTTGAAGCTGGCCGGGCAGGTTCTCGCGGGATGGATCATGGTGCAGTTCGGGGCCAGCGTGGGAACCCTTACCGGCTTGCCCTTGCCGGAATCCGTCAACGTGGTGATTACTATCTTATGGTTCCTGGTCCTGACCAATGCGTTTAACCTGATCGATGGCCTGGATGGCCTGGCCGCGGGATTATGCCTGATTTCCGCCGTGGGCCTGTTCGGGGTATCGCTCCTGCGGGGAATGTCAGGTGAAGCGCTCATCCTGCTCCTCCTGATCGGTTCCTGTCTCGCGTTCCTCCGGTACAATTTTCACCCGGCATCCATCTTTCTCGGGGATACCGGGAGCATGTTTCTCGGGTTTACCCTGGCCTCCTTTGCCCTGGAAACCAGCTTGAAGGGGTCCCTTGCGGTAACCCTGGCCCTTCCCTTCCTCGCCATCGGCGTCCCGGTCTTTGATACCATGCTCGCCGTCTGGCGACGCTCCCTGCGCAAGTTTTACCGGAAGGCTTTTCCCGATGCGCCGGCGGATGGCGGGTTGATGGTTGCGGACAAGGAGCACCTGCATCACCGGATCCTCCGCCACGGCCTCAAGCAACACCAGGTTGCGATCCTGCTGTACCTCGTGAACGCCGGCCTGGTTGCGGTGGGGGTGTTGTCCCAGCTTTACAAGAGCCGGGCGATCGGGATTGTCCTCCTCGCCTTTCTCGCCGGCGTCTTCGTGGTGGTTCGCCACCTGGCCCGGACCGAACTCTGGGATACCGGGCGCGCCATTATCACGGGTTTCCGACGCCCGCCCGGGCGGGTGGTGGCCTTCCTTTTTTATCCCGTGCTCGACGTGTGTGCCTTGACCCTCTGCCTGGTCTTCGCGTTGATGGTGAGTGATGCCTACGATCCAACCCTTCAGTTGCACCACGCGCTGGCCCAGCATTTCCCGATCTGGGTGACCACCGTTTTCCTGAGCCTCATTGTTTTCCAGGTTTACCAGCGGGTCTGGTCGCGCGCCCGCTTTGGTGACTTCCTGTTCTTGAGTGTGGCTATCTTCAGCGGTTGTGTGATCGGCCTCGGCTTGAGCTGCATGCTTTTCCCTGACGAATTTGACCGGAAGGTGGTTGCGCTCGCGGTGGTCTACGGGAACCTGGCCCTCACCCTGATCGGGGGCTGTCGGCTCCTCCTGCGTGGCGTACAGGACGTGATGTCCCTGGTGAAGCACTCCGCCCGGTTCAACCGGAATGACGAGACTGCCGAGCGGATTCTGTTGTACGGTGCCGGTGGCCGCCTCGCGCTCTTCCTGCGTGAGAAAGCGCTGCGGACCCTGCAGGTTGACGGGATCCGCATCATCATTGGGATCGTGGATGATGACCGCAACCTGCGTGGGCGCCTGGTCAACGGCTATCGCGTACTGGGTAATCGCCAGGAGATGGTCCAGATCATCCGGGACCATGCGGTGGACCAGGTCATTGTGACCATGGAGTTAAGCGCGGAACGCTATGCCGCCATCCAGAACCTTTGCCTGGAGGCCGAGGTACCCCTCTCGGTCTGGGCTTACGATGAAGTCGAGGGGGAAGTTTTTGCCGAGACCCTCCGGTCTCGTCCACCCATTACCCAGGTGGATCCCGACCCCGCTAGGGCTGGTTGATCGTTTGCAGGGACGCGGGGCCTGCGGTATGCGTCGTCGTCCTTCCATCCGGCCAGCGAATCACCCATTCTCCGTGTGCACCTTCCGGGAACCCGAACCAGAGCCGTCCGCTCGATTGGCTCAAGTACCCCTCTCCCCCGTACACCTCCGCGGTCTGGCTGGTCGACCCGAGTTGCAGGGTGACCCGTGACCCGATGCCGGTCAAATTGCCCTTGGCCCCTTTCAGCCGGATCGAGACCAGGCGGCCTTTGTCCGGGGCACGCCCGCGGTAGGCCTTGAGGTGATCGTCATTCACCCCGCAGAGTATGTCCGGGTATCCGTCCTCGTCGAAGTCCTCAATCACCAGGCTGCGTCCGTTTCCGGTCATCAGGATGCCGCTCTCGGCCGGGTCGACCGGGTCAAAGGCATGCTTCCCGATGCCGTAGAGAAGCATGCCGGAACCCCCGTCCTGCTGGGGCAGAAAGGGGCGCTGGTTGGCATGATTCTGGGCCAGGACCACATCGGGAAACCGGTCCCCGTTGAGCTCGGTAATCGCGATACCCTGCACACTGGAAATCTGCGCGCGCAGGGGGAGGGGTTTAAAGGTGAAGCCACCTTTCCCGTCATTGATCATCCAGCCGCTGTCGACCGTATTGAGCATGAGGCGCCGGGCCCGCTTGAGCAGCTCGACGCCATAGATCTCCGGCAGGGTGTCCTCCGCGTAGTCGCGGAAGGCGGTGTATTTCTTGAACAGTGAAGGCATGGCCGACCCCGCGGTGGCGACACCCTGGACCGGCAGGAGCCGGTCGCCTTCGAAGTAACCCTGGACCATGTGTACGGCCTTATCCTCAAGCGTGGCATAAAACAGGATTTGCGGGCGCTGTTGATGAGCCGGGAAGGCGGAATTCCTCCCGATGTTACCCAGCAGGTAATCGATGTCGCCGTCCCCGTCGATATCCCGTCCGGCCAGGCTGCTCCACAGGCCATTCAACCCGGCCGTGCCGGTTTGCGGGGTTGCATTCGTAAACTGGCCCTGTCGATTGAGCCAGAGCTGGACCGGCCCCCATTCAGTCGCCAGGATCAAGTCCGTCCAGCCGTCGTCGTCCACATCGCTGAACAGCGAAGCGGTGACCATACCGCAGCGGCTTAAGCCGGGCGCGCGCGTGTCCGTCACCTCGGTAAACACCCCGCCCTCGTTTTCCCACAATACGCTGACAGGGCTCACGGGATAGGCCGCCGGTACCAGGCGCCCGCCGATGAAAAGGTCGAGATCGCCATCCCGGTCGAAGTCGGCGCAAGCTGCCGAAGCGCCACTGACGGTATTTGTCGGGATGACCCTTCGTCCTTCGCTGAATCGCCCTTTCCCGTCGTTGAGGAACAGGGTGTCCCGGTAGGTGGGGGCGTTCGCAATAGATTCTGTGCCTCCGCCGACCACGAACAGGTCCTGGTCCCCGTCCGAATCGGCATCCAGCAACAGGATGCCGATATCTTCGCGTTCCCGGTTGCCGAGGATCGCCTGGCGACCCGGGCGATAGCGCCCCCGGCCTTCGCACAGGATGACCTGGGTATCGAATCCCCGGGCACCGCCGAGCACGATATCGAGGTCACCGTCGCCATCCAGGTCGCCCGTGGCCAGCGCGGGCCCCTGTCGGCTCAGGGCATAGGGCAGGGAGGGCTGGAGCGCAAAATCGTTGAATTTGCGCTCGTTGTGCCGCGCGAGCTGGAGGCTGCTGTACTCGGTAAAGCGGGTGGCGGGTGGCGGGATCTCCCCGCTCCTCAGGGGCTTTCCCCGGGGCTGGGTCACGGTGAAATGCCGGTTCACCTCCAGGTCGGCAAAGGCCTGCCGGTGCCCCGCGGGCCAGTGCACCACCAGGTGCGCAATTTTTTTCGCCTCGCCCAGGCCCAGGTGTACCACGGCTTCCTGGCAGGCCATGAATCCATGGTTGAGGAACATTTGCCGGGCGTGGGTGCGCCCGGTATCCGTGGTGAGTTCGATATGGGCCCCGATACCCTGGGGGTGGTCCGAGGTTCCTTTCAAGGAGATGCTTACCCGGTTGCCGGTGCTGCCCGTGTTGCGGTAGAGCGCAACCGCTTCGTCCATGTTTACCACGATCAGGTCGAGATCGCCATCGCGGTCCAGGTCTGCATGTACCGAGGCGAAACTCATGCCCGCATGATCGAGTCCCCATTCCTTCCCCTGTTCCTCAAACTCCAGTCCGCCGAGATTGCGGTAGACCCGGTTCGTTTCAATCAAGGGGGGGCTCCCCAGCCTTGTGTGGCGATCCCACAGGGTCTCGCCGGGTCGGGGGCTGAGAACCTCCAGTTTATCCGAGTCCAGGAAGGGGCGGGTCATGCCGTTGGCAAAAAACACATCATCCCAGCCATCGTTATCCATATCCGCGACCTGTACGCTCCAGGTCCAGTCGCTTGCCCCCATCCCGGTCAGGAAGCCCGCCTCGAGGTAGCGCTCGCTCCCCGTGTTCAGCAGGACGGTATTCTTCATGTGTTGCTTGGGATCCGCCGCCTGGAGAAAGGGGAGCTCGCGGACCATGAGGCCCGCCCGGAGGTTTCGGGTACGGTGATGCTGTCCGGCGATGTCGGTCGTGATAAAGTCGAGCTGACCGTCCCCGTCGAGGTCGCCGACATCTGCGCCATGCGTATGCCAGCTCAGGTGTGGGAAGGCCTGGCCGATCACGTCGGTAAAGGTTCCGTCGCCGTTGTTGCGAAACAGCTGGTCCGGGTCATTTACATCGTTCCCGAGAAAAAGGTCGGGCCGCCCGTCGCGGTTGTAGTCGACCCAGAGGACCGAGCTGCCCTTGAGCTTCGATAGAAGCCCGGATTTGCGTGTAGCATCCTGGAATTGTCCCTTGCCCTTGTTCTCCAGCAGGTAGGCCTGGTCGCCGACTTCGGCCAGTGCCACGATCAATTTCCCCGTTTCGGGATCCTTGCGCGTATCCGCGAGTCGAAAGTACTTGTTGTAGCGGGGCAGTACAAAGGCGCGGCCCTTCGGGCCGACCTCGTGGATGCCTTCCGCGCTAAGCGCCGTGCCTTCAGGGTAAGAGAAGCGGCTCGTGAGGAGGAAGATATCCAGGTCCCCATCGCCATCGTAATCCGCCAGGGCCGGACTGAGGGACGCGGCCCTCACGTTGGCCTTGCGCACCCGGGCTTCATCGACAAAGGTCGGAATACCCTCCGCGTCCAGGCCCTGGTTGATCAGCAGGCTGTTCGGTTCATCGTAATGGCAGACGTAGATGTCGAGGTCCCCGTCGTTGTCGATATCGGCGATGACTGCCCCGGTGCTCCAGGCCTCGCGGATCTCGATGCCCGTTTTTGCCGTCACGTCCTCAAAGATGAACGTATCCGTCTGCAGGTACAAACGATTCCTGTCTGCCCCGCTGGTCAGGAACAGGTCCGCTCGGCCGTCCCCGTTCAGGTCCCCGACCGCCACCCCGCCGCAGGCCATGGACGTCGCGTAGAGGCGTCGGTCCGGGTGTTCGGGATCGATGCGGTTTGTGAAGTCCAAGCCGCTTTGCCCCGGGTCCACGCGCTCGTAGAGCGGACCCGTGGCCGCTTGGCGCGGAGCCAGGGCCCGCCCCTCGATGGACCCCGGATCGGCCGCGTGCTTTTTCCCGCATCCCGCCAGCAGGAAGAGGGCGAGAAGCGGGATGAATGGGAGCGTGCGCATAGCACCTGCATAGGTGAGCACAAAGCGCTTGCAAAGCAGGAAAATCGCCCAATTTTACGCGGCGCTATCGGTCGATCGCTTCTCGCAGCAGCTTCGCGGTCAAGACCGTCGGCAGTTGGATCGCCGGGCCTTCGGGCGGGATCACCAGATTGTAAGGGATCCCGGTCATCCCGTAGGCCTCCAGGGTCTTCTGTCCGATGGGGTTCTCGCGGGTGAAATCAACGCGTACCAGCACGTAATCCAGTTCCGCCATGCGCTTGAGAACCTGGTCTGTTGCCTTGAAGCACACGGCTTCATTTGCCAGGCATTGCTGTCACCAGTCGGCGGTGAAATCGATGAACACCCGCCGTTTCTTTTTCCGGTGTTGCACCATCCGCTCGGGCGAGAAAAGTTCCCAGTCCACGCCGAAATGTTTTTCCATGGGGACCCCGTTCGCCCCGGAAAGGGTACGCGGGTCGGGTTCCATCTGGCCGGAGCTGTGGGCCACCCAGCCGTAGGTGCCCAGCATCGCGAGCGCGGCCACCTGCCCAAAGCGCCGCTTGCCGACCTTCATGGCCGGGGTGGCGTACTTGCCGTAGAGCCAGGCGCCGATCGCCAGGGCGAGCAGGCCGAAGAGCATCCAGACCATCCCCCGCTGGCCCGTGACCTTTCCGTATACGCCGAGCAGCCAGATGGCCGTGGCAAAGAGCGGGAAGGACATTAATTGCTTGAAGGTCTCCATCCAGGCCCCCGGCCGGGGCAGCTTGTTGACCAGGGCCGGTATAAAGCTGAGGACCACGTAGGGGAGGGCTACGCCGACCGCGAGTGCGGTAAAGATGATAAAGGTGTTCAGGGGCGGCTGCCCCAGGGCATAGGCGATGGCCGGGCCCATGAAGGGGCCCGTGCACGGCGTCGCCACCAGGACCACCAGGATGCCGGAGAAAAACGAACCGGAATACCCCTGCTTGTGCTGCAGCTCGCCCCCCACGCCGGTCATGCTCATGCCCATCTCGAACACGCCGGCCATGCTCAGGCCAAAGACGAACAGGAGGGCGATCATGAAGGCCAGGAAGGCGGGAGACTGTAACTGGAAGCCCCAGCCCGCCTGTTCGCCGGCTGCGCGAACCGCCAGCAGCACCGCCACCAGGACCCAGAGGGAGACGATTACGCCGGCGGCAAAAACCAGCCCGTGCTTCTTGACCAGGGCATGGTCCTCGCCCGCCTGCTTGACGAAGCCCATGATCTTGATCCCGATCACCGGGAAGACACAGGGCATGACGTTCAGGATCACTCCCCCGAGCAGGGCGAAGACCATGATCATGAAGAAGCCCCGTTTTTTTCTTTCGGCTCCGCCGATGTCGACCACGCCCCAGGACACCATCTCGGCAATGGCGGCGTCGACGCCGCCGCCATCCGCGGCAGGCACTGCGGCGGCCTCGGGCACCGGTGCGGATTCGGGAAGCGCATCTGCCGGTCCTGCCTCGCCGGACCGTACCTGGATCGCCTGCACCTCGCCCTTGGTATCGAATCCGCCCTCGCGGTAAAGGAGTCCCAGCAGGGGCCTGGGCCAGGCCTCGTTGTACTCGGAGATCGGCATCGTCACCGTGTACCCCTCGCCGACCTTGGCGAAGGCCTGGGGCTTTTCAAAGTCGATCACATCCGCTTCCTGTGGGAGGTACATCGCGTCCTCCATGCTGCCGGACCAGCCCGCCGGGGGAACAACGGTGATGACCAGGTCCTTCGCGCCCTTTTCCGAGCGAAAGGTCCATCCGTGGCCTTGCGGGATCTCCGCCCGCGCCCGGGCAAACAGTTCGGCCCAGGTGTCGTCGGCCTCCGGCTCCGTGCTTTTCACCGGCAGGTCCAGCGCCAGGTCCACATGCCCGAGCAGGCACTGTACCTTGCATTCCTGCCAGTCCACCTGGGCCTTCAGGCGCAGCGATGTTTCAGCCAGCTCCGCGGGGGGCGTGATTTCAATCAAGAGGAGGTTTTCCCCCTCGTAGCCGATGGTAATGTAGCCATCGGTTAGGTAGACGTGCGGGGCCGGCCAATGGATTTCCGAGGCGGTGAAGCCGGCGGGCAACTCCCAGGCGATTTCCGTGGGCAGGCCGGTGCCGGGAAAACGCCAGTAGGTATGCCAGTCCAGGTCGCGATTCATGCGCAGGCCAAGCCAGAAGGGCTGGCCCGGCTGGATCGAGGCCTGCTCGGCGACCAATTCGACCTCCGTGTGTTCGCTGCGTTGAACATCCGCGAGGGCTGCGTGGGCCAGGCACAGGAAAACAATGGTGGACAGGGATTTCATGGTATCTGCTTAGACGGCCAAGTATCGGGGTTCTTTCAGGGGTGACGTATTTTTTTCACAGTCTGTGCGTGGAGTTCGCCTGTTTGAGAACTTAAAACCGGCCCTTTTCACAGGCTGATCCGCTTCATCTTTTTCTTGGGATCGAGGTTCCGGTTGATTTCTTCCACGTCCAGGGTCGCCGACTTCAAGCCGCCCCCCGGCACCGGGGCCCCGGCCATCCAGAGCATCGTGTTCAACACCAGGTTCCGTTGCTGGTCGTTCGCCCAGTTCCGGTGAAAATGCCCGCCGGTGAAGCCGACCCCGCGTCCCCCATCCTCGCGCTCCACGGCCCACATGATGGTTTCCATCCGCCCGGAGGCCTTCACGATATGATCCTTCGGTCCCCGCGGCCAGCTGGTCGAGCCCGAACGGGCTTCATCATCCGGGCGTGCCTGCAGGATCCGGATGACCTGGCCCGCATCTTCGCGGAAACGCATATTGTAGTACCACTCGTCTGTCGCCTGCCAGGGTTTGACCCCGGCCGTCATCGGCTGGTCCCCGGCCAGGGTGGTTTCGCGGAGTAGCCAGTGCGGGTTGATCGACCAGCCGGACTCGTAATGGCCGCCGATCCATTTTTTCCAGTGTTCTCCCGGCCGGCCGGCCGGCACCTCGACCGCGTAGTGCATGCACATCAGGCCGACGCCCTGCTCCATCAAGGCGTCGATGGTATCGATGTGTGGGATAAACGGATGCCTCCCCCCGCCGTCGGAATAGAGGACGATCCCGTCCGCGTTGTCGAAGGCGGTGGGATCCTTCGGCCAGCCCTTGTCATGATAGCTCGTGGCGATCACCGCATCGTGGTCCTGCAGGCGGCGGGTCAACAGCTTGATCCCCGCATTGTGCTCGTGGTCGCCCGAGCCGTGGCTCGGTGCACCCGCAACCAGCACGATTTTCTTCCGCCCGTCCAGCCGCGTGCGCTTGAGCTGAATATCCTTGAACTGCACCTTCATGGGTGGCCCGGAATGAATCTGCAGGGCCAGCTTGCCCTGGAGGTCGCGCTCACCGTGCTGGTCATCGATCACCTCGGCGGTCGTGTGGCCGTTAATCTTCAGGGTGATGTGCGAGCCCCGGGCGCTGATATGGTATGCGTTCCAGCCCTCGAGATCGACCTTGGCCTGGAGGTCCGCCGGGTTCGCAACCTGGTCGGTTTGTCGTTTACCCGCCTCGTCGATGGTCGTTTTCTGGCCCCGGCCTGCCAGCAGTTTGCGGCCGGTGTGCTCGTCGTACAGGGCGCCCAACCACTGGCCCGCGCGGTCCATGTCGGCCTGGTACCCGGTGGCGTGCCCGTCTTCCTGCACGGTACTGCGGATCTGGATGCCGGAGTTCGCCCCGGCCTGGCCCTGGATGCGGAAATTCAGCTTGAGGTCAAAGTCATCCAGCTCGCCAAGCTGCCATACCAGGAACTGGTTTTTCCTACAGGGCACCTCCTCGCTCGACGTCGCGGTAATCGCCCCGTCCTCTACCGTCCAGTAACGCATGTCCGGGGCGCTCCAACCTGCGAGCGTTTTACCGTCGAAGAGGGGTCGGAATTCACCGGCCCACAGCAGGCCGGGAAACAGGCAAAAAAGAAGGAACGTTGTTTTCATGGGTTTTCCGTGGTTGGGCATCGACCCGGGTGTATTCTTACGTGCCCGCGACGGATGGGCAATAAGAAATTCCCATATGCGTGGCCTTATGCGTATACTGGGGCATGCAGCAAAAAGAGGTATGGTTCTGGGTGGGGTTGGCGGCGTTGTACTTCGCCTTCCTGGTGGGCCTGGCCGCGCTCTACCATGCGGGCGCGGGCGTTTCGCAGAATCCCGTGATTACGATGATGCAGACCCATGTGCAGCCCATGCTGGTCGAAATCGAAACAGCGCTGGCGGCCTGCAAACGGGATTATGGGCGTTACCCGCCGGAGGCCACCTGGCTTGAAGAACTCAACCCCGGTTATGGCGAGGATGAATTGGAGGTGAATACCAACCGAATCACCTACCTCACCCTGGAGCCATATGATCCCTGGGGAAACCCGTATCAAGTGG
>JAPYUI010000072.1 GCA_029936175.1 Kiritimatiellia bacterium
CCCGGCTTTTCTATTGTTGTTGAACCGGCACGCGCGCGTTCAGCCCAAATAATCCATGTCGCCCTGGCCTTTGTCTTCTCCAGGCCCGCCACGAAGTCCGACTGCTACAAGGCCGGCGCTACCCAGGCCGGAATCCCGCCCGCCTTCATCTGTTCATTATACCAGACATGAAAAGGGCGGGTCTTGGACATCGGCGCGGTCTCGTTGACCATCATCGGCCGCGTCTTTTTCCACCAGGCGTCATAGAAGGTTCGCATACTTTCCACCAGCTCGGGGTGCTGGTCGATGACATTGGTGGTCTGGCCGGGGTCTTTTTCCATGTCGTACAGGGCCTTGTTGTCGACCAGGCGGTACCGTTGATTGCGTACAGAGAAGGCTTTCATCTTTGATTTATTGGGCTCGTCCCCGGTTCTCCATCGTCCCTTGTGGTTCACGATGAAGCGATCCTTCCACTCGCCCGGGCTCGACTCGAACAGGGGCAAGAGGCTGCGGCCCTCCACCTGCCCGGCAGGTGTTTTCGCCCCGGCGAGCGCGGCAAAGGTCGGCAGCAGGTCAATGTGTGCGGCGAGGCGATCAATATCGACGCCCGCTTTGAATTTGCCGTCCCAGCGGGCGAAGAAGGGTACGCGTACGCCACCCTCATCCACACTGCCTTTCTGGCCCTTCATGCCCGCGTTGTAGGCCTTGAGTTGCGTCCCGTCCGGCGCCTTTCCCAACACGCCCTGTCCGGAGCCCCCGCCGGTCATGCCGTTGTCGGACATGAAGATGAGAAGGGTGTCCCCGTAGAGATCCCATTCGGCCAACTTCTCCATCAGGCGCCCCATGTTCTCATCGATGTTCTCGATCATGCCATAGAAGCCGGCGGTTTTTGCGCTGAAGCCGAGGCGGGTCAGCCGCTGGGCGTTCTTGGGAGGTGCGATGAAGGGCCCGTGTGGAGCGTTGGTCACGATATAGGCAAAAAAGGGCGCATCCGTATCTTTCACCTTCTTGATCCACCCCATGGCTGCGGTGAAAAACAGGTCTGAACAATAGCCGCTGGTCTTTACGAAGGATCCATTGTGGCGAATCACCGGGTCAAAATACTTGTTCCCCGGTGCATCCGCGCAGCTGCATGCGTAGGCTTGGCCGATGCCGCCCGCGCCGTGGATGAAGACCTCGTCAAAACCCCGTTTGTCGGGCTGATAGGCCTCCTCGTCGCCCAGGTGCCACTTGCCGAAAATGCCCGAGGTGTAGCCGGCCGTCTTCAGGACCTGGGGAAGGATAGTCGCGTCAAGCGTCATTCGTTCGCGCTCGAGAATGGTGTGGGTCACGCCATTTCGCATCGGATGCCTTCCGGTCATGATGGCCGACCGCGTCGGGGCGCAGGTCGGGCTCACGTGAAAGCGGACGAAGCGGGTACTCGTGTCGTACAGCTTATCCAGGTTGGGCGTTTGAATCCAGGGGTGTCCATGGCGTCCGACGGGGCCGTACCCCTGGTCGTCTGTCATGACGAGAATGATGTTCGGCCTGGAACCGGCGAGCTTGGCAGGGGTGCCAGGCACGGCAAGGATCAATGTGCAAAGGGCAAAAAGGATGCGTTTCATATTTTGTGTCTTTCTGGCTCGTTTATCTAAACTACCTCTACTCGATTATGAACCTGACTTATACTGTTAAATTAAGTCTTTCAATGCAGATTCCCGGGGCTTGACAGTCCGGTTAAATGGCTTAACCCCCTGATATGTCCGGATCTTTTAGAGCCCGAGTCCCGGTGCGTGTCGATGCCGCCGGGGGGGGGACCGATTGCCCGCCATACAGCGTGGATCACGGCGGGGCGGTGGTGAATTTCGGCATACAGCAGCACGTGCAGGCCGCCCTGGATATCCTGCCGGGTACCCGGGGTGTCAGCATCGTCAGTCGTGATTTTGACTGTGTGGTTCATGCGGACAGCATCCTCGATTTACCCCTTGATGGGAAGCTCGACCTGCTCAAGGGCATCGCCAGGCGCATGCGGCCAGCATGGGGTTTTCGCCTCACCGTCTCTTCGGATGTTCCCCCGGGTAGCGGTTTGGGATCCTCTGGCGCGGTCGGGGTGGCGGTGGTCGGCGTGTTCGATGCGGCCATGAACAATGCGCGCGGCCCCATGGGTACGGCCCAGCTCGCCAACGAGATTGAACGCAAGGACCTGGGCTATCCCGGCGGCGACCAGGACAGTTACGGCCCCGCGCTTGGTGGGTTTAACCTGTTGACCTATGTGCCGGGTGGCGGTCCGGAGGTGCGGAAGCTGGCCCTGTCTGAGGAAACGCTTTTCGATCTCGAAAAACGTACCGTTCTCGTCTATACAGGTGAGCCACACCTTTCCGGGTCGATTCACCAGGACATCAAGGACGGGTACGGTCGGCCGGGGAGCCCGGTACTGGATGCGATGCACCAGCTCAAGCGAATCGGTGAAAGCTGTGCGCGTGCGCTTGAAGCGGGTGACCTGGAGGCCTTCGGCCACCTGCTTGACGAAAATTGGACGTATCATCAGCGCTTGCATCCTTCGTGTAATTGCGAACAATTGCAGAAATTCTATCATGCCCTCCAGGGCCATGTGTCCGGGGGAAAGACCTGTGGTGCCGGCGGCGGAGGGAGCATCTTTTTCCTCGCGCGGCCAGGCGAGGAATCGCGTGTGTGCGAAATAGCGGAATCCCTGGATGGCCAGGTGATACCGGTGAAAATCGACCAGGAAGGTTTGGTGATCAAGTGAGAAAATGGATAACACTGTTTGTTGCAGGGCTGGTGGGCGGGTGCGGATCAGCAGTACAGGACCACCGGGATGCGCCCGGTGTGCAATGGCCTGAGTTGAAGGCCCTCGATACCCTGTCCGCGGGCGCTGAAATAGTCATCGAGCGGGGAGATGAGGAAATGCTGAAGCAGCTGGTGGACCAGATGAAGGTGGCTGCCACTGCGCTGGCGGATGCCCCACTCCCGGCGGGCGTCAAGAACAGCGGGGACCTGGAACACCTGCTTGGCTCCCTGAAAGAGCTCGCCGCCACCCTGGATGACTCGGAGCATGTGCACGATGCCGTGCGGGCCTTCCACCCGGTGGTTGAGAAGTTGATGGAAACCGCGGGCGTCCCGCATACCCACGATCACCATGACCATACCGGGCACGACCACGGGGAACACGACCACTGAATCACATGTCCGAGTTGATCATCCATCTTCATAAGTGCCGTCTGAAGTTAGCCGAGGATGTGCACTTTTCCCTGCGGGACCTGGAGTTACAGGCCGGCGATCGGATTGCCGTGACCGGGCCCAGTGGCTGCGGCAAATCGACCCTGCTGAACCTGCTCTCCGGCATGATCCAGCCGAGTGCGGGCGAGGTCCGGGTTTGCGGGAAATCCCTGGAAAAATTGTCGCCGGCGGCCCTGGATGCCTTTCGCGGGCGGCATATCGGCTTCATCTACCAGACCTTTAACCTGCTCGAGGCTTTCAGCGCCCTGGAGAACGTGATTATCGGTATGCGCTTTGGCCGAAAAATCCCGCATCGGGAACGACTCGCCCGAGCGAAAGCCCTGCTCGATCGAGTGGGCTTGTCGCATCGCCTGCATGCCCGGCCTTCCCGCATGTCCGTCGGCGAGCGGCAGCGCGTCGCCATTGCGCGGGCAATCGCAAACAAGCCGGATGTGCTGCTCGCCGACGAGCCGACGGGTGCCCTGGACCCGGAAGCCGCGCAGGCGGTTTATGCGCTTATCCTGAAGCTCTGCGAAGAAGAAGGCTGTACCCTCGTCTTCGTCACCCACGATGAGCGCCTGGCCGATGGCCTTCCGCGACGGCTCGATGCGCGTGGTTTTATCCAGCACGAGGCGACGGTATGAACCTGTGGCTGATGGCGTGGAAATATATCGTCCGGCGTCCGCTGGTCACCCTGTTGACCCTCTTGAGCGTGGCGCTCGGCACCGCCCTGATCTCGGGTGTGCTTACGCTTAAGCGGGAGATGCACCGCAGCTTTGAGGGTGCGAATAATGTCTTTGACCTGGTTGTCGGGTCAAAGGGGAGCCCGCTACAGCTGGTCCTCTGCTCGATCTACCACCTGGACCAGTCGCCGGGGAATATCCCGTACCGCCGCTACGAGGCATTGAAGGCCGACCGCCGGGTAAAGTATGCCGTGCCGCTGGGCCTGGGTGATAACTACCAGGGCTTTCGCATCGTCGGGACGGATGCCAATCTCTTCAAGGTGAAAACCCGAAAGGCGCTCGACCGGGCATCCGCGCCCTTCGTCTCGTTACGAAGCGGCGAAATCTTTCAAGCCCCCTTCGAGGCCGTACTCGGTGGTTTCGTTGCTGCTCAGACGGGTTTAAACATCGGAGATACCTTCAGTGGAACGCACGGCCTGATGAAGCTGGAGGGCTCGGCCGATCATGATGAATTCCCCTACACGGTCGTCGGGATCCTCCGGATGAACGGCACCCCGAATGATCGCGCCATTTTCACCTCGATGGAATCCGTCTGGACGGTACACGATGCCGAGGAGGAGGAGCACAGGGAGATCGGCTGGCTCGCTTCGGGCATCCAGCCTCCAGGGGCCCCGAAGATTCAAGCACCGGATGTTGCGAAGGACGAGCGAGAGTTGAGTTCGGTGCTCGTGCAGAACAAGGTGCTCCTGCAGCGCTTTGCAATGAAAGAGGAGATCAACCGGGAGACCGAAGCGATGGCGGCGGTGCCCATGGAAGAGATGGGGCGTATGTTTAAAAATTTCATTGGCCCCATGCAGACCAGTCTGCTCGCGATCGCCTTCCTCGTGGTCGCGGTCGCGGCCCTTACCATTCTTACGACCCTGTACCAGTCGGCCGAACGCCGTCGTCGTGACCTGGCGCTTATGCGGGCCCTGGGTGGTCGTTGTTCCGAGATGTTCACACTCGTGTTATTTGAAGCCTTGTTGCTGACGATGATGGGCATCGCTATGGGGTGTGTATTGGGGCATGGCGTCGTTCACCTGGCTTCGGGGTACCTGCGCGATGAGATGGGCCTCGTACTCAATCCCTGGAGCTTTGACGGGTTGGAACTGGCCTGCCTGGGAGCGGTCGCCCTCGCCGGCCTGGTTGCCGGCCTGGTTCCGGCCCTGTTGGCTTACCGGACCTCGCCCATACGCGACCTGACGGGTTTGTAAGTCCTGCAGCCTGAAAAGAAGGGCGTTTTCGGCTGGTGCGGGACTTTCAGGTCCCCGCCACGAAGCCCACTGCGTAAAACGGGTTTCGAGGGCATCGTTGGAATCCAGTAATTTCATCTTTTTCCGGTTTCACATAAGAAAGCGGCTTGTGGGGGTAATCATTACCAGTACTTCTCTTCTCCTGAAGCGTCCGGGCCCCGCCCGGGCGTTTTTTTTATGGGTTCGCGTAAGAAGTGCTCCCCCACGGGTAATCATAGGCGTACTCAACACCCTGATTCCGACCCCAATACCCTGGGGAGCGCCCGACAGGACCGTCGGGCGCTCCCGTTTTTCACCGGATTCGCCCGTAAACCATGCATCTCGCGTTCGACCAATCTTGCAGACGGGACGATGAAACGTATAGTGAAGCCCATGCAGGTGGTAAAAAACGTTAAATGGACCCGGGGATGGCCTGTCCTCCTGGGAACGATCTTCTGGCTTTTCGTCTACGGGTCCGTTCAGGCCGAAAAGCAGGCGGTGGCGGAAAATACGGAGGCGCCTGCACCCGGTGATGCGCGGCCCGCGGTCGAGAAGGATGCAGGGACTCCACCGGTCGACGGGAGCGTGACGAACGCACCCACGCATATCGTCGAAGCCCCCGCGCCTTCCGCGGTAAAGGATGGCATCGTGGGTGCCATCGATTTCGACACGCTCAAAACAACCACCCTCAATCGCAAGCCGCCGCCGGTGTACCAGGCGGAGGTCAAAAGCCTCGACGGCAAGACGATAAAGATCGTGGGGTTCATGGGACCCTACGATGATTTTGAGAATCTCAAGAATTTCATGCTTTTCAACAAGCCCGTGGGTTGCAACTTCTGCCAACCGCCTTCGGTCAAGGAGGTCGTCATGGTTCGGCAGAAGGTGGACAAGGCTAAGTTCATCGATGCCCCGATCATCGTCGAAGGCACCCTGCGCCTCTGGAAGGAAAAGAGCGAGGATGAGGGGCATAAAAATGGATTCCTCTATGTCATGGAGGAAGCCCATGCGACCAAGTACGAGCCGGAGAAGAAATAGCTTCTCGGGTGCCCCGCGCCTCGCGACGATTTTTTTCAGCGCGCGATTTTTTTGATGATCAGAACGTGCGTTCGTAAGGATCCCCACGACCGGAAAACGTTCGAATAATCTTCCCTTGATCGAAACCGTTGACGTAAGCCTGCTCTTCCATAAAATAGCTAAAAATGGTCCTCCTGATAAAATGTCTGGCATGGTTTTTCGCTTCGATGCCACTCGGATTGGCGCTCGCTTTCGGTCGCGGCCTGGGGACGCTCACCGGTTCGATCCTGCGTTTGCGTCGGGGCGTGGTGGTGGGTCAACTGGCGGCCTGTTTCCCGGAGAAGCCCCGCAGGGAAATCGAGCACCTCGCCTCGCGGGTGTACCGCAACCAGGGGATGAACCTGGTGGAGCAGTTGCGCATCCTGGTCAAGGGCCTGGACGACGTGGAAGGGCGGGTGGAGATCCGTGGGCAGGAAAACATGGATAAAATACTCAGGGATAACAAGGCGGCCTTGATCTTGATGGCGCATGTCGGGAACTGGGAGATTTCCGGTTACACGACCCGCATAACGAATCGGGCCACGACAGTCGTGGTCAAGGTGATGCGGAATCCGAAGGTGCAGGAATACGTGCTCAAGACGCGTGAGCGGATGAATGTGCGTATCATCCCGCACAAGGGAGGCTTTCGCGACTGCCTCCGGGCGCTTGATCAGGGGGATCTGCTGGCCATTGTCCTGGACCAGAATCGGCCGACCTATGATGGGGTATTTGTTGATTTCTTTGGTCGTCCGGCCTGTACTTCGCCGGGGTTGGCGGTGATCTCGTACAAGACGCAGTTGCCCGTCTACCCGGTATTCTTTACCCGCCGGGAAAACCACCGGGACCACATCCTGCATGCATTGCCGCCGATTGAGCCGCCGCCGAGTCGCAAAATGGATTGTACGAGGGAATACACCGCCAGGTATACCCGGGTGATTGAAGAGATGATTCGCGCGTACCCGGATCAGTGGCTGTGGATGCACAAGCGCTGGAAGACGCGGATGCCAAAGGAAGAAATGGAACCCGAGAAGGAAACAGACGATGAAAATGTTTAATTGGATTTGCCTCGGCTTGATGGCCGTTTCAGTCAGTGCGAAACAGAATGTTATCTTATTTGTAACCGATGACCAGAGTCCGGATGCGGGTTGCTACGGGAATGCGGTGATCCAAACGCCGGCGATTGATGCCCTGGCGAAGGACGGGACGATGTTCCCCAATGCCTTTTGCACCACGGCGAGCTGCAGTGCGAGCCGTTCGGTTATTCTTTCCGGGCTCTATAACCACGCGAATGGCCAATACGGGCACCAGCACAGTTTCCATCATTTCCGAAGCTGGGAGGATTTGAAAACCCTGCCGGTAATCATGACGGCAAAGGGTTATCGAACTGCACGTTGTGGGAAGTTCCATGTCGGCCCGGAGGAGGTGTATCAGTTCGAGAAATCCATTCCGGGTAGCAGTCGGCATGCCTGGCAGATGGCGGAGAATTGCAGGGAGTTGATCGAGGCGGACAGCGACAAACCCTTCTTCCTCTACATCTGCACCTCCGATCCGCATCGCGGCGGGGGTTTTGCCGCGGAGCTTCCGTACAAGCCGGATCGCTTTGGCAACCTGCCGAACAAGGCCTCGCGCTCACATCACCAGGATGTGATCTATGACCCGGCCCGGGTCATGGTGCCGCCTTTTCTTCCGGATACGCCGACCTGCCGGGCGGAAATCGCGCAGTATTACCAGTCGATCACGCGAATCGACCAGGGCCTGGCGCACTTGATGGGTATTTTAAAAGCCGCGGGGAAGTATGACGAGACCCTGGTCATCTACACCGCCGACCACGGGATGGCTTTTCCCGGGGGAAAGACGACCTTGTACGAAGGGGGGATGCAAATTCCATTTATCGTGAAGAAGCCCAACCCGTCGAGGAAGGGCATGGTTTCGCAGGCAAAAGTAAGCCTGGTGGATCTTACGCCGACGATCCTGGATTTTGCCGGAGTCATTGGCCCGGATACGGTGACCGGCATCGCCTACGATGAAAAATTCAAGCGGAACAGGAAGGTCCGGGCCCGCAGCGACAAGGCCTTTCATGGTCGCTCTTTCCTGTCGGTGATTGAGGAGGAGGATCCCGGGGGTGCCTGGGACACCGTTTATGCCTCGCACACCTTTCACGAGATCCAGATGTATTATCCGATGCGGGTGGTGCATGGGCCGAAGTACAAGCTGATCTGGAACATTGCCTGGCAGTTGCCGTATCCCTTTGCATCCGACTTGTGGGCGGCACCGACCTGGCAGGCGCAGTTTAAACAAGGCCCGAATGCGCCGTATGGACTAAAGACCGTGGGTGAATATATCCACCGGAAAAAGTTCGAACTCTTTGACCTCGAAAAAGATCCCGACGAGGCGACAAACCTGGCGGAGAATCCGGAGTATGCAGACGTGCTGGAGAAGATGCAGAAGCAGCTTCGGGCCTTTCAGTTGCGGACCGATGACGGATGGGAGCTGAAGTGGCGCTACGAGTAGCCGGTCCCCGCTTGATAACCCCTGATCCAGGATGCCTATCCAGAAGCTCAAACATGCAAAGGTCCTCTGGACCTACCACTGCACCCGGCATCCGCTCCTTCCGTCGGACGTGATTATCGGCCTGGGGAGTTATGACCTGCGGGTGGCGGAACATGCGGCGGGTCTGTTCCGCGAGGGTTGGGCGCCGTGGGTGGTATTCACCGGTTACCAGGGGAATTGGACGCGTGACTTGTTTGACACCTCGGAGGCCGAGGCTTTCAAGCGGCATGCGATAGAGCATGGCGTGCCGGAGGAGGCGATCCTGGTGGAACCGGAGGCGCGGAATCACGGGGACAATATGCGGCTGAGTCGTGCCCTTTTGGCACGCGAGGGGATTGAGGTGCGCCGGGCGATCCTGCTACAGAAGCCGCAGACGACCCGCCGGGCCTGGTTAACGGCCCGCAAGGTCTGGCCGGAACTGGAGGTCATCATGCATCATCCGGATTTAACTCTCGACCAGCAGCCGCTGCCACACCATCCGATGGATGAACTGATCCATGAAATGGTAGGGGATCTGCAGCGAAACCTGTTGTATCCGGATTTGGGGTACCAGGTAGCGGATGAGATTCCCGACACGGTATTGACCGCGTATGAGGCCTTGATCACGGCGGGATACACCCGGCATATGTCGGCCTAAGCCAAGGGGATCGGGCTTGACCTCGCTGATCATGTGCATCGCGTTAAGCGGGTCATGCGGCAGGCATTATTCGCTGGCCTGCGCCTGTTTCGTTGGTGCTACGTCGGGCGCGACATCGTAATGAGCGAAGGGCTTCCGATACACGAGGAAGATGGCGATGACGGCGACTAACAGGACAATATACCAGAGCGTCTTGGCCAGGTCCGGCTTGCGATTGATCATGGCGAAGAGCACGGCGAGCAGGACCCAGATCCCGATCTTGATGAAGACCCAGGCCTGGAAGCCAACGCCGGTCTTGGCGATGAGTCCGAAGCCGGCGATGAAGACGAGCAGCATGCCGATGCCGTGACTCAGTCCGACCAGCTTGCGGATCGCAGGCTCGTCACTTTTGCTCATGCTTCGAACGACTGCGCCGCCGAGGGATAAGAATACCAGCACGAGGCCGGAGAGGTGGAGAATAGAATAGATATATGCGGGCATGGGAATCTTTCGGTTAGGTGTGCTGAGTCGTCATGCGAATGCTTTTGAAGTAGGGGTGCATTAACAGATTCTATGGGCCGTGCCAACTATCTTGTGCCGCACGGGTTCAAGGCCGGGGCAGGCCGCTCTTCACGGGGATGCCTGGCCGCGACGGCGCACGAGTCCGAGTAGTATCGCTGCGCCCAGGAACAGCAGGCTGTGGGTGCCGGGCTCCGGGATGGTGAAGGTCCCGAACGGGATACTGTTTGCGAGCTCATCGATCGTGCCGGTGAAGTTCAAGGTGTCTTCCGGGCTGACACTCCAATTGCTGATATCAAAGGCGCCCCCGTCCGGACCGCTATTGTGTTTTCGGTAGGCGAAGGTCCTGGCGTAAAGGGTGGGATCCCCAAAGGGCGTTTCTTCGCCAAAGGTGTCGATGGAGGTGGCATCGGAGTAATCGCCATCGCCATCAGGATCATACATCAGGGTATACTTGGTATCTCCCTCGTGTGCAATCCCGGTATTAAGGGCGTCGACGACGCCGAGCACGGGGGGGTCATCAATTCGAGGGTTGCCAATCCAGGCGGCATCGTAGAAAGCGAAAAAGGGTGCCGGTCCGGCTAATGCGGTAAGCGGGATCGCGTAAAAGAACTTGTTCGCACCTACCGCCACGTCAGTGGGTGTGCCCCCTTGTGGTGAGAAGGGGAGGTCGACCTCGAAGGCCTGTGAAAAAGGGGGGGTGGGGAGGCTGGCTTCAAAATTCGCCCGGAGGAAGAACTTGGTGAATTCCTGTTCAATGATGGCGTCTTCGGTGAAGAACTCAATGGCTCGATAGTCGAAGGGCGTGGTGTTAGGTGCGGGGTCCGTGGGCAGTGCCTCGTAAATGCCCGTGATAATGGGATTAGCTAGAGCACCGAGCCCTGGAATCAAGGTGCTGAGTAGGAGTCCTTTGAACATGGCCGTTATAATAGCAAAGTTGCAGACCCTCTTCAAAAGGACAAAACGTTTTTCTTCTGCTCTATTTCCTCTATTTCCTTCAGCGAAGGACCCGTGTATTCTTCGCCCTGCTCGGATAGGGCCTCGCGAAGGTTCTCTGCTTGCTGCTCAAGCATGGCTTCCAAGTCGGTGCTTTTTTCCATTTCACGGAGTGCTGTCATCGCGCTCTCCGGGAGTTGAAGCGGTTCTGCTTTGTGCTGTTTCCACCCCTTCGCTGGCGCTTTCAACACCTTGCGCAGTTCCGGTGGCGGATTGGATGCCGTCTTGCGAAGCGCCAGTTGCGCCTCCACGGTCCGACTAGGGGAAACGGACTCGGGGGTTTCCTGCACGAAAGTGGCTTCCTCGATCTTCTGGTTGCGATCGAACTCGGTTTCCCTTTTCATCCGGGGATGCGTATAGCCGGGCTTCGGTGCGTTGGCGAACAGGCCGCGGCGGCTTGTTGATGATCCCGAGCCATGGGTGAATTTGGCCGGCCGTTCCATCTCCTCGTCTTCAGGTTGATCAGGGAGGGGAGCAGGCGCTTCTTGTTTGCCCTTGAACGCGAAGATCGTCACCCAGCACAGGACCAGGAGTACGATGCCGACAGGAATAAATTTTGACGAATGGCCGACTTTTTCCATGTCCTTGTGCTCGTTCATCTCAGTAGCCTCTTGACCTTGTCAGTCGGATTCCGGAGGCGGGTTTCCCGCAACGCCGGTGAACCCGACCTCGGAGTAGTGCCACTCCTCGAAGACCAGTTTTTCACTGATCGGAGGGTAGAAGGGGGGCGGGTCATCGATAAAGCGCTCGTCAAAGAGGTTCCTGGAGGAATAGCCTGTCTGCTGCCGCCCGGTACGACTGTTGAAGGTGCCCGCCGGGTAGACCTGTTCCATGACCCGGCTTCCATAGGTCGTAAAGTAACCTCGCGCTCCGAGACGGTAACTGTTGTAGTTGGAAACCCCCATATTGCCTCTATTTCCAGAAACGCCTGGCCCGGCGGCAATGAAGGCCCCGAACATCGTCAAGTCATCCGGTGCAGAAGTGCTCACCCAGATATCGTCCTTCGATATAAAGCCCACCTTGTCGTCCGAATCTTCCGGGTAGTCGCGAATGACATCATTATCATCCGAGGGGTCGTTCTTGTAATGCATATGGTCTTTCAGCCAGATGTCATCGTCGGCGTAAAAAGTCAGGGAGCCGTCGACCGTTCCGCCGTACAACTGGATTTTTCCGGAACTCGAAACACCCCCCTCGTCATCTGTTTTGTCTTTAACGTAGACGATCTCGAGCCCTTCCAGGCTTTCCGCGTGCCAGCCATTGTCGCCATACTTATCCCTGTTTTTCAGGTAGACTTGACCCTCACCGCTCGCGGGGTTCAAGTCGAAATAAACGCTGGTCTCTCCCCTAAGAATCATGCCGCTTTTTTGTGCCTCCCCTTCCATTTCGGAGAAGTCAATGGTGGCCATGGTGCCCTGAAAGGAGTTGAACTCATAGCCCTCTTCGAAGGTGGCGTATGCGGGCCAACCGCCGAATTTATGATGACCGGTGGTCACCTTGCCCTTAAACACGGGACCTCCTGCGCTGGGCGAAGACCAAATGTTCATTCGGCTGTCACTGTGATACTGCCCCTCCTGAAGCTGGCCGGGGATAAGCCATAGGTCACGGAAGTCCGCGGTCCACATGCCGTACTGGGCAAAGGTCGGGTAACGCACCCGATTGATGTTGAGTTGACGGGATACGCCGTTTACGGAGCCGATGGCTTCCACGCGGTACGCGCGCCAATCGGTCTTGACGATTTCGTAATCCCATCGGCCGGCACCGTACTTGTGTCCGTAACGGGTGACCTCAGGAATGTATCCGGAGAACTTGCTGATGTGGTCGGCGGCTTGTTCGGCACCGCTTTCGGCGAAGTAATGCGCTCGCTCGATGTTTACCTGGTTCTGGACCATGCGCGAGTTGTGCAGGGCATCCCGCAGGGTAATTGCTGCAACGCTGAAGCCGATAAACAGGAAGATAACGGCGGCGAGAAGGATGCTGCCTTGCTTCGAGGATTTATATGCGTGTGGCTGTTTCATGGGGGGCTCTTTGTGCTTAGTTTCGAAATTTAACCAGGCTTTCCAGGGTCTGGATAATAGGCTTTTTCAGTGAATGGTCCTCAACCTGAAGCCCCAGGAGAACACCGGAGCTGCTCTGGTTCCACTGGGCATAGGAACTGATCACATCCCGGGCGTAGACCACGCCCGCTTGATTTTGAATCGTTTGGTTGCCGACATCCCATTGTATATAGTTTCCCGACCCGGTATCGATGCGCCAGCCGGAACCGGTTTCAACGATGGAGACCTCCTCCAGTTTGACTTCTCTCAGTCCCTCGCTCACACCGAATCCGTAAACCACCCGTTGCATGGCCGTGTTACCTTCATCCATATTGCGATTGTAGGATCGGTTTGCCTGATGACTGCGGAGGGTGACCACCAGGGAGCCGATCAGTGCGATGGACATGATCGTTGCCATGGAGATCGCGATCATGACCTCGACCAAGCTCAAGCCACATCGGCTTCGCTTATTTAAGGATGGTTGGGTAATCATGTATCTTTTCCTAGTGAATGGCCTGGGTTACGGTTCCGCGCATGTAGACACGGGCTTTGTGCTTTTTCTTGTTCTGCCAGTTGTTCACGTCATCCCAATAGACGCGCATATAAATCTTCTTGATGTCCGAGCTCGATTGGTTGTTCCAGTCCTTGCCCGCCGTGACCTTGTAATAGCCATAGTACTGGGGGTAGCTGAATACGTGTTTGCCGTTGCCACTGGTACTCAATTCCTCGCTGCCGAATCCAAGGGCCTGGATTTTTTCCATTTCCAGGCGGGCGAAGGACAGGGCCTTGCTTCGCTCCTTGCTCATGTTGGTGATCCGCAGGGCGGTGGCGATGGAACCACCAATTGCAGCCAAACCGATAGCCATGACGATCAGCGCCATGAGAACCTCTAATATGGTAAAGCCCCCCTTTCTGCGCATGCTTCCTGTTTTCATAGGCGTCTCATTGGGTCCGTTGCTGAACATTCGATACAATCTGTAATAACGCTAGGTTTCTATGGGTTTAATATAGCATTCCATGTGCCACAACACCGGATAATGCCGCATGTAAATGCTGTACCCTGCATGGTTTACTGATTATTGGCAAAACTTTCATTTCAAAGGTAAATAAGGCTTTCGCACATCTGATATTTTTCAGGAACTTCGTCTCAGCTTATTTTCGGTCTGGATCGTAATTTAGGGGCTAAAAGTTCATTATTTCGAGGTAAAACGCCGAGTGGTGAAGATTGAATCCGGTGATTTAAGGCTCCAGGCCCTGTTGATGTTTAAGCCCCTGGTGCATGATGAGGTAAAAATCGTTCATTCCAGCAAACAGAGCCCTTATGTCCGAATCAGGTCGGTTGCTTCCTTCAACATCCGCAGGTTTTTACATCCGAGAAGAAATAAACCGGTTTGAAATTCCCTGCGGAGCCGCTCAATCACTCGAATCACCGCTTCCGGGGATTCCATGGCTGGCTGGAGAAAAGGCGCTGCCAGTCCACAAAGTTCTGCCCCGAGGAGGATGGATTTCAGCATGTCCAGGCCTGAGCGCAGGCCGCCTGAAGCGATCAGGGTTAATTGGTTCCGGTAGGGTGCCAGTTGTCGAAGGGCCTGCGGGGTAGGGATGCCCCAGTCCTGGTACACCAGGCCGATGTCGTCGCTCGCGGTGGCCTGGCGGTGGTGCTCAATCCGGCTCCACGAGGTACCGCCTGCACCCGCGACGTCGATGAATTTTACGCCGATATCGATCGCGCGATGGGCATCCACTTCCGAAAACCCACTGCCGACTTCCTTGAGGACCACGGGTTGCTCCAGCGTCTGTGCAATGGCCCCGATCTTTTCTGCTAACCCGGAAAAATTGGTATCGCCTTCTGGTTGCACCGCTTCCTGCAGGGGATTCAAGTGCAGGTAAAGTCCATCGGCTCCAACCACGTCGATGGCCTCCTGACAGTGATCGACCCCAAAGCCGTAGTTCAGTTGTACCGCACCGAGGTTCGAAAAGAGCAGGGTCGTTGGTGCATGTGGCCGGATGGCAAAGCTATCCCGCGCCTCCTGGTTCGTGAACATGACGCGCTGTGAACCGACGCCCATGGCGACCTGGGTCGCTTCCGCAGCAAGGGCGAGGTTGCGATTGATGGTTTTCACCAGCGTATGTTCGCCACCGGTCATGGAGGAGATCAGCAAGGGGAAATCCAGCTTTTTACCCATGAAGGTACAGGAAGGATCGACCTCGGCCAAGTCGAGTTCCGGCAGGGCCCGGTGGGTTAACTGGATCTGGTCAAAGTGGTTTTTTCGCCGCTCCACGCCCTCATCAGATTGAATGATTTCGATATGTTGGATCTTCCGCCTGTTAACCGCGTCCCCGCTCATGCGCGCTCCAGCTTGAGATGCGCTTTCATTAATTCACCTGGATTGGTAAGCGCGGCGAGGAGTGAGAGTTCACTGCACAGGGCGGCCGCGGTACAGACCGCCGCGAGACGACGGCTGTTTTCGCCGGGTTCACGCATTTCCATGCAGCCCAGTTGTTCCAGGTTTTTCCGGACGAAATCTAGGTCCTTGCCGTTGCCAACGGTGCCGACGATGACATTTGGCAGGGTGAGTGAAAAGTACAGGTCGCTTCCGCGTACCTCGGCAAAGGTAATGCCCTGGGAGCCCTCAACGATGTTGGCTGCGTCTTGCCCCGTGGCCAGGTAGAAGGCGAGCAGGGTGTTGGCGACGTGTGCGTTTGCGCTGCGCAGGCCGCCTGCGAGCATGGTGCCGACCAGGTTCTTCTTGGTGTTGATTTCCACGATTTCCGCTGGCGTGGCCTTCAGGTATCGTCGGCATGTTTTTTCGGGAATGGTTAGCTCGGAGACGACATACTTGCCCCGGCCGAGAATACCGTTGACCGCGCTGACCTTCTTGTCGGTGCAAAAGTTCCCGGATACAGAGAGGTATCGAAGCTCCCTGTATTCCTGGAGGATCCATTCCTGGATGCGCTGGGAAGCCTTGGTCACCATGTTGTGACCGGCCGCGTCCCCGGTGTGAAACTCCAGTCGAAGAAAAAGCATGGAGCCGACCTGTTGGGCGTGCAGGTCGATCAAGCGGGCAAAGCGGCTGGTCTCCTCGACCAGGGGTTCCAGTTCTTCCCGCCGGTCCATGATGCCGCGGCAGGCGGCGTGGCATGCCTCGGCGGTCTGGGCTTCTACCAGGATCGATCGCGTCATGCGCTCGTCGGTTACCGTGCAGTGAATGCCACTGGTTTGCTGGGAGACCCGCGCACCGCGATTCGTACTCGGCCAGAGTGGCGATTCATAGGTCGCCAGCGGGAAATACACGTCTTCGGTCTGGCCGTTAAACACCCATTTCGCCGGCCCGATGATCTGCATGGGTACGCTGGCCATCAGCGTTTGTTCCTTGTTGCTGGACATAGCGGCAATGTTGCATATGCACCGAGTTAAATCATGCTCTAACTTGCCAAATTCGCCTGACGGCCTATTCTTTTCCACCTGACCTTGCGCCGTATATTTTGATATCGACCATGCACCTGCCTCCCCCACATTTTTTTGCTTCTTCCCCACCCTTTGGGAGACGTTTACCCACCTTTTCACTGCATCTTTACCTGGTACTGGCCTGTATGGGTGTCTACGCGATGCAGAAGCCACCCAAGGTGGCGTCTATCGGGGATCTCAAGGGGTCCCCGGAGATTACGTCGAAGGGGGTGGAGCATAAAGTCAAATCCAATGGCGAGGTGATTACCTTCCAGGGGGTCATTTACCAGTTGTCCATGTGGGAGACGCCAGCCAGCGGGGTACATTACGGTTTTCTACTGCAGAACACGGCGGAGCAGTCCGACCGCAACCCCGCGACCTCCGACGGGATGGTTATCTATTGTGGCAACACACTCTCCCTTGACCTGGGGACCGGGCAATACCGCCCGAAGGCCGGTGATCATGTTATTCTTCGGGGCACCATGAAAAATCGCTATGGGCAGGCGGAGCTCAGTAAGCCCGAGGTCATTCGGGTGGTTAAAACCGGCTTGGATCTCGATGTCGTCCTGCCCGCTGAAGAAATCAACCCCCCCGCTGACAGCCTGAAGGCTGAATTGTACTTCGAACAGCGTGAAGCCATGCGCTGTTCATTGCCCGCCGGGGCCCGGGTTATCGGGAAGCGTCGAGTCCATCGCCGCACGATGAATTCCACGTGTTTTGTCATCCGGGGGGACCACCCGATTGCCCAGCGCCGGGCACGGTTGGATCGCCGGCTTTTCCGCGATTGTCACCCCTTGGACGATATTGCGGATATCTCTTTCGATAACGGAAATGGCTTTCGGATCTGCCTGAGCAGTATGGGCCTGAAGTTTGCGGCGCAGGATGCGGGTGTGCACCTTCCCCCGGTGAAAACCTTCGACACCCTGGAGAATGGCTTTACCGGCGGCTTAACCTTTACGTACGGCAACATGCAGTTGTTGGTGGATGAAATGCCCCGGGTGAAGCCTGGCCCGAGTCCGGTCGAGCTCAGTCCCGCTGTGCCGCCCCATGCACCCGGATTCTTCAGTATCGCCACCTACAACGTGAAGAATCTCTACGACGCGCGCAACGATCCCTTTGATGGTTGTGATTTTATTACGGACATCGGTTGTCCCGGGGTTCGTGGCCCGCCGGACTACGCGCCGACCAATGCCGTCTCCTATGAAGCTCGCCTGGTCGAGATGGCGGAACAGATCATCACCCGGATGCAGTCTCCGGATGTGTTGATGATCCAGGAAGCTGAAGACCAGGACATCTGCGTGGTGATCGAGGGGGTATTGACGGAGACCAAGGCGAATCATGCGGACGGCAAGCCGGACACCCTTCAGGAGCTTTGCCTGACCATTGCCGCACGGGGTGGACCCGCATACGATTGCGCAAACGATCGCGACGGAGCCGACACGCGCGGGATTATCACCGGCTTCCTCTATCGCCTGGACCGGGTCGAACTCTTGGCGGTCAATTCGGAGCACCCGATACTCGGGAATGCGCCGAAGATCGTCTTTCCCTTCGATAGTTTGAGCACCGTCAACGATGTCCAGAATCCCAAGGCATTCAACGCGTTTTATCATGGGGAGGTCGATCAGGATGATGCCGTGAACGCGACCTATTCACGTGCAGCCCAGTTGGGCTTGTTTCGGGTCTGGGATGAGGCCGTCGGGAAGGGGAAGCACCTGGATGTTTATCTCTTGAACAACCATTTCAGCAGTCGGCCCAATGCGCGCGTCGTGCGCCGGACCTACCAGGCCATGTACAATGCCGCCATCACCCAGGCGATCCGTGCGGCACTTCCCGATGCCCTGGTCCTGGCAGGGGGCGACCTGAATGTATTTCCGCGCCCGGATGATCCTTTTGGTGAGCCGTTCTCGGATCAGCTTGCGCCGATGTACAAAGCCGGCCTGTGGAACCTGAACGATTACTTTCTCGAGCAGATGCCCCGCGCGGCGTACAGCTATGTTTATCGCGGTCAGGCGGGAACCCTGGACCATATGTTTTTGAATCCGGTGATGAAGGCGCGCATGACCGATGCAACGATCCTGCACATCAACAGCGATTGGCCCGAAGACTTCGATGGGGATTACCCCATGGGGGTCACGGACCACGACCCCATCGTCGCACGCTTTTCATTCTAGTTTCACAATTGGGCCTTGCGCATCGTTGACAGGCTCCAGGCAAAACATACCCTTTCCCCATGAAACGAATCCTGCTTGTGCTCTTGTGTGCCTCCACCCTGCGTGCGGAGAACCCCAACATCCTTTTCTGTATTTCGGATGATCAATCCTTCCCGCATGCCGGCGCCTATGGCACGACCTGGGTGAAAACCCCCTCTTTCGATCGCGTTGCCCGTGAAGGCATACTCTTCACCCGGGCCTATACGCCCAACGCCAAGTGCGCCCCGTCGCGGTCGATTATCATCACGGGCCGCAACTCCTGGCAACTCGAGGCGGCGGCGAATCACATCCCGGACTTCCCCGCCAAGTTCAAGTCCTTCGTCGAGGCCCTGGGTGAAAATGGCTATCGCACCGGGATGACCGGGAAGGGCTGGGCACCGGGCAACGCGCAGGGGCGACAGCTCACCGGAAGGGCGTATGGGAAACGCAAGGCCAAGCCCCCGGCGCGTAACATGTCCAGCAACGACTATGCGGCAAACTTCAAGGACTTTATCGGGCAGGATGAAGGGAAAGGCGTGCCCTGGTGCTTCTGGTACGGGGCCCACGAGCCGCATCGGGGCTACGAATTTAAATCCGGAACCAAGGTCGGCGGCAAGAAGCCATCGGACATCGATCGCGTACCGGCCTTCTGGCCGGATAATGAAACCATTCGGCATGATATGCTCGATTATGCCTTCGAGATCGAGCACTTCGACCATCACCTCGGACGCATCCTTGCCTTGCTGGAGGAGCGCGGCCAGCTCGACAATACCCTGGTTATCGTCACCGCGGATAACGGCATGCCTTTTCCGCGGGTGAAGGGGCAGACCTACGAGCTGTCGAATCATCTGCCCCTGGCCATCATGTGGAAGGCCGGCATCGAGGTAAGGGGTCGGGTGGTCGATGACTACGTGAGCTTTGCCGATTTTGCCCCTACCCTCATCGAGGCGGCGGGACTGGACTGGATGGCTTGCGGGATGTCCCCCACGCCAGGTCGAAGCCTCTTCGATATCTTTGCATCCAAGCGGGCCGGGCGCGTGAACCCGGCACGTGATCATGTGCTTATCGGAAAGGAGCGCCACGACTTGGGCCGTCCCCATGATGGGGGATATCCCGTGCGCGGAATCGTGAAGGAAGGCATGCTCTACCTGTTGAATTACAAAACCGACCGCTGGCCTGCGGGTAATCCGGAGACCGGGTACATGAATACCGATGGCAGTCCGACAAAGACCCACATTCTCGACAACCGGAGCAACCCGGTGGAAGCCCGCTACTGGGATTTGAATTTCGGAAAGAAGGGCCCGGAAGAACTCTATGATCTGGCGAAAGACCCTGCCTGCGTCAACAACCTGGCCTTGAATCCCGAGAAGGCCCCGGTGCGGAAGGCCCTGCGGGAGCAGATGATGGCCGAGTTGAAAGCCGAGGGTGATCCGCGGGTCGCAGGTGATGGAGCGATATTCGACCGGTATCCCTACGCGCAGAAAAACATGCGCGGCTACTACGAGCGATTGCAGGCCGGGGAAAAGATCCGCGCGGGGTGGATCAGCCAATCGGACATTGAGCCGGCCCCGCTGGACTGAGCCGGGCCGGATAATGGAGGTTCTAGGTGCCGGAGGGTCCGCCGGGCTCCGCTAGGGTCGATGCCTCCACCGCAGCTTTACGGCGGGCTTCTTCGTTCGCCTTCTTTACCTGGGTCATCACCGCCAGGCCGATCGCCGCCAGGACCGAGATAACCGTCGGTGCGAGACCGGCCACCAGGGCGGGCCTGGACAAGCCTTCTCGCTGCCGTATCACGATGACCATCATCAACAGGGCGACCAGTCCGGCCATGCCAAAGAAACCCAGGATCGTGAGGACCTCCGTCGCTCCGGCAGTGATCGGGTCTTCACCTGCGGCGAAAAGCCCCGGCAGGGTAAAGGCACAAAAAATC
>JAPYUI010000291.1 GCA_029936175.1 Kiritimatiellia bacterium
TACCTCGGGTCGCTGGACGGCATTCGCTCGAAGACCGGGGAGCGCATCTTGCTCCGCATGGCATTGTCGAAACGTTTCTGGGCCTCCCCCTTGAGCTTGTTTGCGTCGATAGGCTTGGGCGCCCTCTTCAAGGCATTCCTGGAATCCTTGAGTTGCTTCTCCAGTTGGACCTTGGCCTTTCTCTGCTCCGGGGAGAGGGCCGCCAGCAACTCCTTGTTGGAAACGAAAAGCTGATGGCCACGGGCCGCTTCTGCGACCTCTTTTTCGCTGAGGGCCCGGTCGTAGAGCCTGGCCTTGTCGATATGCACCGACAGGTGTTTCCCCCCCCCGGGGGGAAGATGGCGAAGACCGAACAAGACGGAGGACTTGCCCTGGGGAAAGGTAGCCAGTGGCTTCTTGTAGGGCTTGCCGTACACCTCGCCATTTCGATAAAGCGTGATCAACCCGTCCGGTTGGTAGGTCATGACCAGGTGAATCATCTCGTTTTGGCGCGTTTCCGGCTGGGAGTCGGCAAAATCATTGGTTCGACTGAAGCCATTGCTCCCGGAAATCCAATGCCTCGGCTTTCTTTCACCCAGGACGATGGTATCGAAAAAATCGCCCGGGCCCTGGATGCCCATGACCCCGCCTCCCCGCTGGTTCAGGTCCTTGAGAAGAAACCAGACCTCCAGGCTCTTGGCCCTTAGCTCAAAGGGCAAGGGGGAGCTTTGCAGATAGGCATTCTTGAGCACAACCATGCCCTCAAGGAACGTTGCCGCACCATGCTTCTTCAGCGGGAAAGACCCGACCGAGCTCTTCAAGTCGCCTTCGAACTCCCATGCCGCCACGGGCCGCAAATCTACCGGATCCAAGATCGTCGCCTCGGCGGCGCGTTCGGACAAGAGCCTTTTCCGGATCGGTTCGGTGAAGCTGGCCAACTCTTTTTCCATTTTGTCCACCGCCAAGCCGAGCTCGACGATTCGCTTCTTCCTGTTCTCGCTGTCCTCGATCGCCTTTTGCAGGTCCTCCTCCCTCGGCTTGAGCTCGCCCCCATACCACGTCTTGAGGAAATCGCTCTGGTAGCCGAAAGTCGGGGCGATGAGCTCGATGACCGGTCGATCCTCGACAAACACGGCGTCGAAGAGCAACAGCGGCTCGAGCACCATGTGCAGGCTGGCCGGATGCTTCGCGTCCAGGTTGAAAAACCGGTGCTTCTTGGGATCCGGTGTCGCGGCCAGGATGTTCTCGAGCTGCATCCACTGCGAGGGAAAGGTGTCCAGGAAGCGCTCGACCTTCGGGTCGGCCAGCATCCGCTCGATGGTCCTGTCCAGGTTCTCGGGCGTGGACAAGACGCCGCTCCCGGCCAGGCGCAGCAGCTCCGCATCCGGGCTGCTGCCCCAGAGAAAAAAGGACAGCCTCGATGCCAGGTGGTATGGTTGGTCCTTCGCGGGGGCTTCATGGCGATACAGGAACAGGGGCGAGGACAGGACGGCCGAGGCGACCTTTTTCATGGACTCGGTAAAGGGCAGGCCCTGGGTGATCCGGGTGTCCGCGTAATCGGTGTAGCGCTTGAGCATCGCGGCTTCGACGGGATTGCGGAAAGCCTGCTCAAGAAAGGGCTGCAGTCGTTTTGCAAGCTCGGCCTTCAGGTCGGCCCCGGCCGCGGGTGCCTCGAAGAAGTCCTTCCATAGCCCAACCGTTCCCGGGTTGAAGTCCGGGCTCTCCAGGATCGACACGCTGAGTTTCAGGAAGGTGTCCAGGAGCAGCGGTGACAGGCTCAACTGGTTGGCCTGGTTGTCGAATCCATGGGCCGCACGCAGGTCCTTGGGGTAGGCATCAACCCCCTTCAATCCCCCGCTTTCATCCAGCGACCTACAGGCCACGTTTACCCGGTCGGGCATCTTGGCCTGGATGGCATGGAGATACTGACCCTGCCGGGTCATCAGTTTTTCCGGCAAACTGAAGACCTCGCGGTTGAGCAGGAACAGGTCCTTAACCGCGTTGTTATACTGGAAGCGGTTCAGTCGCCGAATCGGCATCGACTTCACCTCGGCATCCTCCGTGGCTGCCCGCAACATGCCCCGGAGGGTAACAAGCAACTTCTCGCGAATCTTCTCGTCCAGCTCCGGTTCATCCTCCGGCGGCATATCGCGGGCATCGATGGCCTCAATCATCTCCTTGATCAGCGCGGGTTGACCAAGGAAGTGCCTCGCCCGGTCAATCTCCTGCAGATTGACCTTCCCCTTTGTTTTCTTTTCACCGTGACACTTGATGCAGTGGTCGGAAAAAAGCGGCTTCAGGAAGGTGTTGAAATCACTGGCCCCCGGACAATCGGCGACGAGCAGCAGCAGGCAAAGCCTGGAAATAAACGGTCCTGCGCGCATGGGAAATCTCAGGTCCACAGGTCTGAAACGACGCCCGTGCTGTCGGCGTAGGCATCCATTTCCACCCCCATGAGCTTGGCGAGTGACAGCCACATGTTGGCGTTCAGGGTACCGCTCTTGCACTGGACAAAGCGTCCCTGCTTGACCTGGCCCTGGCCCCTCCCCGCCACGACCAGCGGCAGGTCATAATACTGGTGGGTTGCGCCATCCCCGAGACCCGCACCGTAGGTGACCAGGGAATTGTCCAGCAGCGAGCTGCCATCCGCCTCCTTGAGGGCCTTCATCCGGGAGAGAATATAGGCGTATTGTTCCATGTGAAAGATATCGATCTTCTGCACCTTCTTGTACCCCTCCCCTTTTTGATTATGGGTCATGTTGTGGTGCTGGACCGGCTTGTCAAATACCCCTTCATACAGCAGGGTTGCATCCCACCTTTCCGGGCCGATCATGAAGGTGCAGACATTCGTGATGCCCATCTGCAGGGCCAGGAGCATCAGGTCAGCCTGCAGCTTGATATAGGTACCCCGGGGGAGAATCTCGTCGGTCGGCTGCCGGATGTCGGCGGCCGTGACCATTTTTTCCAGACGCGCGATCCGGATTTCAATGTCGCGGATCATCTCCATGAAGGTGCCAAGGGTCTCCCGGTCATCCCGGCCCAGCTTCCGCGAGAGGTCGCGGGCATCCGCGAGCATCAGGTCGGTGACCTCATTGATATGGGTTCGATAACTGTCCGCAAGGAAAAGGCGGTTGTACAGTTTTCTGGGGTCCCGGATGGAGGGGGCGATCTTGCCCGGACCGTACCAGGATATGTTGTTGAAGTAGATGGACTCCTTGGGCGCCCGGAAACCGTTGCAGCTGATTTCCAGGGTCTTGAACACGGTCCCGCGGCCCACCTCGTCCCCGATAACCTGGTCCAGGCTCCGGCCGTTCGGATACCGTTCGCCTTTTGCGGCGGCCTGCACGGGCGAGAGACTGGTCAGGTAGCACGACGCGCCCTGCGCATGCACATCCTGGCCGTTCTTGTAGGTCCGGTCCAGTCCGGTCACCAGGGTGATGTCCCCGGCATGCTCGGCCATGGGCTGCATGGTCGAGGTCAACTCCAGCGGGTAGATCCCCGGGCTGTTCTGGATACGCTTATCGTTCTTGGTCTTGTCCGCGTTAAACCCGCCCACGAAACCGGGCAGGACGCCTTCCTCCTCGCCCGGGAAGAAGCAACGGCGCACGAGGCCGTTGGGGACGTACACGAT
>JAPYUI010000292.1 GCA_029936175.1 Kiritimatiellia bacterium
TATTTTTTCATCATCCGCTCGATGGAGCGATTGCTGATGGGGTCGCCGGCCTTGTTGAGGAACAGCCCCTTGGGACGCCCGGTTTTCCCGGTGGAATCGTAGAAGAAATCGCGTTGGTCAAGACAGTGGTGCAGCGCCCTGTTGGCGGGGGTGCCTACGGGGCAGATGCGTTGTTTCTTTCCCTTTCCGTGCACGGTGATCACGCCGGAAATCAGGTCGGCCTGGCCTTCGCGCAGGCCGGTTAACTCGCTCAGGCGGATGCCGGTGCTGTAGAGCAGTTCAAGCACCGCGGCATCACGGGACACCATGTAGTTGCGCCAGAGCTCGGTGCCACGGTGTGAAAGCTCCTTGTCTGCATTCATTTTCTCAGGTGCCTCCAGCAGGGCCGTCGCTTCGTCGATGGACAGGATCTGGGGAAGGTATTTTTCACGCTTGGGCAGGGGAAGTCCACTGAATGGATTTTTAGCGATACGTTCCTCGCGCTGCATGAACTTGAAAAAGGAGCGCATGCTCGAAAGTTTACGGCTGGTTGTGGAGGGTTTGCAGCCTGCCTGTTGAAAGACGATGAGGAAACTGCGAGCCTGCATGCGGTCGATGCCGGTCCAGTCGAAAGGCGCAAGGGCATGATCCCCCCAAGTATGGCGGATGAACTGGTTGATATCCATGACGTAGTTGCTGATCGTATGCGGAGACGCATTCTTTTCCATCTCCAGATACTGGACGAAGTCAGTCATGCCGGGATCTGTTTCAACCTTCACGGTGGGTATCCATCCGGGTCATCTGGGCATGCGGGAAACTATGCGGCCATTTCCCCCTTGTCATGTAATGAATGGCAATCACAGGCGTTCGATGCGCCGGCCCGGGAGCATGCGAATCAGGCGTTTCATTTCCAGGCCGATCAACAGGGCATTAACCTTTCCGCTGCCCACCTTGCTCTCGCGGATGAGTTGATCCACGCCGATGGAATCGCCTTTCGGGACACAGGCGATAATTCGCTCCTCGTTCGCATTGAGCTTGGGGATCGGCTTGGCGTATTCCGGGTCTTCGCGGTTCTCCGCATTCGGCGGAATGAGGTATTCAAAGTCCCGGACAATATCGTCCACGTCTTCGACCAGGGTCGCGCCGTTCTTGATCAGGGAATGACAACCGGAAAACCCCGGCATGTCGATACGTCCCGGAACCGCGAAAACCAGGCGGCCCTGGGCATTCGCCTCGTCGACCGTGTTCATCGCCCCCGAGCCCCTGGCAGCCTCGACCACGAGTACGCCCATGGACAGTCCGCTCACAATGCGATTGCGTTTCGGAAAGGTGCTCTTGTTCGGCTGGGTGCCGAGGGGAAATTCCGAGATCACCGCTCCGGATTCGACAATGCGGTGTGCCAGTTCCTCGTTTTCCGTTGGGTAGAGGCAATCGAGGGCGCTTCCCAGTACGGCAATGGTTCGGCCCTTGGCTTTGAGCGCACCCATGTGCGCGGCGGTATCGATCCCTCGGGCGAGGCCACTGACAACGGTGTAGCCGAGCTTGCCGAGTTGGAAGGAGAGTCGGTCGGCGACCTGTCGCCCGTAATGGGACATCTTGCGGGAACCAACGACCGCAATGCCGTGTTTGTCCTGCGGCTTGAGTTCACCCATGACATAGAGTGCGATCGGTGGATCGTGGATCTCTTTCAGTATGTCGGGGTAACTTGGATCGATCTGGGTGACGATATGTGCGCCGAGCTTTTCCGTCCTGGCTTCTTCGCCTGCGGGATCGAGGGTCCCGGCCTGGGCGAGAATGCTCGCCGCGAGCTTGTGCCCGATGCCGTCTGCCTGGAGAAGGTCCTGCCTTCCTGCATCGAACACGGCTTCGACGGAGCCGAGGGCCTGGACGAGTGCCCGTACTTTTACCGGCCCGATACCTTCCATGAGGTTGAGCGCAATATACGCTTCACGCTTGGTCATGGAACATCCCTAGCAGGCTGGTTAAAAACGCGCAAGCGCGCGTGCCGGGGAGTTGATTCAGGCACCTACTTCGCTTTTCCGGGGTCCTTGGTCTTCGCCGGGGCCTTCTTTTTATTCGGCCCCTTGGTGTACTCGCTCGCCCAGGCGCCGTTTCGGTAGTGGGCAACCCATCCGGTGGCCTTGCCGTCTTTTTCCGTGGTCAGGTACTGCTCCTTGGCCTTGCGGCTGAAGCGAAGGACGGAAGGGTTCCCCTCGGGATCCTCGGCAGGGCCATCGGCAATGTAAAGGAACTTGGGGTCGAGCTCGGCCTTGTGTGGAATAATTTCCTTCAGCTTGGGTGCTCGTGTTTCGCGGTGCTTGGGAAACTTGCTTGCGGCGAGGAAGAGGCCGGAGGCCCCATCGCGCAAGACGTAGGTGTCTTCGACCTTTTCACACTTCAGCTCCGGCATCGGGATCGGGTCGGCCTTGGGCGGGGCGGGCTCGCCACTCCGCAGGAGTTTGCGGGTGTTCTTGCACGTGGCATTGGTACAGCCGAAGTACTTGCCGAAACGGCCGCTCTTCAATTGCATCTCGGATCCGCACTTGTCACAGTCGAGTGTCGGGCCCTCGTAGCCCCGGATCACGAACTTCCCATTCTCTACAGAGCAGCCATTGCAGTCGGGATTGTTTCCACAGACGTGGAGTTTCCGCGTTTCATCGACGAGGTATTCGTCCATGATCGTGTTGCATTTCGGGCAGCGCAAGCGCTCGCGAAGTACGCGATTTTCCTCCTCCTCGGTTTCCGCGTGCTTGGCCTCGTCACCCGAGGCCAGCGGCATGGTTTCCTTGCAGCGTTCCTTCGGGGGGAGTGCATAACCGGAGCAGCTGAGGAAGACCCCGGTGCTGGCGGTACGAATCATCATGTGCCGTTCGCAGAGGCTGCAAGTGATGTCGGTGGGGACGGGGTCGTTTTTACGCATGCCACCATCGGGGTTTCGGGCGCGATCCAGCTTTGCCTGAAAGTCGGCGTAGTATTCGTCGAGGAGTTGCTTCCAGTCCTTGCCTTTGGTGGCCACGGCATCCAGTTCGTCTTCCAGCCAGGAAGTGAATTCGTAGCTCATGAGCTTGGGGAAACTCTCGTCAAGGCGTTCGGTGACAATCTCGCCAATCTTTTCCGCGTAGAAACGTCGACTTTCCACCGTGACGTATCCTCGCTCCTGGATGGTGGAGATGATGGATGCGTAGGTGGAGGGCCGGCCGATGCCGCGCCCTTCCAGTTCCTTCACCAGGGAGGCCTCGGAATACCGCGCAGGTGGCTTGGTAAAGTGTTGTTTTGGGTGTAACTCGACCAGGCCCAGGATGTCACCTTCCTTAATATCCGGAAGCGACTGGTCTTTTTCATTCTTTCCCGCCGGCGGCAAGACCCGGGTGAAACCGTCGAAGCGCATTACACGGCCGCTGGCACGGAGTTCATAATCCGATGCAGCAATAACCAGGCTGGTGCTGTCGAATTCGGCATTCGGCATCTGGCAGGCGACAAATTGATTCCAGATCAACTCATACAGGCGGACCATATCGCGCTCGATCCCGACCAATTCAGCCGGGCGAACCTGGACGTCTGAAGGGCGGATGGCCTCGTGTGCTTCCTGGGCACTTTTCTTGTTGCTGTATAAGCGGGGTTC
>JAPYUI010000293.1 GCA_029936175.1 Kiritimatiellia bacterium
ACGGTAGCATCCACAACCAATACGGTAGCATCTGCGACCAATGTGATCACTGCCACAACCAATACCCTTGCAATCACGACCAATGCCGTCGTGGACACGACGAACGTGATCGCTGCCGCGACCAATGGCCTTGCGAACGCAAGCAACGTGACCGCGATCGCCAGTAACGACCTGGCCACGGCAACCAACACGGTTGAGAGCCCGCCACTTGAAGAAATCGGGACCATACGGATCATCCCTCTCGAGGAGGCGCGGCCCGGGATCCTGGCCAGCCTTGCACGCGTGAACGCGCTGAAAAGGGCTACCTACCAAGCGGATCGGATATTTGCCGACACCATCCCACGAGGCGGTAACCCGGCAAAAAATCTTGCTGAGATCGCCCAGGCCGAAAATCTAAGGCTTTCCACCACCGGCTATATCCGCGTGGGAGCCATCCTGCCACAGGTCGACATGGAGGCGTTCTTCGACTTCAACCAGGCGATATTTGAGCTCGACCTCGCGGAAGGTGAAAACATCAGTGACCCCATCCCCGGCTCGAACCATGTCTACCTGGTACGTCTCGACGGCATTCAGCCTCCCGCGGTTCCCTCATTGGAAGAGGTCAAGGAATCCATGTATATCCAGGCAGAAAAGTTTTACATCGGCCAGGCGCTTACCGAAAAAGCAAAAGCGATTCGCGATACGATAGTGAAAAGCCTGGCGACCAATTCGTTCGCTACCATTTGCAGCAATATGACCCTCAGCGTGACCTCTGCCCCGCCCTACGTGATTTACAGCGAGGTTCCCATCGAACTGGACAACAACCAGCGCCTGGTCATGGACAGCATTGGCGATTATCAACAAGGTGAGGTCACCGAGGTGATCACGGCGGGTGAAAATTCGATCATTGGCTTCCTGAGGGAGCGCAAGACCGCCGATGCCGCGGAATACGACAGCCTGGCCCTCGAGATCCAAAGCGAACTCATTCGCCGCCGGATCGACGGAGTTTTCGAGGACTTCGGCACCTACCTGCTCGAATCGGCCGGCCTGGAGTCCAAGATCGTCTACGACAGGGAAGAGGACGCGGACGCCGACGATTCTTGAGGACAAGCGCGGCCCGATCCACTAGGCTCCGCGGGTGAAGGCCTTCCTTATTGTGCTCGATTCCGTGGGGATCGGCGAGGCCCCGGATGCCGCGGACTACGGGGATACCGGTTGCGCAACGCTCCAGCACACAGCAGAAGCCGTCGGCGGCCTGGACCTGCCCACCTTCCACCGCCTGGGCCTGGGCTGCATACCCGGGGAACTCCAGAATACCCCGATCCGGGGACTGCCCCCGCACGAAAGCCCCCTGGCCAGCTTTGGCGCGATGCGGGAAGTTTCCCAGGGCAAGGACACCATCACCGGCCACTGGGAGCTGGCCGGCCTGGAGCTCAATCCCGGCTTTCATCTCTTCCCCGAAGCGGAGCCCACCTTCCCCGGGGAGATCACCCGGCCATTTGTCGAGCAGACCGGGCGACCGATCCTGGGGAACCGCCATGGCAGCGGCACGGCCATCATCGAAGAACTCGGGCGTGCATCCATGGAGCAAGGGGCGTTTATCGTATACACCAGCGCGGATTCCGTCTTCCAGGTCGCCGCGCATACCGAGGTAATCCCGCTCCCAGAGCTGTATGCCGCCTGCGAGATCGCCCGTCGCCTGTGCGACCCCTTCCGGGTCGGCCGGGTGATCGCACGCCCCTTTACCGGGTCGCCGGGAAGCTTTAAACGAACCCAGGACCGCGTGGACTATGCCTTCAAGGCTGACGAACCCACGATCCTGGAAGGGCTGAAGGACCACGGCACGGCGGTCTACTCGGTTGGCAAAATCGAAGATATCTTTGCCCGCCGCGGGATCACCGAGGGCTTTCATACCGGCGGAAACCCCGCGTCGATGGAGCAGGTCTCCCGGCTGGCCGAAGAGAAGGAAAAAGCCTTCATCTTTGCCAACTTTATCGATTTCGACATGCTCTACGGTCATCGCCGTGATCCCGAGGGCTATGCACGCTGCCTGGTGGAAGCGGACGCGTGGTTTGCGGGGTTCCTGCCGCGGCTCGGCGAGGACGATCTCCTCATCATCACCGCCGACCACGGGAACGACCCGACCTATACCGGCACCGATCATACCCGGGAGTATGTTCCCCTGCTGGTCTATCAACCGGGCAAGGCACCTCGCTCACTCGGGGTCCGGCAGGGCTTTTACGACGTGGCCCAATCCCTCGCGGCCTTTTTCGGGGTTGACCCGATGCCCCGCGGTAGCTCCTTCATCTAAGCACCCTGCCGTCGCAATCGTGCGAAAGAGGGTGAACCCGGCTTAACCAATCATTGCGCCATTCCTACGCCTGCGAATCGCATCCCCAGATGCGCTTCAGGTAGGCCAGGCTCTCGACCGCAATGGTTTCCGGATCGGGGGTGTAGTCGAAGACCTCCACCGAGACATATCCATCGTAGCCGGAGTCCACCAGGGCACGGTGGATGGGCTCGAACGCGACCTCCCCGAAACCGGGGCCGCGCAAATTGGGGTCGTTTGCGTGGAAATGGACGGTGTACTCCTTGCTTTCAGCGATAATGGTCGGGATGTCCTTCTCCTCGTCGCTCATGGCCTTGACATCCAGGTGCAGCTGAATCGCGGGGTGATCGACCTGCCGGATCAACTCGATCGTTTCCGCCGCCGTGGTCAGGTAGTTGGTCTCGGCGCGACCCAGGGGCTCCAGGGCGATGGTCACGCCCAGGGGCCCGGCTTCCTCAGCAATTTCGCGCAGCACGGCCGCAGCCCTTTCGCTGGCATCGGCATAGCTCCAGTCCGCCTCGAGGGAGCGTTGCTTCGGACTCCCCCAGACCATGATCTTCCCGCCCATCACCGCACACAATCGCGCCAGGTGCTTGCCAAAATCGATCGTTTGCTCCCGCACGCACGCATCGGGGGTGGTCAGGTGCAGGCCTTCGGGTTGAACCAGCAGCCAGTGCAGGCCCACGACCTCAAGCCCCGCCGCATCCGCAATCCGGGCAAGGTCACGGGCATCGGCCTCTTCCAGGTCCCGGGGATCGGGTTTAAGCGTAAACGGAGCGATTTCCACCCCGGCATAGCCGCTCCCGGCGATGTGCGCACAGGTTTTCTCGAAAGACCATTCCTGGTAGGTTTCGTTACAGATCGCAAATTTCATATCGGGTCCCTTCGAGCGGAAAATCAATCGCCAAAACGTATACATCCTGCGGTCAGGACGATGTGAAATTTCTACGAAAAAAGTTTTGGACCTGTCAACCGAGTAAGGGCGCAGCTCCAGCCTTCGACAGGATGGTTGGAGTCCCGGGCTGGACCTGATTAAACCGCTTCCGTACGAGACGATCAAACTCTCCGGGGGCGTCTACCAGCAGTTTCCTACAAAACACTGCAGTCGGTCGGCACTGCGGGACTCCAGGCGTATTTTATCCGGCTGAGCCTTTACCCGGAAGAAGGGGAAGCCTCCGAGTAATAGGTCTTGGCCCATTTCACGAATAAGCCTATGATACACGCGTCCACGGTCGTGAATACCCCCTGCACGGTGGGCTCGCACTTTGCGAGCGGGGATCGGGAAAGGAATT
>JAPYUI010000294.1:0-1643 GCA_029936175.1 Kiritimatiellia bacterium
AGCCCAAGGCCCCGCAAGTCATGTTATTTGATCTAAGCAAGGACCTGGGGGAGCAAAGCAACCTGGCCGATGCCCATCCGGAAGTCGTGAAGGAACTCCAGGCCCGCATGAAAAAACTGGACGCGGAGATCACCAGGAATGCCCGCGCACCGTGGAACAAGGGTTGAGTCGCTTAGCCGGGTAGGGAAGCCCGGTTTCATCCTGGGGTGATACGCGGCAAGATCCTTCGCCTGAAGCTATTTCCGGTACTGCTGCTGCCAGGCCTTCGGCTTGACCGCGAGGTCGCTGTCGTCCTCGTAGAAGGCCTGGAGATCCGCCAGTTGCTTTTTCAACGTCGCAATTTGCGGTGTTTGCTCGGGGTTGTTGTAGAGGTTGGCCAACTCGTCCGGGTCCTTTTCCAGGTCGTAGAGTTCCCATTCGTCGAACTGGTAAAAGTGTATGAGCTTGTACCGCTCGGTACGGATTCCACATTGCTGGGGAACCATGTGCACGCTGGGGTATTCGTAGTAGTGGTAGTAGATACTCGTGCGCCAGTCGGATGGGGTCTTCCCCTGGAGGAGCGGAAGCAGGGATACGCCTTGGATGTCCTTGGGGACCGGGGCACCGGCCATCTCGAGAAAGGTCGGGGCGTAGTCGATATTCTGGATCATCTTGTCCGTTCGCGAGCCGGGCTTGATGGTGCCCGGCCACTTGATAATGAAGGGCATCATCAGGGATTCCTCGTACATCCACCGCTTGTCGTACCAGCCGTGGTCGCCGATGTAGAAGCCCTGGTCGGAGCAATAGATCACCACGGTGTCCTTGGCGAGGCCGAGCTCGGCGAGGGTTTTTTGCAGCGTGCCGACACTGTCGTCCACCCCCCTTACGCAACGCAGGTAGTTCTTGGCGTAGCGCTGGTATTTCCAGCGCACCAGGGCCTCGCCGCTGAGCTTGGCCTGGTGAAAGGCCTTGTCCCGCGGCCCGTAGGCGGCACGCCAGTCGCGCACCTGCCCCGGGGTCATGCGCTGCAGGTTGCGCCAGGCGGACTTGTCAAATCGTCCCTTGATCGCATTCCCTTTAAACGCGGCGGTCAGGTCGACGAAGAGGTCAAAATTGAGGTGCATGTGCCGGTCGATCTCGAGTTCCTGGTAGCGCGCGGGTGGTGCGTTGTCTTCCCACTTGTCGAACAGGGTTGCGGGCTCGGGCATCTCGATATCATCGTACAGGTCAAGGTGGCGCTTCGGGGGCATCCAGTTCCGGTGCGGGGCCTTGTGCTGCACCATCAGCATGAAGGGCTTACGGGTGTCACGGCCCTTTTTCAGGAAGTCCACCGCCATGTCGGTGACGAGATCGGTGCAATACCCCTCGACCGTAATTTTACCCTCCGGGGTGATGAAATCCGGATTGTAGTAGAGACCCTGGCCGGGCAGGACCGCCCAGGAATCGTATCCCTGGGGCTTTCCCTTGAGGTGGGACTTGCCGTAGATGGCGGTCTGGTACCCGGCCTTCTGCAGGAGCTTGGGAAAGGTTTGCTGGTTCCAGTCGAAGCTGTTCCCGTTGTTCATGAAGCCGTTCTTGTGGCTGTGTTTCCCGGTCTGGATGACCGCCCGGCTGGGCCCGCAGATGGAATTGGAGCAGAAGCTCCGCTCGAAGAGCATCCCCTG
>JAPYUI010000294.1:1743-3592 GCA_029936175.1 Kiritimatiellia bacterium
GACAACTTGACGTCGCAGGATTCCTCCTGTTGTTCATGACACGATCCGTGCATCCGTTCCATGCAGCCCCGTGTGGAAACGAAACACATCGCAAGTCGTTCGACTATTGCGTGGCCGCCTTGGCCGCTGCGGCCTCGGCCGCCTTGCGGGCGGCCTCTTCCTCGGCCTTGCGCTTGGTTTCGGCTATGCGTGCAGCCTCCTCAGCGGCCCACTCGACCAGGCGTTTCTCGTTCTTGGCGACTTGTGTTTTCGACATGTAATAGACCCGGTAAATCTGGCGCCTGTCGTTGATGGGCCAGGTGCGGCAGAAGGCGCGGACCATACCCGAGGTGCTTTCCCAGTCGGTGACCAGGCAATACTCGGTCCGCTCGTCATACCGTCCCCATGAAGTGGGCAGCTTTATGTCGACCCGCTCGCGCCGGTCGGTGGCATCGCCGAAGCGGTCATCGATCCCGGAAAGGCATCTATCCGGTGAGAAGGCGATATTGTTCTGCGGCATGTGGACCACCATGCCCAGTTGGTCGTTGGCCATGAAATATTCAACCTTCTCATTCCGCGGACCGGTAAAGATGATCGCCTTTGCGGGTGGCGCAATAACAAAGCCGGTGGTGACAGCGATGGGTTCTTTATTCCAGTCGGTGTGTATAAGGTCCACCACCTTGTGCATCACCAGGTTGGTGTTGCCCATGTTACCTTGGGCGAGGACCTCGGCTTCCGACGCTCCCCACTTCAGCTTTCCCACGCCGGGAAAGTTTTGAGCATGGACTTTGTGGATGAGGCTAATTGCCAGAAATACAAGAAAAAGGGTCGCACAACGCATCATATCAGTTCTCCGCCCACGGGGGCTCAACGCAGCTTTAACAGATCCCGCTGCGTTTTAAAATCCTTGTTTAGGTAGATTGCAAAGGCATCCACCATGCCGAGGGATTTACGGGATTGGGCCTTCAGGTCGTAGGTGAAAAGTTGCGGGATGGCCTTTCCCTGGTTGAGTAAAAGAACCTTCCCACCAAAGGGGTCGAGGTCCAGCAGGGTGTCCGAGGGGGGTAGCAGCAGGTGGAGGGTCTCGGTGAAGGTATCCCCGGTGCGGGTCATCTTGAGGCAGACATTTTGGCGTTGCCGACTAAAGCCACCCTGTTCAAAGCCACAGATGAAAAACCCGTCATCCACCGCGACCAGTTTGTAGATGTAGAAGTCGTAAAAGCTGAACAGGGTCTTGTCCGGTTCGGCTACCGAGCACACACGGCTTTTCAACTTTTCATAGACGTAGAAATATTCCGCCCCGTACGCCACGCCGAAGCGGCTCCGTATCGGGTCCTCCAGCGTGAGTGTCGAACCTTGTTTAAACCGGACCCCCTGGTCCAGCCGGTTATACCAGACGGTGAAGACCCCGTTCGTGTCGAGGTAGGCTTTTCCGGTGGAGGGGGCCTTAATTTGCTTCACCTGGTCCATCCCCCGGAAGATAAAAAATTCCCGCTCTGGGCCCGGACCTATATGGAATTCCGTGCCCTCGAGATTGCGGAACAGCTTGTCATCGATATTTTCAAAGAGGGCTTTCTGCTTGATCCCGGCGAGCAGGTCGCGATCGATCACGACCTTCATTTCCCCGGCCGAGAGCAAGAGCGGCAGGGTGAACAGCATGGCGGGCAGGGCATTCATCTCGTCATGGATGTTAACAGGTTTTCCATGATCTGGTTAATGCTTTGATATCCATTTGCAGCAAGCAGGCTCTCGGCATCCTGGATATACGGTCCATCCACCCGTTCGTGTCCACCGTTTTCAACCAGTGCCCGCGCAGATTCAGCCGTGGTCTCCAGGTGAAACTGCAGGCCAATGATGCGCTCCTGATACA
>JAPYUI010000073.1:0-3822 GCA_029936175.1 Kiritimatiellia bacterium
CTGGTGAGCCCCATGAATTACAATCTGCCCGCCCTGGAACTCAAGGTACAAGATGGAAGGGATGACCTGGAGTTAATCGTCAAGGGAGCGGTTCTATTTTATCCGGATCCACTCGGTACGAAAAATCACGTTTCACTGGCGAGTGAGCTGGCAAAGCTTTTTGAATTTGAAGGCGCAGACTCCCTGGTATTCAAGCTCAAGAAGGCGCATTGTAAGGCCGAGGACCTTTCAGCAAAAGAACAGGTTTTCTCCTACACGAATATGGCCGGGCAGGACGTGGTCATTCATGCCGCCGCCGCTAACTTTCGTGGGGGCCTGGACCGCGTTAGCCAAAAATCGCTGAAGGGGAAAATTAGACTGGATGTCTCCAAGGTAAAGCGAAGGTCGGTTGGACATACCAGGGAAGGGCTTGAGGTTGACGTGCGTATCCATATCACCCGTCCAGACGCGCAAGCACCATTCAGCATCGTTGCCCGAAAAGGTGACCTGATCCTTCGGGGAACCCAGCGCTAAGAAGCAGCAAAAACAGGACGCCTACCCACGGACTTCCCACGTCTAAAATCCACCGGCCCCGGGAGTTTCCGGGAAGGGGCTTCAGCCCTTTTTCCGACAGGGGTCTCAGGAGGGAAAAGGGATCTTGTGTTCCGGACTCATTTCTTTTTCAGGGGCCTTCGTTGATCGAGTAACCAGGCCGTCATGTCGGCTATTTCCTGCTTGGACAGCGTGTACGCGTAACTGGGCGGCATGCCGGAGGTCTCCAGCATGCTTCGTTTTTTGACCTCCGTTTTGGCGAGGTCCCTGGGGGAGCCGTCGGCGAGGAACACCTTGACCGACTTGGCGGTCTCGCCCTGCACCATGCCGAATACCTCGCTCCCGTCCTTCATCATGAAGTGGACCTGCTGGTAACCCTCGATGAGGTCGGCACTGGGCTCGAGGATGGCCCGCACGACGTAATCGGCCTGGGCCCGGAGGCCCAGGTCGGAGAGGTCTGGCCCGAGGTTTTGCCCTTTCCCCTGGACCCGGTGGCAGACCATGCAGGCTCCTTTCCCGAAGAAGACCTCTGAACCGTGGGCCTTGTCCGTCTTCCCCGACTGGAGGATGGCATGAACGCTTTGAGCGTCGACCTTTCCTCCTGCGGTGGGTCGTTGCACAAGGACCTGGTACATGCTGCTGCGACCCCCGGCCTCCACGTTGCCCCCCAGGGTCACCGGGCCGCCCGGGACATCCAACCGGTAAAGGCGGAAGGGTACGTCGGAGGTGTTAAGAACCCAGTCGGTGCGCTGGTATCCCGACATCCACGTTGGTTTCTTTCCAACACGCTCGTCATGGGCGACGTAGACGGTGGCCGGGATGTTGACCTCAAACTGGACGAGGTTGTTTCCGGATGAACCTGCGTCGTCATTGGCGGTGCGAATGAAGGTGAGCCCCTGCACCTCGGGTGGCATGGAGGAGTAGGTGTATTCACGGTCAACGAATACCTTGGCTCCGGGCTGCAGCCCCATTTCCACGATTTCGTATTTTTGACCCGATTTGACCTTCAGGTCCTGGATGAAGACACGATCGTTCCATTCGGCGTCGGAAACGCGATGGAACGCGGCCTGGGCAATGGAGCTTCTCCGTTTGCCGTCGCGAAACAGCGCGGCCCGAAGGGTCAGGTCCTCGGATACCTGCAAAGGTTTAGCGTAGCGGGTTGATGTAGCGGAAGGTTCGGTGCTGTCGAGGGTGTAGCGAATGTCATAACCCTTGACCGTAGTGGCCAGCGAAACCTCCACGGGGTCACGGAAATTGCGCCGGGGCGCCTCGATGGTGACCCCGGGCAGGACGCCGCCGCCATTTTTCTTGAGCCAACTCTGGGCGATCCCGGCCACGCGTGTATCCGGGTCCAGGGCCAACTCGCTGACGTCCGTTTTGTCCAGGGCATCCTCTTCCAGGAGAGCCAGCAGGGCACCCAGGCGAACGCCGCTGCGCTCATCGCCAAGATAGGTGAGGCGATCTTCGACCTTGCGCATCGCGCGCAGGGTCTGCCACTGGGCGTAGAAGGTGACACGATCGGTTTCGGCCGAGAGGGCGGCGAGGAGCGGTTGCTCCGCCCCACGCTCGAGCTCCTTCAGGTTGCGCAGGGCGAGGGCCGCGGCAAATCGAACGCGGGGCTCCTTGTCGTCGAGGCACGCGGCGACATACTTGAAGGCCTTTATTTCTCCGGATTCCCCCCAAATTCTCACGGATTGGACACGCAGATTCAGGGATACCCCGGCACCGGGTTTGGACCATTTCCCAAAGGCGTATTCCGCATCCGAAGGCCATCCGGGCATCCGGCCCAAGGCCCATGCGGCCCAGGTCTCCTGGCCTTCCGAGAGCTTGCCCGATTCAAGGGCCTTGATCACATCGAGGCGGTGTTTGGCTCCCCTTCCGATTAATTCATCCTGGGCGCTTACCCGCCAGGCGGGCACTTGTTCTCCCAGGTCTTCGAGGAGCTCCTCGAAGGTCCAGTCGGCATGGGGTTTGTTTCGTTTCGCCGTGAGCCAGTCCTTGCGTTGCACCAGCGGTCGCTCCTTATGGAAGATGCGAAACACGCGCCCGTAGTTTTTCTTGGCCTTGCTGTCGGCCCCGCCGAAGGAGGCATAAATGGACCCGTAGTGGGCTCCCCAACCCGCGACGTAGAGGGCACCTGAGGGGCTTACCGCGATGTCGGTCGGCCGAAAGAGGGATTTTCCCGCCTGGGGCTTGTAACCCAGATCCCCTGCCTGGGTGCGGCCCGCGTCGACCAGGGTCTCGAATGCATCGGCGCTCTTCAGGTGGGCGCCGTCCCAGGTGGTCGGGAAATGGTAGATTCGCTTGTTGGTCCAGTCCCCGATAAGGAAGGAATTTTGATACTTTTCCGGAAAATGGCTATGGGTGTAATAGACGACCCCCACCCCGGATCCACTTACCGTGGGGAGTTTCGAGATGCTGGGAACCGTCGGCAGATGCTCCCTGGCCATCCAGTCGAAACTCCAGGGATGCGACATGCCGAAGTGGGCTCCCTGGAAAGGCATGAAAATGCGATCGTGCTGGGGGCCGGGATCGTTGTCCGTGGCTACCCAGTTGAACCCGGTATCCATCGCCATGTCCCAGCTGTTGCGAAGCCCGCGGGTGAAGATCTCGAGGTTCTTGCCGCCGGCTTCGCAGCGCAGGATGCCGCCCTCGGCAGAAGGCCAGCTGCCGATATAGGACTTCTTGTAGGTCTCGCGCGTGAACACCTGGTTGAGCGGTTGGTTGTCGGGCTTGTCGGACTTGACCCGCATCAGTTTGCGAAAAGCCATGGGAGCGTGTTCCTGCACCCGACTGTTGCCCTGGGTCATGTAAAGGCGCCCGTCCGGTCCCCAGTTGAATCCGTGCAGGCCGTGACGCAGGTGGCCGAGTCCCGTGTACACCAGCTCGTACTCATCGGCTACGTCATCCCCGTCCGTGTCCCGCAAAACGGTGACGTCCGGGCAATTGGCCACCCATAGCTCGTCCCCTTTCCAGGCGAGTGCCTGGACGTTGTTGAACCCCTCGGCGAAAGTCTTTACCTCCTCGGCCACGCCATCCTCGTCATGGTCGTAGAGGATCTTGATATAGTCGCCGGGGGTATCCGGACTGGGCTTGCGATACTGCGGCCCGGCCCCGACGAAGAGCCGACCCTTCCGGTCGAAGGCAAGCGCGGCCGGGTTGATGAAGTGCGGCTCCCTGGCCACGATGTTCACGCCGAATCCATCCGCGGTGTCGGGAAGGGCGTTGATATCGACGTTGGAGCTGTCGACCTGGGCTGAAAGTTGCCTGAGGCAGGCACAGGTGGAAAAA
>JAPYUI010000073.1:3922-18700 GCA_029936175.1 Kiritimatiellia bacterium
GTTGGAGCTGTCGACCTGGGCTGAAAGTTGCCTGAGGCAGGCACAGGTGGAAAAAAATACAAGGAGGAGCCGGATGGATTTCATGTGGCTCCCAGTATACGGATTTTGGCCAGATAAATCGATGTTTTACCTTCATGTGAAACGTACTAACTCACCCACAGCACCTCTTCGTGCCAAACAAGCCCCGCATCACGAAAACCAAATCCAGGGTGGGTTTTGTCAGCATCTTAGATCCCCGCCAGGCCAGCCTGCATGGCCAAGACCGAACCTTTTTTACGGATAAACTATACAGCTGTTTCCCTAGGCATTAGTATGGGAAGCCCTAAAATCACCAGACACCGGAGTTCACCATGCGCGTTAACACGATCCTTCTTAGCTTGAGCCTTCCCTTGTGCATGCACGCGCAGGCACAGATCCTCCTGCCCGATCAAACGCCGGACCCCGCTTTCGCCAACCTGGTCTTCTGGATGGATGCTGCGGATCCCGCCACGATCACCTTCGGTGCCGGGACATCGGTCTCGGCCTGGCTGGACAAGGCGGGCGGACGCTCATTGACCCCGGTCAGCGGGACCTCCATCGCGCTGGGTACCGGGTTGCACGGCATGCCCACGGTCAACTTCACCGGGGCCAGCGGCATGCAACTTTCCGACCTGGTCGTACCGGTCAACGACGCCGATGGGATGTGCGCCTTTGTCATCGCCAAGACCAATCCCGGTACCGACCGGTCCACCCTGATGTCCCGGAGTGGCCAGAACGTGCAGTTCTTCCGCGAGGACCGGCAGACCGACATCGTGTTTTACAAGGGCACCAACCCGGACCCGCGAATCGTGAACGCCGGGGAGAAGGCCGATCATGTCCACTTTTTTTCCATAAATTCCACCCTGGCCGACCCGGACAAGATCACCTTTTCCCGGGATGCCACGCCCCAGACCGTCCAGAACAACACCCAGATCGGCACGCAGGACTGGGTGCTCAACCGCTTTGGCGGCAACGGGGGGTGTTGCGGGAACTGGAAGGGTGAAATCTCCGAGGTCCTGATCTTCGACCGTATGCTCAGCGCAGCCGAGGAGGGTGATGTCGGGGCCTACCTGTCCGCGAAATACGGGATCATCACGGGCTATTCATTCGCCAACGGCACACCGGTCATCAGCGGACTGGATGGGGATGCCTTTACCTACACGCCGGGCTCCGGGGCCACGGTCATCGACCAGGGCACCACCGCAGGCGCGGACGATCCGCCTCCGGGTGGGCTGAATGGCTGGAGCAACGGGACCCTGCGGGTCGAGATCGCGGCCGGTCTTGTGGGTGCGGATGACGTTCTCTCGATTCTCGACGAGGGTGCCGGGGCGGGTGCGATTGGCTTCGACGGAAGCACGGTCACCTACGAGGGGGTGGCCATCGGGTCGGCTACCGGTGGCGCCACGGGCACGGAGCTCCTCATCACCTTCAACCCGGGCAGCAGTACGGTCGCGATCGCCGCCCTGGTCGACAACATTACCTTCCTGAACGCCAACCCCGGAACCTCGCCCCTGAGCCGGCAGGTGGTCTTCACCCTGACGGACGGAGACGGTGCGTCCAGCGCACCCAGCACGGTACAAATTAACCTGAATGTCGGGGGAGCCATCGATACCTTCGTCTGGGACGGGGGCGGGGATGGCACGACGTTCAGCGAGGGGGCAAACTGGGTGGGCGATCCCGGGGCGGGTCCAGATGCCAACGATATCGCCATATTCAGGGACGCAGGTACCGGAAGCATTAACCTGGGCGGCGGGGCATCCGTGGGTGAGCTCCGTTTCGACGGCACGGGAAGCTTCTCCCTGGATAACGGCCCCCTGGTCGTCCCGGTAATCGATCAACAGGCGGCGGCGGGGAACAATGTAATCGACGCCCGGGTCGAGGCGATCGGGATCGCCGGAACCGTCGCGGGTGGCCGCCTTGCGCTTAACAACCTGGCCAACAGCTTCAGCGGGACACTCACCGTGAACGGAGGGGCCACCCTGCAGGCGGACGTGCTCGCGAGCCAGAGCGGGCTCGGCCAGGCGGATATCGCGCTTGGCGGAGGCACCCTCGAGCTGCTCGGCCTGCCCACGGAGGAGGTCAACCGGCTGTTCCATTACGGGTACCAGCCGACCAACAACCCGCAGAATGCCGATCTCGACCTGGACCAGAATGGCGGACTGATGGGGGATGTTCCGTTGCCCGGGGGGGACCCAACCCTCGGCCCGGGCTTTACCAGCCGAACCATCCTCACCGACGGCCCGGGCAACCGGGGGCTCGATTTCAACAACGATGCGGATTTTATCAATACCGGGGTAATCGACCAGAACGACCAATACGCGAACCTGTTTATCGGCACCCTCAACGTCTCGGCCGCCGATGCCGGGGACTGGACCTTCCGTCGGGCCGCGGATGACGATACCATGGGGATCTGGCTGGACCTCGACCGGGACGGGATCTTCGAATCCGATACCCCGGGCCTGGGATCGAATCGGGGCGAGCAGCTCCAGTGGGACGGCGACAGCGGGGCCAAGACCGTAAACCTGTCCGAAGGGGCCTACCTCATCGCCTTCACCCACCGGGAAGGCGGAGGTGGCGCACAGATCGATGTACGCCTGAGCACGCCAAACCTCGCCGAGGAAGTCCTCAAGCCCACGGACCCCGACCAGGACGGTTTCTTCAGCGTGAACCAGAAGTCAGAGGGCCACCTGGTCAACACGGTCCGCGGCTTGGCGACCTCCCGGATACGGAGCGATGCCCTCATCACCCTGGATGCCCTCGAGGTCACCACGGCCCTGGAGCTCGAGATCGATGGTGAAGGCGTGGCCTTTGAAAACACGGTGCTGGACGGGGATCTTTCGGTCGTCACGACCAACAAGGCCCCCCTCAGCCTGCGCCTCGTCTCCGGTGCAGGCGGGCTGATCCAGAACGGGAATGGCCGCCTCCTGCTGCCGACACCCAACAGCTATGCCGGGTTGACCACGATCAACGCGGGGATCATCCGCACGGATGCGGGCAACGCACTGGGCCAGCCCGGCATGGGGACCCGGGTCCAGGCCAACGGCTCGCTGCAGGTATTTGGCGGCAACCACGCGGAACCACTGGAACTCCACGGCACCGGCAACACCACCTCGGACGGGGCATTCAGCAAGGCAACCGGGGCCAACGTGATATGGACCGGACTGATCACGATTCCCGATGATGCGCGCATCTATTCGCAAGGCAACGAACTCTTTCTCGATGGAGGCATAAGCCTAACCGGAACCAACCTTACCATCGACGCACAAAATCGCATCAACATCCGCGTTTCCGGCCTGGTTGGCGATGCCAACACAACCGTCCGCTTCGAGGGAAATGACCGCACCGACCTGGAAATCGCGAGCCCGGATTACCTGGGCGATATCGAGCTGTTCAACGACGGGTACCTTGACGTGTACCGGTCCGGCGCGCTCGGTGACAGCAATGGCGTCACCCGGATAACCGGTGAGAACACCACCCTCCTCTTCCGAAACCTGACGACCCACGTGGAGGACCTTGAGCTGGAGGGCGACGGGCGCGGCACGATCGGAGCGATCCGGGTGGAGAACAACACTATCGTGCTGGATGGATCGATCACCCTGACCGGGGACGCGACCATCGTCACCCGCAACAACTCCTCCTCCACCTTTACCGTTCTCGGGCCGGTACTGGGCGGCCACGGCCTCACGCAACGGGAGAACGCCACCCTCGTCCTCACCCAGGACAACGACATCGGGAACTTTGACCTCTACCTCGGGGGCACCACCCGCATCAGCACCCCCGGCGGACTCGGGTCAACGGATCGACTGGTGCTCGACGCGGGCGAAACCCTGGCATTCGACGGCACGATGAGCCTCGACGGAAGCACCCTGCGCAGCCTCGCACTCAACGGCGGAACCCTCCGCAGCGACAGTGGGAAGACCACCCTGGACCTGCCCATCGAGCTCGCGGCCGGGGCCGGGATCAACGTCGCCGGTGATGGCGACCTGGATATCCTCTCCTCCATCGGCAACGGGGACCTGCCCATCGCCCCGCCCGGCGCGCTTTCGCATTTCGGGTTCCACACCGACAACATGAATCTCGCGATGAACATCCACACCAACGGCGGCATGGTAAACGGCGTCCCGCCCGACCCGGCCGCCGCGACCAACCTCAACTTCTTCGGCCAGGCCTTTCTCACCGATGGCCCCGATGGTCGTGGACTCGATTTCAACAACGACGCGGACTGGCAGGCGACGGGGGCCATTGACACGAATCAAAACGACCGGTACAGCAACCTCATCATCGGCTACCTGAACGTGAGCGCGATCCAGACCGGCGACTGGCAATTCCGGCGCCTGTCGGATGACGACCAGATCGGCATCTGGCTGGACCTGGACCGGAACGGTATTTTCGAGTCAGACCCCGTCGGATTCGGATCCAACCGCGGCGAGCAAATCCAGTGGGACGGCGACGGCGGGATCAAAACCCACAACCTGGCCGAGGGGCGCTACCTCTTCGCGGTGACCCACCGCGAGGGAACCGGCAACTCCCACGCGCATGTCCAGTTTAAATCCCCCCTCATGGCCAGCCTGGCCAATATCAAGCCCTCGGATTTCGGCCAGGCCGGCATCTGGGAACCGCTCGCGGGGACGCCGGGCCCGGTTCAACCGGCCAACGCACTGAACAAAACCGGCCGTGGCACCCTGACCCTTTCGGGAGACAACCCCTTCAACCGGGAGGTGAACATCCTGGGCGGCATGCTGGTTGCCGCACATGCCAACGCGCTGGGAACGGACAGCAATATCTACAGCCGTGTATCAAGCCTCGGCTTGTCCGGCGGGATCAGCATCGTCGGCAAGACCCTGCACGCTGGCGGGGTCAGCACGGAACCGACTCCCGTCCTGGTAAACCTGGACGGGGACAACCAATTCCTCGGCGACCTGCGGGTAAGCGACTATCCCTCGCCCACGGTTTCGTCCACGATGCCGGGCGGCAGGCTCAGCCTCGGCAACCCGGGCCACCTGCTCGATCTCGCGGGAAGCGCACTTACCCTGGATGGGCCGGGAGACATCGTGGTGAACAGCGATATCAGCAACATCACCGGTACCATAGGCATCAATGCAATGCAGCATTACGGGTACCATGGGCGTAACAACAACCTCTTCATGAACCTGGACAACAACGGCGGCATGATGGGAGGGGGTAACCCGGCCACCTTCCAGGATTACCATGCGCAGGTCCCACTTACATCCGGGCCGGGCGACCGCGGGCTCGACTTTAACAACGACCAGGATTTTCAAAACGCCGGGGCCATTGACCCGACACGGCCCGACAACTACAGCAACCTCTTTCTCGGCAACCTGGTTGTGTCACCTGCGGAAGCCGGCGACTGGGAATTCCGCCGGGTAACAGACGATGACCAGATGGGCATCTGGCTGGATATCGACCGGGATGGGGTCTTCGAGTCGACCTCGCCTGGCCTGGGGTCCAACCGCGGGGAACAACTGCAGTGGGACAATGACAGCGGGACGAAAACCGTCACGCTCACGGCTGGAACCCACCGCTTTGCGGTAACCCATTCAGAAGGGGGCGGCGGCTCCCAGGTACATGTCCAGTTCAAGGCCCCTTCCATGCCGGCCCAACTGACCATCAACCCGGCCGACCCCGCCCAGGCGGGAATCTGGCAACTGCTGTTTCCCGCAGGAAACAGCGTGGTCAAGCAGGGCAGCGGCACGACAACCCTGGCTGGGAACAACAGCTACACCGGGGAAACGAGGGTCCTGGACGGCACCCTGGTAGCGGGATCGCCTGCCGCCCTGGGGGATACCGCTGACGGGACATGGGTGCAGGGCGGAACCCTTGCCCTGCCGAGTGGGTCGACGTATAACACCGCGGAGACCCTGTCACTCAGCGGGGTCGGGCCAACCAACATGCCCGGCGCACTCGTCAGCCTGGGCGGGAGCACGACCCTCGATCCCCCGGCGGTGATCGTGGCCCCGTCCAATGCGGTCGTGGTGGGTATCGGGTCGCTCGCGGGAACGTTCACCCTGAACCCGGACATCGACCTCGTCGCCGCCGGCCTGCTCGTCGACGGCGCGGGGGATACCGTGATCAACGGGGGCATCAGCGGCCTGGGGAAGGCCACCTCCATCCCGGCTCCGCCTTTTGCCGGGCCCTTCACCTTCGACAAGGTCGGCGCACCGGATTTTGATACCGAGGGCTGGCTGGTGGAATCCGGCTTTGCCGGTTCACACAACCGGAGCGGGGATATCGCATTGTCCGCCGGGCGCTCGGCGGGTGACTACGCGTGGGACCACGCCCACCCGACGACACTCCTTTCATCACCGCCCTTCGTGCTGGACGGCAGTGGCGACCCGATCACCTTCGAGCTGCACGGCGGGATGCTCTCCGGAAACCAGGGTGCGAATACCACCCCGGCACCCACCAATGTATCGCAGGTGCTGGCCGTCGCGAACTCGGACAACCTGCTCGGGGTCCAGGGTGTCGGCCTGCGGCGCGTGGACACCGGGGAATACGTCCTGACCGCTTCCAGGACCGCACAAAGCGGCGGTGAAAATTTCAGCTGGCCGGTCGCGGGCCTGCCGGATACCGCCTACACCTTTGACTTTTTCGATTATTACCATGGCGGCTGGGGCTGGGTGGACCTGGACAACGTCGTGCTTCCCGGGCTGGACCTGGACCAGGGGGTCGTCGTGGACAACCACCTGGTAAAGAACGGCGACGGCAGCCTGACCCTGAACGCCATCAACACCTACGACGGCGGAACCACGGTAAGCGGCGGCGTACTCGTGGTCCATGGCGGGACGGGCCCGAGTAACGTGGTCGTATCCTCCGGCGCGGTGCTCATGGGATCCGGAACCATCGATGGAACGGTGCTGGTGGCCTCCCGCGGGGGCACCAATCCCGGAACGAGCCCGGGCCTGCTGAGCGTTGGCGAACACCTGGCCTACGCGAACTACTCGTCCGTTTTTCATGCGGAACTACAGGGCCCCGCCGTGGCGGGAAGCGACTACGACCAGCTGGATGTCGGGGGCCAGATCGTGCTGAGCCAGGCCACCCTGCTCCTGGCCCGGGACCCGGCCTACACGCCGAGCAACACCGACGTGTTAACCATCGCCCAGGGCAGCAGCATCACCGGCACCTTTAACGGGATCGCCGAGGGACAGCGTATCAGTGCCCAGGGGGCGGAATTCGTGGTGAGCTACCTGAATAACGAGATCACCCTGAATGCCACCGGTGGATTACTCACCTATGCCGGCCCGGATACCATCACCCGCCCCACGATTGCCGGCGTCCCCGCGGCCGCAGTCAGCGTGCCGGCCAGCCAGCTCCTCGCCAACGACCTGGTCGGGGACGGGGTGGGACCGCTGGTGATCACCGGCGTCATCAGCAACTCCATCGAGAACGGCAGTGTCAGCTTTGACGGAAGCACGGTCACGTATACGGCGGCCATGGGATACGGGGAAGCGGACAGCTTTACCTACACGGTTTCCGACGGAACGGACTCGGCCATCGGCCTGGTCACCGTCACCCCGAGCGAAACCTCGACCGGCGCCGCCGCAACCGGCGATCCCGCCGGCCAGCTCACCTTGCCCAACGGCGATTATCGTATCACCTTCACGGGAACGCCGGGAATCAGCTACCAATTGCAGTGGAGCGAGGACCTTGGCGCGACCCCCGTGGTCTGGCAGGTCCTGGGGAGCGTGGTGGCCGATGCCCAGGGCCAGATCATCATGGACCATCCCGCCCCACCGCCCCGGGTGTATTACCGGGCCGCGCTGGAATAAAGCACCACACGGGCCTGGAGCGGCGAAAGAGCACAAAAAAAACGAATAAAAGAAATCGTAACGCCATGGATGACCCGGTGCCACTCCACGCATAGAGCCCCCACCGATGCAAGGGGATACACGAAGGGGCCGATGCCCCGGGCTTCGCGCACCCGTGCATGTACACGCGCTGCCTCCACCCCCGGGTATTGTTTTCACCGGCGAATCCGCCAATTAGTTTGACTCACCCGCTAATATCAAAAAAGGTGCGGTGAACCTCTATATGCTAAGCAGTGTACTCATCATCATCCTTCTGCTCGTGGCGAATGCCTTTTTCGTCGCCGCGGAATTCGCACTGGTCAAGGCGAGGGGCTATCGCATCGACACCCTGGCGGAGGAGGGTAGCAAAGCCGCCCGCTTAACCCAGCGCATCCAGTCCAGGCTCGAGCCGTACCTGGCCGCCTGCCAACTCGGGATCACCATGGCGTCCCTGGCGCTGGGCTGGGTTGGGGAACCCACGGTCGCGGCCATGCTGGAACCCCTGCTGCATCATCTTCATCTTTCCGAACAACTGCTTCACACCATCGCCTTTTTGACCGGGTTCATCATCTTTTCCTCCCTGCATATCGTGGTCGGTGAACAGGTGCCGAAAACCTTCGCCATCCGCAGGCCGGAACCGGTCGCCCTGTGGATCGCTTATCCCCTGCACGGGTTTTTCATCCTGGTCTTTCCGCTCAACTGGCTGTTGAACGCCACCTCCGCCGCCCTGCTTCGCCTGTTCGGCGTAGCCGAGGCTTCGCACCACGAGGTATTGACCGACGACGAAATCATGGGGCTGATCGAGACCAGTGAGGAACACGGTTCCATGGAGACCGAAAAAGCGACCATGCTGCAGAACCTGTTTGAGTTCGATACCCGGACCGTCGAGGAAATCATGGTTCCCCGTGGGAAAGTAGCCGCGATCGACCTGCAGGATCCCTGGGAAAAGCAGGATGAGGTATTGCGCCAGATCCAGCATTCACGTTTCCCGGTGACGGACGGGGGCGATCAACACCTCCTCGGCGTGCTGTTGGTGAAAGACCTCTACACGCTCACGCTCAATGGGCAGACCGATCTCCAGCCCCACCTGCGCGAGCTGGTTCGCGAACCGCTGGTCGTGCCGGAAACCCAGGCCGTTGGGCAGCTCTTCGATCGCATGCGAACGGAGCGTCAGCACATGTCAGTGGTGATCGATGAATACGGCGCCTTCGCGGGGATTGTCACCATGGAAGACATGCTGGAGGAAATTGTTGGTGAAATTGCGGACGAGCTCGACCAGGACCACGACCAGACGGTTCTCACGGAGAAGGACGGTTATTGGGAAGCAGATGGGTGGACGCAGATTGCCGATCTCGAGCGGGCCCTGGACATTAAATTCCCGGACGAGCTCGATGCCAACACGCTTTCAGGCCTCTTCATGGTCCGCATGGGCCGGGTGCCGGAGGAAGGCGACGTGGTCGAGGAACAGGGGTACCGTTTTACCATTCAATCGATGAGCGATCGACGCGTGAATATGACGCGTATCGACCCCCTGGACCCAGACCCAGCCTCCGCGGATGGGGATCCAGCGGAATCGGGATAGGCCCTCGTTGCCCCGGCTATGTTTCAAGGCCAAAGCGTGCCCGCAACCAGGTGGCCATATCTTCAATTTCTTCCGGGCAGAGGGCGTGTTGCATTCCAGGGTAGCTGTGCCAGTCGATCACGTAACCCTGCGCTTCAAGCAGGGCGCGACTGCGCTCGGCCAGGCTGAATGGCACCACCGGGTCGGCGGAACCATGCGCCATGAAGATGGGGACGGCTCGATTGCCCGCATGCCCTTCCGCGGCTTGCGCGGGTATCCCGAGGTAGGTCGATAAGGCGAGAATCCCCGCCAGGGGCTCCGGGTACGCCAGGGCGGTATGGAGGGCGATGGCACCCCCCTGGGAAAAGCCGGCGAGGAGGATACGCCGGCTGGAAATCCCCCGCTTGATCTCGGCATCGATCAGGGCCGCAATATACCCGGCGGATTCCTCCAAGGCCACTTCGTCGACTTCACGATTGATGTCCATGGCGAGGATGTCGTACCAGGCCCGCATGGACATCCCGCCGTTGATGGTTACCGGACGCACCGGGGCATGCGGGAATACAAAGCGAATGGGGTGGTCAGCAGGTAGACCCAGTTCAGGCACGAGGCTTTCGAAATCGTGTCCGTCAGCACCGAGGCCGTGCATCCAGATCACCGCGGCATCCGGCTCGGTCGCCGGGTTGACTTCAACACGGGGAATAAGGTCTTCATCCATGGCCCCTGCATAACCCGGGGGACCCCACGCCGTAAACCGAAAAGGCTCAGCCGCCGGTCATGATCTTGTCGAGCAGCTCCATGTAAGCGGCGACGTAGCTGAAGATCCGCGCGACCACCAGGAGCGCAACCCCGAAATAGATGAGGCTGGGAACGATGATGGCGAGACGGTTCAAGGCGCGACTGGCCCGCTCACGGGTGAGCGTGGCCAGGTGCTGCAGGGCATCGTCAAGTTCCCCGCTGTGTTCCCCGGACTCGAGCACCGCCAACTGCTCGGAGTTGAACATGCGGGACGTGCGCAGGACATCGGCCAGGCTGGCGGCCTGGTGTTCCATGCGTTCGCCGCCTGCATCGGCGAGCCTGCGCAAGGTGCGACTCGCGGAGGCAGCACCTGCTCCCGGGAGCGCCCGCAACATGGGCACCCCGGCGACCAGGTAATAATACAGCGCCTGGCAAAATCGCGAAGCCGCGGACGACCGAAGCCATCTACCGAGGAGTGGGGTGCGATAGACCACCCACTCAAAACCCGGGAGTTTGCGCAGCACCTGGATCAACAGAAACAAGAGGCCAACGAGAATATACAAGGCGATGAAACCCCTGGCACAGGCGGAAAAGAACTCGGGAAGACGGACAATGCCCGAGGGAAACAGGACGCTCAGGTTCAATACGGGTACGGCGAGGTGCAGGACGATCATGGGCAGAATCATCCGGGCCATGGCCATCATGCGTACCCGGTGCTGTTCTTCCCACTGCTCCGCCAAGAGGCGGAGACATTCCGGCAGGCGGCCGGTCTGTGACCCGGCTTCGATCATGGCCCGCTCGGACTCGCGGACGAAGCCCCGGGTCTCCCCAAGCGCCTGGTCCAGGTCCCGGCCCGCCCGAATGTGCTCGCGCAAGCCACGCGATAATGATCGCGCCGCCCCATTTGCTGCGTGCGACACCTGGTGCTCCAGCGCCTCCTCCATCGGGATGCCGGACGCCAACAGGGTGGCCCAGGAACGTGCAAATTGCGCTTTAGCGAGACGCTTCATATGATTGGGATTGACGGTATCATATCCAGGTAAGCTTGATGATGGAAATATGAAGCGGGCGGGTCCACCATGGACAGGACGCGCCATCCACGGGTTCGCGGGCAGGTCGGGCCGCTAGGCTTCCCCGGTTTGCAGACAAATGCCTTCCGGACTCCGATTCACCCGACAGGTGGATGAGGCCTGCTTCAATCGTTCGCTTACCTGGTCAAGCAAACGATCCAATTGCTCACCAAACAAGGCCTTCATCAGGTCGAGCTCTGGAACGGTCGTGGAGCCACCTTGGGCAAGGAGCATGAGTACGGCGAGGGCATCGGCCGGCATTTCCATGCTCTTCTCCTGGCAGAGCACCACACTGCGTACCCGATCGATAACCAGATCTCCCGCGATGAGAACCGAATCCAGGGCACGATCGTAACTCGCGAGCACCTCTGCAATACGGGCACATAAATCGGGGAAGGTGAAAGGCTTCACCAGGTAATCATCCGCCCCTTGCTCCAGGCCGGTAACCGTATCTTCAGAATCTGTACCACTGCCGGTGAGGAGGATGACCGGCAAGGACGTTTCCAGCGCCCCAAGCGCATCCAGGCCGGCACGCGCATCAAAGGACGCGGTAAGGTCAAGCAACACGACATCACATTCACCCTTCCGCGCAATTTCCACCCCTTCTTCGATCGTTCCGGCACAGGCAATCGTCGCCCCGGCCGCATGCAGGCCCCCGTGCAGGGTTTCCGAGTAATCCATGTCATCATCGATTAACAGAACCTTGACCCCATCCAGACTGGTACTCATCGGGTGAGAGTAGCAGGCCGGGCAGGGAATGGCGAATGGAATGTTAGGACGACGGAAGAAAACCAACCCGACAGGCGTGGGGGAAAAACAGGTCGGGCCGTACCCGACTAAACCTTGACGAAGTCACCGTCGGCGGGCGCCTCGACCGGTTGATCTGCAGGGGCATTCAAGGTCTCGTACAGGCGCTTGTGATCAGAAACCCCGGCGAAGCGATAAGCACCGGTATGGTTACGTGGATTCTGATAATCGCTGCCATCCCGCTGAGCCACATGATTGTAGAACGCTTCGTACCGCTCAAAGGTCAGCGCTTCGCGCGCCTGCAGCATGTCCCGGTGCCGACGCGCATGCAATAACGCGCGGTAGCCGGGTTGCACGGTTCCACCAAAGAAGCTACCCATACATCCAGAGCCATAGCTGAACATGCCAACATGCTGGTTCCCGAGATCTCGCTCGCCGCCTTCCAACAGCGAGAGTAATCCGACGTACAGCGAGGCGGTGTAGCAGTTCCCGATCAGGCGATTGTAAATCAAGGTGTCATCGATCTGGGCCGCCTGTTGTTCCGCGGAAAGATTCGTTCCCGTGTTTCGAACCAGATGCCGATGGGCCTTTTCGGCCATCCGCGTAAACGGAAGATGATAGCAAAAACGGCTGAATTCCCCGAGGGCCATGCCCCCTTCCTCGCAATAGGCATGCCAGGATTCCATGAGGGCCTTCAGGTACATCTTGATGGAGTACTTGCCGTCGACCACGGCTTCATTCATGTAATTCGGCCGCCAGAAATCCATGACATCTTCCGTGTAGGAACCGCAAGCGGGATGGATCTCGACCAGGCGCGGATGGGCACTCACGACCATAGCGATCGCGCCGGCACCCTGTGTCGGTTCACCCGCTGAGCCAAAACCATAGCGAGCGACGTCGGAAGCAACAATCAGCGCCTTGCGCGACGGTTTGAGCGCCACAGAGGCCAGGGCCATCTGCAGGGCGGCGGTGCTGCTGCAGCATGCCTGTTTGACTTCAAAGGTCCGGCAGCGCGAGGGCAGTCCGAGAAGACGGTGCACATAAATGCCTGCGGCCTTGGACTGATCAACCCCCGACTCGGTGGCGAAAATCAGGGTGTCGATCTGCGTCCGATCGATCCCTTCCAGGGTCTGGAGGGCCGCATTGGCGCCCATGGTCACCACGTCTTCGTCCGGCGCGGGAACGGCCATGCGTTCCTGGCCAATACCCTTCACATACTTGAGAAGCGGCGTGTTCCTTCGCTCCGCAAGCAGGGCCAGGTCAAGGTAGTACCCCGGTGTATATAAACTTAAACTGTCAATTCCGACACGCATATATCCCACTGTAATTAGCTGGTTTTACGGCACCTAAACCGATTTTCAACGCATCCTAGCATGGTTTACTTTGTGTTGCAAAGTATGATATCAAAAAACTCCAGGGCTGAATAGCCCATTAGATATGAAGCGATTCACCCAGGCCGAAATCGTAGCCCGCAGAGGACCGGTCGCTTTCCAGCGCCTCAGCAGCCTGCTTCAGCACGCGTTCGAGTACCTGCAGGTACGATAAGAAGCCTTCCCGTCCGCGATCGGTGAGAATGGCCCGGGTCTGGGGGCGGGATCCCTTTTCTATCCTTTTAACCAACACGACCGCACCCGCCTCCTCCAGCACCTTGAGGTGCCGGTTCAGGTTACCATCGGTCAGGTTGCATTCCTGCTTGAGGACGGCAAAGGCCTTCCCATCCTCGGTTTGGCAGAGGGTCGAAGTAATCGCCAATCGAGCAGGCTCATGAAAGAGCTTTTGCAGCGCAGCATATGGATTTTCCAGTTTCATCCGGCACTTCCTGTCTCTGGGTCATCCCACCGCGACTCCTGTGCCGTCCACTCGGACTGCGTCGGTTCCAGAACCGCGAGTTGTGACTCCTTGATATAGTGGTCAAACGACGCGTACCTGCGACGATCAAGGTACAATATCATACCTCCCGCGGTTTCGCCAGCAAAGAAGGTCAATCCCATGGGCAGGGGATTGCCGAACACCATCTGGGGAGTCAGCAGGCACGCCACGCCCGCACCCATGTAAAACACCCCGACCGCACTGATCCAGGGGGGTAATACGTAACGCGAAGCCAGGTTGGCCAAGCCAAACATGCACATCCACATGCCGAAAAGGTAATGGAAATCCTCCCGCAGAAAGAACACCAGCGTAAACAAGGCCCCCACCGCCAGGGGCGGGATCAAATCCAACATCGGCTTCAGGCGGGTGATATTCCGCTTGAGCTGGCGGTCATGCAGGAACCAGTAGAGCATCGCCCACAGATTCATTACGCTCGCGAGCAGAAACACCACGCCCCAACCCAGGATATGGTAGTTGTCGCTCGACGGATAGAAGGGCGAAGACATCAGGATAGAGGCGGCGAGGGCCATGGCTCCGCTTACAATCCGGACGGGGCCCGAGAAACCCTTGAATCGCTGCTTCTCCAGCAGGCTGGCTTTCAACTGCTGGACAGCACCCAGAGCCTCATTGATATGGCTTATTCTCATGGTGTGTTCCCGCCGGAAGCATACCCCGAGGGCACTTGGGGACTTGCATAAAAAATGAAGAAACCAACGGAAAGCCTGTACCAAAGCTGCCGGGATGCATGGCCGGGGGGCTCAATCGATCGGTATACCGTCAAAAAAATCAATCTTCCCGGTCTCCAGCGAATACTCAGCACCGACCACCAGGAGTCCTTCCCGCTCAATGAGCCTTTCCAGCAGGGGCGACCCGTTCCGCAAAGCGTTCGCGGAGGCGCAGATATTCGCACGAACGGCCTGTGCGACCAGTTCATCCCGATCGAGCCCCGAGCCCAGCAGGGGCTCAACGG
>JAPYUI010000073.1:18800-20076 GCA_029936175.1 Kiritimatiellia bacterium
GCCTGTGCGACCAGTTCATCCCGATCGAGCCCCGAGCCCAGCAGGGGCTCAACGGACGACTGGATACCCTCCAGGATGACGCGCAGGGATGGCGAGATTGCTTGGTTCGGGTTCTCCATCTCCTCCAGGGTCGCCAGGATGGCCCCACACATCGAATGCCCCAGCACCACGACCAGGCGGGTACGAAATCGTTCCGCTGCAAACTCAACGCTGCCAACAAGCGGTGGGGCTACCACGTTGCCTGCCACGCGGATGACGAAGAGGTCGCCCACACCCTGGTCGAAAACAAGTTCCACCGGCACACGGGAGTCGGAGCATCCCAGGATGACCGCAAAAGGCTCCTGTTCCGCAACCCGCCCGTGAGAGGACATGGGGCCGGAAATCACGGGCACGCGTTCGCCGGAAACGAAACGGCGGTTGCCCGCCTGGAGCTTCTTCAGAGCCTCGTGTGCCGATATCATAATTCACGGTCCATGGTGTCATTTTTCCTGGCCATTTTCACGCCTGAAGTCGGGGACGGAAGCGGGGGTACGGCCCCGTACATTTATTGATCCCGCGCCAGAAACGCAGGATCGTACCACCAATTCTCCGGCAATGAAAGGCGCTTATTCAGTGTGCCGAGTACTTCTGCATCGGTCCATATGTTGGTGTCGAGCACGCGGGAGCCGGCGCGGAGTTCAATCCGGTAGCCGAGAAAGGTCGAATTGTTGAATCGAGAAATCGGAGCCGTGATCGTGGCAAGCTGGAAGTGATCCTTCTCCAGCGGGTGGCTGACCTGGCCGTTACTGTAGGCGCTCGAGCGGATGCCGAGGGCGTTAACCATGCCATCCGCCGGGCCGGCCACGAAATAGATTTTGAGTTCTGCGGACTCGATCTTGTCGTCCGCGATGCCAAAGTGGATCGAGAGATCCTGGATCTTCTGGTCGGCGGCAGCCGGGTGGCTGCGCGCAACGGGCAGGAGATCCGCCTTATGGATGCCGGTTTTCGTCTTTCTCGGCTTGGCCTCCGCCGGATTCGATTGCGCCGGGGGTGGATTTTCACTGACATACCTGCGATCGGCCAAGCTGAGGCTGCGGAGGCTCAAGTTGATCGATTTTCCCGAGGGCCTGACCAGGGTGACCATCCCGTTACGCACCGACTGGAGCTCGGCTTCAACCGTGCGGCCGAGTTGATCGGTCCAGGTGCGCGCGGAGGCGGATTGGACCAGGAGGATGAGAAGGAGAGCACGATACATCCACAGGAAATGCCTATTTTTCCACGGGCATGCAATGGGAAA
>JAPYUI010000074.1:0-13452 GCA_029936175.1 Kiritimatiellia bacterium
TGGTCGGCTTCCCCAACGGCATGGTGAGTAGCTCCATGCAGGGCGGCTGCACCTGTGAAAATGCCAGCCTGCTTCGCATCGGTACCGGAAATGTCGAGCTCGCGGCGCTTTTCGCCCCCCGGCCCCAGGGGATGACGGCCGCCAACGACTGGACGAAGGAGATGCTCGTCAGGGGCAAGGGCTTCCACGAGATCCAGGACCTCTACGCCCTCTACGGAAAGAAGGACGCCGTGATCTGCCCCGATCTCCTGCGCTTTCCCCACAACTACAATGCCGTGACCCGCGGCCACATGTACGCATGGTTCAACAAGCACCTCAAGCTCGGCATCAAGGAGCCGATGGTTGAGAAGGACTACAAGCTCTTCACCGGGGAAGAGCACGCGGTCTGGACCGACAAGCACCCGAAGCCCCCGGGCGGTGACACTTTTGAGCGCAAGCTCACCCGTCAGCTCGCCGACCAGGACGCGAAGCTTCTCGCCGCCATGAATGACAAGGACCGCCGCGCTATCATCCGCAAGGCCTGGAAGATCCTCGTCGGTCGTGAACTTCCCGGCGCTGCCGACATCCGGTTTGAAAACGGCAAGCTGAGCCTCCCGGCGATGGGCGAGGTCATCCCGGTCGTTATCCTCGAGCCCGAGTCCAAGGCCACCTCGAACGTCATTTGGCTGCACGGTGAGGGCAAGGACGGCCTCTTCGACGATGCCGGAAAACCGGTTGAGGGCGTCCGCAAGCTCCTGGCCCAGGGCTCCCGCGTCATTACCGCCGACCTCTTCCTCCAGGGTGAGTTTCTGCCAGGCGGGAAAACCCTCACCCAGACCCCGACCGTCCCCAACCCGCGCCAATACGCTGGCTACACCCACGGCTACAATCCCTCCGTTTTCGCCCGCCGAACCCACGACATCCTGAGTCTTATCGCCCTGGCGAACAAGCAGTCGGGGCTTCCGGTCCACCTGGTAGCCACCGCCGGAGCTGCCCCCCTGGCCGCCGCGGCCAGGGTCCTTTCCGGCTCCGCCGTTACCCGGACGCTTCTCGAAACGGCCGACTTCACCTTCGCCGATATCAAGAGCTACCGCCACCCGTACTTCATCCCCGGAGCCGTAAAATACGGTGACCTCGAAGGCCTGCTCGATCTCTGCCCGGAAGATGCTACTCGTCGCGTGCAGACCTTCTCTAGTGCTAATCTTAAATGGTTGCGGTAAGGAATAGCCCACTACTTCTGCTCTCCAGTGGGAAAGGAAGCAGGTTGGAACAATGACCGGAGTGCGCTTTAATCATATCACCAACGGGATCAACACATGAACGAAGATTCCTGTCCTACGCTTCTCAGTGCCTATGGCGCCCCCATGGGGGGGGGGAGTCAACGGGAAAGAACGGAACGTGCTGCCCGCCCTTCTCTATTCGCCCGCCTCGTGGCAGCGTGGGGAAGGATAAGGACCTGATTCGGGCCAAACACGGATTTCCAATATCCCGTGACTCAGTGTATAGTACCCTATGAGGTCCACGTACATGAAATCGACTTGGAAATTGACCATCACCTGCGGCCTGTTTGGCACCCTTCTTTTGGCCGGTCCAGATCCCGCGCTTACGCCCGCGACCTTTAAGCAATTATACCAGGCCTGCCAGACCGACGGGAGCGCCTCCTGGCGTAGCGTGCCCTGGGAGATTTCCCTGCTCGATGCGCAAAAGAAGGCCGCGACCGTTCGGAAACCGCTCTTTATCTGGGCCATGGACGGACACCCGCTTGGCTGCACCTGAAACAACGGGGTGATCGACCGTGTGTCGACCTTTGCCGATCCCGCCATATTGCAGGTTATCAAGTCCCGTACCGTCCCGGTTGCAATCGATCAGGCCTATCAGCGTAGGCAGCAGGATGCCGAGGGGGTGTTCTATCGTAAGATTGCCGGGAAGAGTCCACGGAATAACTTTCAAGGCACGACCCAGGGTTTATTCATAGCCGCCCCGGACGGCACCTTCCTGGGCTATACCAACAGCCGCGTTCCCAAGCATGTGCTCAAAATCATTAACCAGTCCCTGGAAAAATATCAACCCGCCCAGGTCGCCGTACTTGCCCGCGGAAAATCCGACTTGCAGTATAACCCGGTACCACCTGAAGGCGGCCTCGTGCTCCGTGTGCAGGCGAAGGTCCTCGGCGGATACGAGAAGACGGATAACCCGCATCGCCAAATGGAGATTGACGCGATCTCACGTGACAACCTATGGCTCAGCAGGGCCGAGCATGAAGCCCTGGTGACCGGCTTGTTTCCCCCGGCGGTAGCCGAGCGTATCGCCCGTTTTCACCTCATTGATAACACCCGGGGTGAACCGCCGATGTGGGCGAAAGAACAGATACGTGCACTGGATATCAAGCTGCATGGGGGTACGGTGACCGGTCGAGCGCATGTCGAAACCGACGACCATCTCCGTGGATATCAACCCGAATTCCTGGGCTACATTGAGGCCGGTAATGGCGTGGTCACTCGCTTCGACCTGGTCGCCAAAGGATTGTTCTGGGGCGAGGGTACCTATACCCGGAACGCGCCGAAGGGCAAATTTCCTCTCGCGATATCCTTTTCCCTTGCAGATGGAACGGACATCGCGGATCGGGTTCCGCCCCAGGCTTCCCGTGGCTGGATCAATGGATATATGAAACCGTAACACGGAGCGTCTGCCTTGGATCGGCACAGCGCGCTCCCGGGGCCGTGTGCTTATGCAGGCCAGCAGCGAGGAAACACGCGTTGACCCTTGCTTCCGCCCCTTTTCCATTGACGCAAGGCGCTCACTTTTTATTGGATAACCACGCTATGCCGAAACGCTCCGTGGCACAAACGCCGTTGCCTGATGCTCCCGACCTTCATCATCCTTCTCCCTGGATCGCCGTGATTTATCTTTTTTCTTCTGTTTTCGGGGGAATTTTCGCGTCGCTGGTCGCCCTTCATTCCGGGCCTGCTTTATTTCTTTATGGGTTGATTGCGTTGTCGATGGTCTTTCTCGTCCTTGCCCTGGCATCGCTGGTCACGCGCATCGAGGTGTCAGAGGCTTCCTTTCGTATCGTCAGCCCGTTTGAACGCCGTGAAGTTGAATTCAAATCCGTCCTGGGGATGAAGCTTAGTAACGAGGCCTTCGTGCTGTATTTACAGGACGGGGACGCGCTGACGATGCCCGCCTGGGCTTCGGAGGACGAAGCACTCATCCTGCTTTTCAAGAAAAACCTGCAAGATTGACGGGTCCGGTCGAAAAGGTTTCCATGGGTGAATTGTTCTTCCGGAAGCTGGATATGCCTGCTGGTTTTTGGCCGCGTATTTACGCACTGGGTATGGCCCCAAATGTATTGCCTCAACGCCAGAGGTGCTGCTTGAAGCTCAGGTAAATCTTGCCAGATATATCTTGTTTATCCGCAATGAAATCCCCTAGGAGTCTGGTAACTGAACGGGAAGGACCTGATGATGGACGACAACTCAAAACGCCTTGGTGCCCTTGTATTTTCCACCTTACTCTCTCTATGCGCGGCGCAGGATGGGGGCGGACGTGGATTGATCAGCCTGGAGGGCCCCACGGGACTTTTTATAAATCCGACCTCCGGCATTTTGCCGGCGAATGGAAACACCCTGCAGTATGGCGCTTTTTTCCTGGATAATGAAGTGGACGGGGTCAGTCACGGCCTGATCGCTGCGCACGGGATGGGGGGTAATGTTGAAATCGGTGCTCAGGCAAGCTATGTCTCTTTTGGAGACGAGGATAAGGACGATCTCTTTGCAGCCGGTCCCTTTGTACGCTGTCGCCTGATGGTTGACTCGGACCATTCACTCGAGCTCAGCGTAGGGGGCTACTCCCGTTTCGGCGATGAAGCGATCCAGAAGACCGGCGCCTTCCTGGCAGCAAGCAAGCGCCTGGACCTGGGCAACGACGTGGTGCGCACGCTGGGCCTGCACGCGGGTGTACGGAATACCTGGCTGGAACAGGGTCCCGTCGATTCCAGCCTCGCGGTATACGGCGGCTTGGAAGTGGAATTGCCCCTGCGATTGTACGTAGTGGGTGAACTGGGCTCCGAGGACGAGGAGCTCAATATCGAACAACCTTACGCCTATGGCCTCCAGTGGCGCGCAGGGGGGCTTAATATGAGTGCCGCAGGCATTCAGGACGGCAACAATGAAGAGCTCAGCTTCTACTTCGGTATCGGGTTCGCTACCGGGTTGTAATCGCCAGATTATATTTGCAGATCCCGGCTTTGCGGTTACCGTGTAGCCGGGATTTTGTGTGTCTACGGTGATCGCGTGTTATGGGTAATCAACATTCAAGGTGGAAAGATGCTTAAGTATTTATCCTGTGTATTGGTGACAGTGGTTCTGGTGGGGTGTGAATCAACGGAGGGCCTGATCAAGGAGCGCAATGCCCTTTCGGCGGAGCTGGCCGTTCAGTTTGAAAAGAACGCGGCTTTGAACTCGGAGAACAAGCAGCTGGATGAAAAGTTGACCTTCATGACCGGCGTGGCGAATAACCTGAAGGTGGAAAAGGACATTCGTGTAAAGGAAACGGCCTCCGTGCGCCAGGTGGTGCGCGAATTCGTCCGCGACCAGATGCAGGTGACCAGGGAATTTTCCCATAATGCGAACCTGCTGGATTATATCGGCGGAGAAGTCATTGACCGGGCGACTATCGACGGAGAAGACCAGATCCTGGTCGATTTCAAGCAGGCTTTCGCACGTCCCGCCCTGATCATGGGGGGCAAGGTCTTTGTCCGTGCACCCTGTGAGGTCTATTTCTGCGTCTTCCGTCCGGTCGAGGACAACATGGTAATTATCTGGCAGAGTTCCGTTTTCCAGGCGGAGCAGGTCGGTGTGAACAGCTTCACCTTCAATGTTCCAGTGAATGTGGAGCAAGGCGACCTGGTTGCCCTGGGATGCAAGGGTGCGGTTCAGGTGCCCTACGATCTTGGTACCGGTGGGGTTCGTTTCATGAAAAGAAGCGATGGCTCGGTGGGGATTCCGCTGAATATGCGTTCTTTCTCGAGTCACTCGGACATGCGCAACTACTCCTTTGGAGTCAGCGGGTTTCTCGACTGATGCATCATGGGGGATGCCGGATGAATAGGATGCAGTTGCCTTATCCTCGACTGCGTCCCTGTTTTGCCCCCCTTGTTTTTTCATGCATCGCGTTCTCTTTTTCCTGCCTGCCTGGTATTGCGCAGGTGTGCACGGTCTCCCTGACGGGCCTTTCGTACGATAATGCGGTCGCGCGGTATCTCATCAAGGGGCGGGCTCGCCTGGATGGTGTTGCCGCCCCCCCGGGATCGATCCTTGAGGAACGCCTGCGCGTCTCGGTACAATTCATCATGGGTCGCCAGGCTCGCCTGCCGATGTTTTATCAACGCTGGGAGCCGAATTCCCGCTGTTTCAGCAATCCCTCAGGCTGCCTGGAGGATGGGGATATCCGCGGCAGCGATGTGCGCTCGCTGGATTTACTCGTGCATACCTTTAGCCCGGATGAGTACGGTCGCTCCGTGCCTTTCAGCCGGGAATTTGTTGCGCCCTCGGGGGCCTTGAAAACCCGGGTGGTCAGCCAGTACCAACGCCTGATTCATCGTGCGCCCTGGGATCGCCCGGAGCAGGAGTTCGCCTGGCAGAAAGTAAATGAGTGGAGCCGGGATCTGTTGCCCGAGCTAAGCCCAGCTCCCGCAGAACTTTCAAAACCCTCTCCTCCCGAGGTGCCTCCGCCAGCGAATCCACCGCATGTAGAGCAGCCGGTACCTGCCCAGGAGGTCGTGTTTGACTCGGCAGATATCGATCATCGTTTACTGACCATCATGCTGAGGGTTCCGGTCCTGCCTCCTGCGAGTATGTTGACGGGTATCTTGAAAAAACGAGGAGAGGATCGGGTGCTCCAGGAGGTTCGAAAACAGACGAGCCTCAAGGGGGAAGCCAAGGTGGAATTTCGAACCTTTACCGGCTGGGCCGAGGGCGTCCACGAAATCGAAATTTACCATGGCACCAAATTTCTCGGAAAACTGGAACTGGATTTTGACAAGTTATTAACCTCTGGAAATAAATTGGCCTTTTGATTTGTATCGACCTGATACGCCAATGCCCATTTCGCGATTCACATGTCCAGCAAGTTCAACTATTTAAGCGCCGCCGGAAAAACCGATGTCGGCCTGGTGCGTAAACAAAATGAAGATACGATCGGGATCCACCCGGACGAAGGGTGGTTTTGCGTAGCCGACGGCATGGGAGGAGAGGAAGCCGGAGATAAAGCGAGTGCGCTGACGGTGGAGGCCCTGGGCGCGGAGTTTGAAAAAATGCCGGTGGAAGTTGGGGTCGACAACCTGCACACGCGGAAATCGTTGGCGGACCATGCTGCGATCAAGGCCAATGCACATATTCGGGACTTTGTTCGCAGGCAGGGGTTGGATCAGTCGGGTTCCACGCTGGTCTTGCTCGTGTTTGATTATGTCCAGGCGAGCAAGGCCTTGGTCATGCACGCGGGAGACAGCCGAGTATATCGCTTGCGGGGGCACGAGTTTGAACAGATTACTACCGACCACTCCGTTGCGGAAGAAGCCGGCGTGAAGGATGAAAAGGACATTCCCCTGATGTTTCGTGGCATGGTTACACGTGCCTTGGGGATTAAGCCGGCCGTCCATCTTGAGTGCCAGACGATTGATGTGGAAAGGGATGACCTCTACCTGGTCTGTTCCGATGGGCTGAGTGGTATGGTCTCCAATCAGGAGTTGCACCTGATCCTGGGGCAGCGGGATGTGGACACGCTGGAAACCCTGGCCGAGCAGTTGATCGAGGCCGCCCTGGCCGGGGGAGGAAAAGATAATGTGTCTGCGGTCCTCATTCGAGTCGGGGAACTCCCCGAGCAGGTACCGGGCACCTTGAAAATGATCGACGTCCCCGAGGACGAGGAAGTCCTTTCGCTGAAGAAAGTCCTGGCGCAGGAAACGGAAGATGTGCGCTTGGAGGATGTCTTGGATGGGGCATCGGATGATTCGGACGAGGTCATGAATCCGGCGGTCGATGACCTGATAGATCCAATCGGGGGAAGCGATGAAAGGACGGATGATTTTTCACCGATCACCCCGTCCGATGACCACCCCACTTCACAAGGGCTGTCCGGGGAGGATACCGGTCAGAGCAGTTCAAGTCGCATGCGTGAAAAATTGAAGTCACTTTTCAAACTGAAACCGCGAGACGGATCCTATGGCGGATGAACGTCAATTCGTGGGGCCTTATGAACTGGTCGATGTTATCGGCAAGGGAGCCCAGGCGTCGATTTATCGTGCCATCTATACCGGTGAAGATCGGCCGGGTCTTGTAAACGGCCAGGTCGTTGCGCTGAAGCGCATGGTCGTCGATGACCAGTATTTTGATCGCCAGGGGAACTTTGGCGTCGAGTTGAAGCACAAAAACATCGTCCAGTACCTGGACCACTTCCGGGAAGATAGTTTTGAAGAGCGTCCCTGCATCGTGATGGAATACCTGGAAGGGTATACTCTGGAAGATGCGATCAACGAGTCGGTTGCGAAAGGTGGCCTCGACTGGGATGTGGTCAGGCATATTTTCTTTCAGTGCATGGAAGGCTTTGTCTTTGCCTATAGCCAGGGAGTGGTTCACCGGGATGTAAAGCCGTCGAATATTTTCATCACCGAGGAGGGGGATGTAAAATTGATCGACTTCGGCGTGGTCCGGCGGATTGATGGCCAGTCCACGGTAGGGGGCTTTCGCGGAACCCTCGATTACATGTCCCCGGACTTCGTGACCGTGAATGGTTTCACCGGTGACGAGCAGTCGGATGTGTTTAGCTTGGGGATTTGTTTTTTCGAGTCGCTGACCGGGGCCTTGCCCTTCAATAAACTGGGGGCCAATGCGGAATTCGAGTTCATGGGTCGTTGGTCCGATTCCCCGGATGTCAAGTTTTCCACCAGTAGATGGATCAAGAAAAATAAGCGTTCGAAGCGTGTCAATGCACGTAAACTCGATCACATCCGTGTCGTGCTTGATGGACTCAGCCCCTTCATCAAGCGCTGCCTGACGGCGGATCGGGACAAGCGTTTCACCTCCTTTTCCCAGATGCAGCGTGCACTCGGGCGTATCGAGTATAAGCGGGTTAAATCCACAAAGAATGACTACCAGTTGACCGATGTGCTGGGCGTTGGTGGTTTCGGTCGTGTCTACAAGGCCCGGCAGAGTAACGACTATTCCAAGGAGTTTGCGGTTAAGGAATTGTTGAACAGCAAGGATGCCAAGCGCTTCGAGCGGGAGGCCGAGCTGCTGCAACGCTATCCGCATCCTCACATCGTACGTTGTATGGAAACGTTCGAGGTGGATCGACACGGTGAACTGAGCATGTACCTGGTCATGGAATACCTGGCCGGCATGCCGGGGAGTAGCCTGCGCGATCGCATTCGCCAGGGGTTGAAGGCCAATGACGGACGATCCGCCATGGAGGTAAATGAAGCGCTGCGGTGCTTTGCCCATCTCCTGGAAGGCCTGGAACACTTGCACAAAAATGGCGTGTTGCACCGGGACTTGAAGCCGGCGAACCTGTATACGCCGGACAATAAGCCCGAAGCCGCCAAGTTGCTCGACCTTGGGATTGCGCGGGATGCCGGGAGTACCATGACCAAGGCTGGCGCACCGGGCACCCTCGACTACATGGCTCCCGAGTTTGCAACGAAAACGGATTTCAAGGGCTCGGCGGGTTCGGATGTCTATGCCCTCGGCCTGGCTTTGCATGAATCGATTACGGGTTCCCCGGTTTTTCCACGGCTCTCGCAATCCAGCGAGCCGCCTGAGGTAGCCTTCTATAAGCGCGCGACCAGTCCACAGCGAGCGGAACTGGGGCATGAGGCCCTGCGAAATCATCCGGGGGTCATCCGGATTATTCAGAGGGCGATTCAACCCGACCCGAGTAAGCGCTACCAATCGGCCGCCGATATGCTCGATGACATCAATGCCTTACTTGGGGGTGATGACTCGGTGACCCTGGTCGATGTGAGCATGACCGACGTGACGCAGGCCGACATGACCCTGGCCGACGTAACGCGGGCTGCCCCGGTTATCCCGCCAGGCGACCCTGCCGCTTCCCCGCAGCCTCCACCTGCAGCCCCGCGGTCCGAGGTGTCGGCACCCACCCGGGCACAGCAGCCCGTGGCCAGGAAAAATGATCCACCACGCGAGAACGTTTTTAACCAGTCGCGTAAAAAGAAAAGTCCAGGCGGAGCCTTCTTTGGCTTTCTGTTCGGCTTGCTGGTGGTTGCTGGTCTTTCTGTCGGCGGCTACTATGTTTTCGTGGTGTTACCGAATGCCTCCCGGGTAGATTGCGTTGAGCTGCAACAGACGGCAGAGGAGGGGCTGGTTCAGATCGAGTCCCTGTTACGTCTTGATGAGGCGATGCTGCAATACCTGGTGCGTTTGCAGGAATCCCTGAACGAGGGCGTACGGGCATGCCCTGATGTCACCTGGGGCCCGTACTTCCAGCGCCTGTCGATACCGATGAAAGCTTTTCCCCAGGAACTCGGTCAATCGATCGTACAGTCGATCATCAGTACCAACCTTGCGCAGGCGAGTACCCAGTTGGAGCTGCTCGGCAAGGTGGGGACTCGCTATGGCAGCCCCCCTGATTTCGGGTTGTCGCCCGCCGAGCTGACGAACCGGGTGGAAAGCTTGCAGGCGTCGCTGGCCTATGGTGAAGCGATTCAGTCGCTTCGGGATCGAGAACGCGATCTTCCCCTGCGAAATATCTCGGATGTTAAGGCCGCGAACGAGGCATACAAGGACCTGGTCGCTTTTACGGAGCGGGATTGGGATCAGGTCGATCAGCAAATTCGCCGCCGGGGCGAATCCCTGGAGGCCGATGGCCGAAGTTTCCTGGCCACTTTGCCAGCCGCCCTTTCCGCTTACCTTGCCGCCCTTGAACAACAGGGAAAACAGGCGAACCGGTCCGGGGAGAGTGTGCGGGAATTGCACGTGCAGGTACAGGATCCGGCGTTGGTTTCTTCCCCGGTGTTGACAGCATTCCCGGACCTGGAGAAACAACGTGCAAGCCTGGCGACGACCCTGGAGGTCTACCTCAACCCGCAAACACGGAAGGTCGCTGCTGAACTGACGAGCATGTTTGCGGACGCATCGACCCCGGCATTGCAGGTGATTCGCGACCTGGGTAAAGCGGCGACCCTGGACGTGTCCACGTTACCGGATGCGGAGAAGGGAGCCTTCGATGCGGCCGTGGCCAAGGCCGTATCCCGGGTGAGTGTCCTGCTCGAGAGCCAGAAGGACAACGTGATCGCCCGTTACGCCGCCAACGATTGCGAGGGCGGCGAAACGGAGTACCAGAAGATGCAGGCCTTCAAGGATGCCCTGCCTAAAGGCCTTTTCGAGCAGGCGTTGACCCGGGTGGAACGGCAGCTGGGCGAGGCACGCGAACGCTGCCAGGCCTACATTGCCGACCTGGCCACCTTCCACGCGCGCATAAAGCCGCTTCAGTCGGAGTCATACGGGACCTTGAAGGGTATTGACCAGACGATTTCCTCCATCGGTGAGATGGCTTCGGCCTATGCGTACGCGGCAGCAAAGAACCTGGATGTCAGCCGGGATGCCCAGCGCACGGGGGAACGTTTAACGCGACTGCTGGGTGAAGCCCGTGCCCAGGATGGTGCGGGCCGGCAGGCGGCCTTGTTTAAAGCAGAAACACTGATGGCCGGGCTGAAGGCGCGGCAGAAAGAGCTCGGTACCGTGATGTCCCTGGAAGCCGTCAACCGGGAGGAAAGCCTGATCGAGAAGGAACTAGCCAGCTACCTGCTGCACGTGACCAATGGCGGGACCGTCCTGGCCATGATTCAGCTGAATGGCCAGGCGGAACAATCCCTGGCCGTGGGCAATTCGCTTTTACTGACCGTCCCGGTCCGGGCGAGCGGAACCGCTGAGACCTTGCGCGTGGCGGCCGCGGTGCCCGGTGCGGTCCCGGAACGGAAGGCATTTACGCCGACCCGTGGGGGCTACGGGGAGATGACGGTCGTCCCGAAGATGCCCACCGAGGCTTCTGTCCACCTGGCCTTGAATGCCCGGGGGGATGAACTACAGGTAAGCGCGCAATTAATCCGACCCGGTAAAGCGCCTGAGGCCTGGCCCGCAGACCTCACCTTGAAGCCGGGTATGTACGAGGCCTTCTTTCGCCGCCCGGATTACAAGGATATCCTTCTGCCGTTTACGGTCCCGCAGGGCCAGCAGTCCGTTACGGTCAAGGGCCCGGTCATTACGGATTGGAAGAACGGTCCCGAGTTGCAGCGCTTACTTGAGTTGAGAAAGTTGCAGCGGGATGATCCCGTCGCCTTCGCCGGGCAGCCCCTCGCGGCTTTTAACCTCGACATCAAGGATGCCGCGAATCGCACAAGGCTGGATGACCTGCGGTTAAAATGGGACCAGTCCCGGAAGAACGTGTGGGAGGGGCCGATAGCCCGGGCCGAGTTGGATATCAATAGCCTGCGCGAGGGTCTTTTCCAAGTCTCTGCATTTGGCGGGGTGCAGGTTCAGTCTTCCCTGCGTCGCTATGAGGATGCCTCGGAGTCCCCGGTGATGCAAAGCCTCAAGGTTCCGGGCTTCAGCAAGAGTGCTGCGCTCCCACTCGTTATGCGTAAACGCCTGGAGCGGATCAACTTCTGGGCGGTTGCGTTTAAGCTCGGGCACATCGCTGCCGATTCGCGCACGGACCTGGCACATAGCCTGCACACTCTTGAGAAGCAGGCGGGCTCGGATTTTCCGGCGTTGACGGAGGAATTACGCATGGACCAGTGGGTCTTGTCGGGGACCTTCCGCACATTGCCCGACGGCCATTTATCTGAAGGACTCCAGCGGCGTGCCAATCGTCTGATTGCCCACACGGACTACCTGTACCCTGCGGATTATGCCGGCAAGGTGAACGCCATTGCTGCCTACATGGAAAACTCGGAGGCGTTTAATCATTTTGATGCGCTGCTCGCTATTTATGCGGCTTTTAATCATTTTTACCACAGTGCTTTTGGATTACCTGCTGCCGTGGTTGCTGAGATCAGGCAGGACCCTGCGCAGGCGACGGAAATACGTGCAGCCAATCAGGTGGTGGCCGCGCGTTTGAGTACATGCCTGGATCGGTTGTCAGCGGCTCAAGTTGCCCTGGTGGTCGAGCACATCAGCCATGACGAGGCCAATCGGATCGTCCTGTTTACCATCCTCGACCGGATAGGTGATCGCGACCACCCGATTCGAGATTCCGTCACGCCCTGGTTGCGGAATAAAAAGGAAGTAGGTGGTATTCAAAAATCCCTCAAGGAGTGGCATATCAATGCGGGCTCTCCTCCCTGATACAGCATATGGCTGTGCCGACCCTGCAATGTTTACCCATGCCCATGAATAGTGCTCCAGGCAGTAATATCATGCAGCCCTGGGTCGGGGACGGAAAGGTAATCGAATGGTCCAAGCGGATGCCGGGCTTCCCAGGGATGCCCAGCGGAAATATTTCTTTGTTTCCCATTCGCGGCGTGGGTATAGTGGATTCGTGAATTTATTATGAAATCAGGCTATGATTATTTAACCGTGGCCGGGCGGTCGGACACGGGGCGGGTCCGCGGCCATAACGAGGATTCAATCAAGGTGGAACGCGACGCTGGTTGGTTCTGCGTAGCGGATGGCATGGGTGGCGAAGAGGCCGGCGACGTGGCGAGTCGGGAGGTGGTAGAGGCCATCCGGGCCGAGTTGGCACTCCTGCCGGACGCGGCCGGTGCGAACAACCTGGCCAAGAAGGAGCACCTGGTCTGCCGGGCGATACAAAAAGCGAATGCCCGGATCCGTATATACGTGAAGAAAGAGGGTTTGCGCCAAAGTGGTTCCACCCTGGTGTTCATCGGTTTTGACCTGTCGCAGCCGGGCCGATGTACGATACTCCACGCGGGGGACAGCCGTTTGTATCGATACGCAAAGGGTGCTTTGTCACAAGTCACCAAGGATCATTCGGTTGCAGAGGCGGCCGGGGTAAAAAACGAGAATGACATTCCCTTGATGTTTCGGGGAATGATTACCCGGGCGATTGGCATCAAGGCCGTGGTTGAGCCGGAGATCCAGTACCTGGATGTCCATCCCGGGGATACCTTTCTGCTCTGTTCAGATGGCCTGAGCGGCATGCTAAACGACCGAAAAATACGCCAGGTGCTGGTATCCAAAAAGCACTCGCTGGAGGAGAAGGTTGACCGCCTGATAGACCAGGCGAACGAAGCGGGTGGGAAAGACAATATCTCTGTTATCCTGGTTCATGTCGATCCGGCGCTGCAGGTGAAAGCGGTTGATGCGTCATCTCTGAAGAACCTTTCAATCCCAGAGGATTCGGGGGTGGATGAACGACTCAGGGACTACGAGTCATTTTCGGACGAGGAGGCGATGGCTTCCGTGGGCTTGGAATCACGGACTGGAAAGACCAGTGGCC